>JBEBUV010000004.1:0-109336 GCA_040393085.1 Pedobacter hiemivivus | reverse complement strand
CCATATCACCTAAATGATCTTCATCACCTAAGATATCTGAAAGGATTGCATATTTACCAGTTTTCTCATCAGTAATTAAACCCATTGCAATACCCGATACCGGAGCTTTGATTTTAATACCAGCATCCATTAATGCTAATGTACCAGCACAAACAGTTGCCATCGATGAAGAACCGTTAGATTCTAAGATATCAGAAACGATACGGATTGTATAAGGGTTTTCCTCTAATCCAGGTAATACTTTCTTCAATGAACGCATTGCAAGATTACCGTGACCGATTTCGCGGCGACCAGCACCTCTGTTCGGACGAACCTCACCAGTTGAGAAACCAGGGAAGTTATAGTGTAAAAGGAATTTGTTATAACCGTTGATGAAAGCACCATCAATCATTTGCTCATCGTCTTTAGAACCTAAAGTAACGGTAGTTAAAGATTGAGTTTCACCACGTGTAAACACTGCAGATCCGTGAGCAGCAGGCAAATAACTTACTTCACTCCAAATCGGACGTACGGTACGTGAATCACGACCATCTAAACGAATTCCTTCGTCTAATACCAGATTACGGATTGCATCATATTGTACATCGTGGAAATATTTCTTAGCTAAGAAAGCTGTTACATCATCAATACCTTCACCTAAAGTAGCTACGAAATCTGCTAAGATAGTAGAAAATGCATCCGTACGCTCACCTTTGCTTGTATTGCTTTTAGCAACTGCATATACTTTATCATAAGTAGCAGCAAATACCTGATCTCTTAATTCAAGGTTGCTGTCTTCATGAGAATAAGTACGTTTTACTGTTTTACCTACTAATTCAGCAAGTTCTTTTTGAGCCTGAACCTGAATAACGATAGCTTTATGAGCGAACTCAATTGCTTCTACCATTTCTTCTTCAGAAATCTCATCACACTCACCTTCTACCATCACGATGTCTTTATCAGTACCTGCAACAAGGAATTCCATTGTAGCGCGCTCTAAATCAGAAACGTAAGGGTTAATTACTAAGTTACCATCAATTTTAGCAACACGTACTTCAGAGATTGGTCCATTAAAAGGAATATCTGAAACCGCGATAGCAGCAGAAGCCGCTAAACCTGCTAAACAGTCTGGCATTATATTTTTATCAGAAGAGATCAAAGAGATCATTACCTGAGTATCAGAGTGGTAATCCTCTGGGAACATTGGGCGTAACGCACGGTCAACCAAACGAGAGATTAAAACCTCATAATCTGACAACCTTGCCTCACGGCGAAGAAAACCACCTGGAATACGTCCTGCGGCAGCATATTTCTCCTGATAATCTACCGATAAAGGTAAAAAATCAACACCTGCTTTTGCACCAACAGAAGATACTACAGTAGCCAATAACATGGTATCACCCATTCTTACTACTACTGAACCATCAGCCTGTTTAGCTAATTTACCTGTTTCAATTTCAATTGTTCTTCCATCGCCCAGATCGAACGATTTTTTTATTACATTCATTTAATAATTGTTGTGGTGCATTTTCCTCTTTCGATACACCTTGTTTATATATACTATTTTTAGTTTTTCAAATCTAAGATAAAAGTCAAACACTTTTATCAGAAAAGTAAAAAAGCCATCTTTTGGATGGCTTCTTTTGATAAAGTACGCTTATTTGCTGTCTCTCGACCCCAAAGGCTTAATGATATCTCTTAAACCTAAGTTCTTGATGATTTCACGATAGCGTGTAATATCTTTTTTAAATAGGTAAGCCAAGATACCGCGGCGTTTACCTACTAATTTTTGTAGTGCTAACTGAGTAGAGAAATCTTTACGATTTTTCTTTAAATGCTCTGTTAAGTGCGCAATACGGTATGTAAATAACGCTACTTGACCTTCTGCAGAACCCGTGTTTGTTTCTACTTCGCCGTGTTTTTTGAAAATGTCGGCTTTTACTTCTTTACTTAAATACATTCTTGAATGATACTAAAGTTATTATAAATTAATTAATTAGGCGCAAAGGTACTGGAAGTTTTGGTGATTTACAAGAAGATTATATGAAGAAAATGTCATATAGTTTTAATTTCCCCATTGCTAACAAATATAAGTAAATTCTAAGTCTTATGTTTGCACCTATAACTTATTAGCATGGAAAAAAAACAATATAGCATATTCGAGTCTGAGTTAAAAGTACGTCCGGATGATATAGACATGTTTAAC
Organism: Pedobacter hiemivivus; assembly: GCA_040393085.1. GTDB lineage: Bacteria > Bacteroidota > Bacteroidia > Sphingobacteriales > Sphingobacteriaceae > Pedobacter > Pedobacter hiemivivus_A. The sequence continues at coordinate 107,151 of JBEBUV010000004.1, read as the reverse complement.
CATGTTCATAACAGCAAATACTTTGATTATGTATTAGCAGCACGCTACGACCAGATGGCCGAGTTCTATAAAATGCCAATGGAGTCTTTCTTAGAAAGTGGCTTTGGTTGGGTAGTACGTACTGCGTTAGTCGATTTTAAACGTCCATTAGTATTAGGCGATGTGATCCTGATCCGTACCGGTATCCTTACTATTAATGAAAAAGGTTGCAGAGTACAGTTTGAAATCGAAAACAAACGAACTAAAAAAATAGCTTCTGATGGTTGGTTTGACTATGTAATGATTGATATATCAACTGGCAGAGGTTGTAAAGTCAGCGAAGAAATGATTAAAGCATATAGTATTTAATTGCTTATTATTTAATGCCCTATTTCAATTTCTTTCCTAAAAAAGTTAAAAGCTCGTAAAAAAGTTCCAAATATTTATATATTTGCTGTCTAACAAAACCGCAAAACGATGAAGATCATTGCAGTCCGTTTGAGGTTCTAATAACCAAGGACTCCTACATCCCAACACTTATCAACACCAGCATTTCATGCTGGCAATCGGTTTTACATTATACTTTTTCTCTTTTTTATGCCAGTACAACAAACAGCTTCCATGGGCAAGCTATCTCAAATTTTATCACTTTTAAAACAAGCGTTTAAGGGAGAAGATCTCGACTTTACAAAAGGCAGCATGCGTCGTGCTGTACTCCTATTAGCCATACCAATGATGTTGGAAATGGCAATGGAATCGGTATTCGCTCTTGTTGACCTTTACTTTGTAGGTCATTTACACAACAGCAGTCACGCCATTCAAACCGTAGGACTTACCGAATCTGTTCTTACCGTAATTTATTCCCTTGCCATAGGGATGAGTATGGCTGCTACAGCTATTGTAGCCAGACGGGTTGGCGAAAAAGATCCCGAAGCGGCGGGAAAGGCTGGTATGCAGGCCATCTTTATTGCTGTATGCTTCAACATTCTGATTAGTATCTGCGGATTAATATTCGCTACCGACATCCTATTATTAATGGGTGCATCTATGGAAACGGCTATTCAAGGGACGCCGTTTATGCGCATCATGATGGGTGGTAGTGTAATCATAGTTCTCCTGTTTTTAATCAACGGAATATTCAGAGGGGCTGGAAATGCTGCTATAGCAATGAAAAGCTTATGGATAGCCAATATTGCCAATATTATTCTATGTCCGGTACTCATTAATGGCTTTGGCCCTATTCCCGCTTTCGGCTTAACAGGTGCCGCCATTGCTACTACGATTGGCAGAAGCATTGGTGTAATTTACCAATTGTATCATTTATTTAATGGTAAAGGGGTCTTAAAGATCAAGCTTGCTTATTTAAAGCCACATTGGGAACAAATTAAAGCATTATTAAAAATTGCAACACCAGCTATTTTCCAATTTGTTATTGCTTCCTGCAGCTGGATATTTCTGGCACAGCTGGTGGCTACTACAGGAGGTGATCACGGCTCAGCTGGCTATCAGACTGCATTGCGGTTAATGATGTTCTTTATGTTACCAGCCTGGGGTATGAGTAATGCTGCTGCTACATTGGTTGGTCAGAATTTAGGTGCAAAGCAATTACTGCGTGCAGAGCAATCTGTTATGAAAACAGCCAAGTATATTGTGATATATATGGCTCTGGTAATGGCATTCACCTTTGCCGGTGGTAGATATTTCATCACATTCTTTACGAACGACAGACTGATACAAGATGTTGCGGTTAATGCTTTACAGATTATGAGTATAGGTTATATCTGTTATGGAATAGGTATGGTATTGATCAGCACTTTTAATGGTGCGGGTGATACCTGGACACCGACATGGGTTAACCTATTTGGTTTCTGGTTGTTTCAGATTCCACTGGCTTATATATTGGCGAAGTATTTTGAACTTGGCCCAACGGGTGTTTTCATAGCTATACCTGTTGCCGAAGCAGGAATTGCACTAGCAGGATATATTCTGTTTAAAAAAGGTAAATGGAAAACGATTAAGGTTTAGGCGCATAGCCTAAACCTGGCGTTAGCCAGTGCATAAGGATAGCTCTTGAATAACGGTAATTAAAGGGTGCTAATAAGAGTACACCAAGCAATATAATTCCTGAATAAAGCCATAAGTTTTCATAAACCAAAGCAAGACCAAATATATAAGTAGCTACTGCAATGGTGATCATCTCAGCAACGTTCATCGCATAACTCACAAACATCGCTACATAATAATATCCAGGCTCGCGTTCAAATCGCAAATTACAAACCGGACAATTTAAGTTTGCGCCCTGTCCTTTTAAGGAATACATTTTTCTTGAGAAGATATCACCTTCCCTGCACCTTGGACATTTACATTCTATAACTGCTGTTAATTTTGATATCGGTTTCATCGCTCTTCTAATTATCTTTTTCCTCTTTATTTGTTATCTCTTACAAAGATAATGAACCTAAAACACACTGTTTATGATATAGATCATATTTAAACCTTAACAATCTTGCCTTTTCTTAATTTCAAGATCTTTTCTGCCGCTAGTTTCTTTACAATCCTGATCACTGTCTCTACCCTTAAACCACTCATATCGGCCAAATGTTGCCTTGTAACATCCAAAACAGCGTCTTTCTCCACATTTTTGAGCAGATAATTAATCAGGGTTATGATGCGGTGTTCTGCCTGTTCATTTGCCAGTTCTTCCAACATCATTGATTTGTAAAATAACCGATCGCTTAAGGTTTTGATCATTTCCATGCTAAAAGAACGCTCTTTATCTAGCAATTTAAAGAATTGATCTTTGTTGACCGTAATAATTTCTGCATCCCGTGATACAATAGTATACGCCAGGTAAGGTTTGTTGATCATTAATGCAGGTTCACCAAAATATTGATTTGCTTTAAATATCCCCTGAATAAACTCCTTACCCTCTTCATTTACAGTCACCATTCTAACCTCACCACTTTTGATAAAATACACAGCTTCAGGCTGTTCTCCTGGCTCATAAATTATCGTTCCTTTTTTACAAAGAACTGGCGTATAATGGTTACTCAACAGGTGTTTTATGATCATAGGTCTTTATTTTGGCCTCCCCGAAGTTAAGCATAGGATTTCGAAAATACCTAGTAATGGGTATTTTTGGAATCATTTATAAAATATAATTTTGACGAGAAAAAATTAAACCATAACTATTAATGTATGCAAACAAACTTTACTAAAAAATCATTACTTCTACTATTAGGCTTTATATGCTGTTCTTTGGGATCAGTAAAAGCACAGGACACCATGATGGTAGAAGATGGCAAAAACATTGTAAAATGGAACATCCCCGCCATTGCCTTAAAGAACTACTCTTTTCAATACGAGCGTGCTGTTGGCAAAAGGATGTCTGTAGCTCTTGGTGTTCGATTTGCACCTAAATCAAATGTTCCTTTCTCATCGCAAATAGAAAAGGCAATTGATGATCCTGAAACATGGAACAGTATTAAAGATTTCAAAACCGGAAACCTTGCTATTACTCCTGAGTTTAGATATTATATGGGTAAAGGCGTATTTAGAGGCTTTTATGTAGCTCCATTTGTAAGGTATGCGAAATACAATGCTGAGGTGCCTTTTAACTTCGAAGTTGAAGTTGAAGATCCTAGTACTCCAGGTAATTTTTTCACAAGAGAAGAGCAGATCTTCCTTAGTGGTGATGTAACTACCTTAACAGGTGGATTAATGTTTGGTGCACAATGGAAGTTGAGCAAATTGGTTTACCTTGATTGGTGGATTTTAGGCGCTAGTTATGGTACTTCATCAGGTAATATCTCTGGCAAAAGCCTAAATGGATTTGACGATGATGAGCAAGAAGCGTTAAGAGATGCATTGTCTGATCTTGATGAGTTGCCATTGGTTAAAACTAAATATACTGTTGATAAAGATGGTGCTAAAGTTGACTTCGATGGCCCTTGGGCAAACATTAGAGCAGGTATAAGTATCGGGTTTAGATTCTAACAGTTAGTTATTTGTGCTATTGATAAATATACAAGCATAAATTAATTGTCCTAAGGACAAATTGACAAGCATAAAAAAAGCATGGTGACTTAAAACACCACGCTTTTTTTATGCTTCAAATTATTTACTACCCGATTGTTTCGCGAATCAATTTGGTATAAAAATCATTCAATTTCATTCCAGCTGCTGCCACTTGTTGCGGTATAAAACTGGTAGCTGTTTGTCCGGGTATGGTATTGATTTCAATAAAATAGAAATCACCCTCATCTTCCGTTAAGATAAAATCTATTCGTACCACCCCACTACAATTCAGCTTAAGATATACTGCTTTCGCAATTTCCTCTACCCTGGCACGAGTTTCCTGACGTATTGGTGCTGGTGTGGTTTCTGTAGCCACGCCTGGTGTGTACTTGGCTTCGAAATCAAAAAACTCTTTAGCAGTTACCACTTCCGTAGCAGGTAAAACCACGATCTTTCCGTCCAACTTAACTACACCTACCGTAAATTCCCGTCCAGAAATAAACTCTTCAATCAATACCTGACTATCTTCTTTAAAAGCTTTGTCTATCGCGAGTTGCAAATCACTCGGATGGTTAACTTTGGTCATCCCTATACTGCTTCCCCCATTATTAGGTTTCACAAAATAAGGTGTGTTCAATTCCTTTTTCAGTTGCTCCACACTATATTCAGCATTTTTGAAAATCTGTGCAGACTTAGCTATATGCAATTGAGGAATTCCATTAACAATCGCTTTGGTATAACCTTTATTCATGGTTACTGCTGATGTTAGTGCATCGCAGGTTGTATAAGGAAGTTCGAGCATATCAAAATACCCTTGTAACTTCCCATCTTCACCCGGTGAACCATGAATGGCAATAAACACACCATCGAATGTGATTTTCTTTCCTTTAATAGTTATAGAGAAGTCATTTCTGTCTACCTCAATTTTCACTGATCCTGCCGGTTCATAGAACCATCCTTGCTGGGTAAGCATGATTTTGTATACTTCAAACTTCTCCGGATCTAAGTTCTGAGCGATTGTGGCTGCACTTTTAACCGAAACCACCCACTCTCCGGTAGTTCCACCGGTTAGTAATGCTATTATTTTTTTCATTATTAAGCGTATTAAAGGAGTCGACAGGTACTCCCGGTTGTAGGCACAAATATAAATTAGTTGATGGAGATGTTATTTTAATTCTATTAAAATATTTTTTTAGCCTAAATTTGGCCCCTATACCTTTAAAAAGAAACAATTAATATGGGCAAATTCATATCTTATCTAAAGACTTCATCATTCAGAAACAACCTTATTGCAGCCGTGCTTACCGTTGTAGTGCTGTTGATGGTTGCTTTCTTTAGTTTAAGGTATTATACCAAACACGGACAAGGTTTAAATGTACCTGAATTAAAAGGGCTTGCATTTACACAAGCTGTAGAGAAATTGGAGGCTTTGGGACTACGTTATCAGGTGGATTCTGTTTACATCATGGACTCGCCTCCCGGAATGGTTATAGATCAGGATCCGGTGGCAAATACTTTTGTGAAAGATAACCGTACCATTTACCTGACCATTAATACTGCATTGGCACCAAATGCTAAGTTCCCTGATGTAGAATTGAAATCGCTGACAGAAGCACAAGCCCTTATTGAGAGCTTTGGCCTAAAAATTGGAGATACAACTTATAAGGCAGATATGAGTCGGGATGTAGTATTACAAGCTTCATTCGGCGGACAAGTTCTTAAGCCTGGGGAGAGTTTACCTAAAGGATCGAGAATAGATCTGGTACTTGGTGATGGTAAAGGAAATGAGGAAGTAGATATTCCATCATTAATAGGCTTAACTAAGGATGAGGCATTATTTTCATTAAGAAGTGGCTCTGGATTAAATCTTGGTATTATCAGCTATGAGGGCAATATCACAGATTCTACTACTGCAGTAGTGATCAGACAGGATCCATTTTCTTCTGACTCTTTAATCAAGGTTAAAATTGGCAGCCCGGTAAACATCACCCTTTCTAACAAATAATATTTAACTCTATATATGACTAACGAAAAGAAAAGCATGAAATCCAGTACTAAAATCATTCTGCTAGGCTTATTAGCCGTTTTAGCTATTGGTGGTTATTTCGGTTTTGAATTTTATAAAATTTACTTCGCACCCAATACTACAGGAAAAGAGAAATTCATTTATGTAAGAACGGGCCATACACTTGATGATTTATTTGAAGAAATTCGTCGTAAAGATGTTTTAACTCACATTGGAACGTTTAGTCAGGCTGCTGCAAAAATGGACCTTGCACGTTCTTTAAAGCCAGGGCGTTATAGACTTACAAAAGGTATGAATAACCGCAGCCTGATCAATATGTTAAAATCAGGAAATCAGGAACCTGTAAAGCTTAAATTCCAAAATCTGCGGAAAAAGGAAAACTTTGCTGCTTATTTATCGAACAATCTGGAGCCAGATTCATTGTCGTTCATTAATGTGCTTGATTCTACAGCTTTGATAGAAAAATATGGTTTTAATCAAGACAATAGTTATGTAATGTTTATTCCAAATACTTATGAGATGTATTGGAATGTTACGGCGCTAGACTTTTTCGACCGTATGCATAAGGAATATGAAAAATTCTGGAATGATGATCGTAAGCAGAAAGCTGCAGCCTTAAACCTAAGTCCTATTCAGGTTTCTATATTGGCTTCCATTGTTGATGCTGAGGCTTTATACGACAGGGAAATGCCTACTATTGCTGGTTTATATCTGAACAGATTAAATAAAGGTATTCTACTGCAAGCCGACCCTACCGTTATTTTTGCTAATAATGACTTTACTGTAAAAAGGGTTATGAATTCATTATTGCGTATAGATTCAAAATATAACACCTATAAATATGCTGGATTGCCTCCTGGGCCAATTATGATGCCAAGCATTAGTGCGATTGATGCAGTATTGAACAGAGAAAAGAACGACTACATTTACATGTGTGCTAAGGAAGATTTCTCGGGTTACCATGCCTTTGCGGTTACTGTCGAGGAGCACAATCGCAATGCGAAGAAATACAGGGACGCATTAAACAAACGCAATATTTTCAAATAGTATGTATACACACACCTGCAAAGTTAGGGTCAGATACGGTGAAACGGATCAGATGGGCTATGTTTATTACGGTAATTACGCTGAATATTATGAGGTTGCAAGGGTAGAAATGCTCAGAAGTTTGGGTATGAGTTATGCTACGATGGAAAGTACTGGTGTAATGATGCCTGTTTTGGAACTGAATTGCAAGTATATTAAACCGGCTTTATATGATCAGGAGATCACTATTAAAACCACTATTCATGATTTGCCGGGCGTAAGGATTCATTTTAAGTATGAATTATTTAATGAGGCTGAGGAGCTGATTAATATTGGGGCTACGACACTTGTTTTTGTTGATATGGCTAAAAACAGACCGTGCTCACCTCCAGAAAACTTCATGGAGAAATTAAGGGGATTTTTTAATTAAATTTGGTGGATGGAGTGGGTACACAGGCAGCTGTTAAAAATCAGGATTTATGCTTTGTTTATAGATTGGACCAAAGTATGTGTACTTCCTGGCTTTAGTCCACTCCCACTTTATACAGTAGCTTCTTTCTTTTTCAAGGAGATTGCTAAAGACTCGTTAATTAACAAGGCATCTTCGCTGGCTTATAATTTTATGCTGGCACTATTTCCTGCTATTATCTTTTTATTTACACTGATTCCTTTTATCCCACAGCGTATAGGCTTCCAGGATCAACTGATGGAATTCATTCTGCTCATATTGCCCGAGGATGCTTATAAAGCTTTTGAGACTACTCTAAATGAGATTGTGAACAAACAAAACGGGGGCTTATTGTCGTTCGGATTTTTGTTGTCCTTATTTTTTGCCACCAATGGGGTACATAGTTTAATGATGGCTTTTAATAAATCATCGTTGATCATTGAAACCCGTTCCTGGGTTAAACAAAGGTTTATTGCAATTGTACTTACTGTTCTAATTGCCCTATCAGTGATTGTTTGTATTACTGCCATGTTTATTGGTGAATACGCTATCACGTACATCAACAAACATCTTGAGATTGAGGGTAACTTTTTTAAGTATATCATTCAGCTTACGCGCTGGTCGTTATTAGGGATTTTATATTTTGTGACGATTTCAATCTTATATCGTTATGGACCTGCTCATGCCAAGAAATGGCATTTCTTTAGCGCAGGATCATGGCTGGCTACTATTCTGGCTTTTTTAACGATTCTTGGTTTTTCATTCTACATCAATAACTTTAGCGCTTATAATAAGATCTATGGATCTATCAGCGTGTTGATTGTTTTGATGATCTGGCTTTATTTAAATTCTTTGATTTTGCTGATCGGCTTTGAGCTGAATGCAAGTGTCGATTTATCTAAACGAAGTGTGAAGATTATCAAGCCAAACTTTAATATGTTCAAGAAATAAGGTTTCTTTTTATTACTCTCCCCTAACAGTCTTCATTTTTGATTTTTAAAGATCTTGATTCTTTCTTTTACAGATTTTTTTTTAGATGTAAAACTAGCCAAATACCCTGTTCCAATTAATCTTTGACCTCACTCCTGTTTCCTATCTATTTCAATTGATAATTTATCGAACAAACCCGAGCGAGGTACGAAGGAGGTCCCTATCAGATTCGGCTTAACATTTAAGTCCAATGCTAGCATCCTTTAAGTCCGATATACATCCAAAAAACATTGAGATTTTTTATGTGTTTTTAAATTTTTGAGCGCTCATCACACAATATCTGACGTAATTTTAATAATTGAGAGATAACAAGGTACAGAAAAATCTGTTAAAAACGACTCTTTTGGGTGTGTTTTAAGTTTTTATTATGGTTTTTATAAAAAAAATAGAGGCTAAGATTCATTATAAACACCTGATTTCAAAATAGTTTCACAAAACAGCTCTAAGCAAGCTTAAAAATATCGAAAAATAAGCAAATCTAAATTTGCAAAATCGATTGGGATTTGTACTTTTGCAGCGGAGAGCTGGCAGAGCGGTCGAATGCGGCAGTCTTGAAAACTGTTGACTGTCATAGGTCCGGGGGTTCGAATCCCTCGCTCTCCGCAGAGTAATCTAAAGCCCAACCTTGTTGGGCTTTACTGTTTATAATACTTTTGCCTACACTTTTCGGTGTTCTAATTGAAAAAATGGTGAAATTAATCAGTATTATTCTTGAATAATTCATTCAACTTTTGTTGCAGTATCTTTGCTTTCTCACATCGCATCTGCTTTGTCTAAAAAAGATAAAACTTTCAAAATAAGACTACATAAAAAAAGGTTTACAATTTAGAAAATCACAATTAATATTTGAAATACAATTATTATATTTAACTATTAATCATACAGTTATGGGCATTTTACCAAAATACTTATCTGATATAATTCCAGACAAGATTAAACATCCCGTAAAAAAACTTCTTCAGAGATCCTTTCATATGGGTTTATCCAAGGTTTCCGGCGGCCACAATAATGCTTTATTATGGTCATTTGGACAATTTGAATTGTCGCCTTTCATTCTCTTACAAGGATTTATGCAGGGTTTTTATCCTTTACCCAATATGAGTAATCATAAAATCATTGAATGGTATGACCATGAATTACGAGGAATTATACCTATCAATACTTTTAAAGCAAGGAATGATTTATGGCGCTACTTAAAGAAAGAAAAATCAAAGGAAATGGATAAGCAGTTTCAAATAAAAATCAACACCAATTTCTATGAAACTATCACGGCCTGCTCCGTACCTAGAGGAAAAAAAAAGAGGACATGGCTAAGTGCCGATTACATTAAAGCTGCAACTGAACTACATAAAATGGGTATGGCACATAGTGTTGAAACCTACCAGAATGGGGTTCTTGTTGGTGGGGTAATCGGGCTCGCTATAAATGGATACTTCTCAACCTTAACGCTATTTCATACAGTTGATAATGCAAGTAAAGTTGCCTTTTACTACTTATTAGTAAAGCTTAAAAATGATGGTTTTAAATTACATTTTACAGGGACTGCAGATGCATGGTTTAGTCAATACGGAATGGTTAATGTGGAAAAAAATGAATTTAGATCCAGTTTGTTAAGTGCAATTACAACCCCAGCTACACTTACACCTAATGTACCCGAATTGACAATTTAAAAGTTTACACAGCTGGGATATAGCGATAATTCCTGACGAAATTATCATGAACCAATCTATTACGTACGTGGACATAAAGTGATTTTAGACGAAAATTTAGCAGAATTATATCGAGTAATCAATGGTAACTTAAACAAGGCGGTTTCAAGAAACATTAAGCGATTCCCTGATGATTTCATATTTCGTTTAACTGGTGAAGAATTTAAAATCTTGCTCTTCCAAAATGGAATAGCAAGATGGGGAGGAAGACGACAAGCACCTAACGCCTTTACTGAACAAAGTATGGCAATGTTATCTGGAGTATTATCTAATGACAGAGCCATCTTCTTTCGTTACCTAGATGAATTATTAGAAAAGCTGGAACGTCCTAATACTCCAAGAAAAAGGATTGGTTTTAAACCTAATGATTTTTAATTTTTTTATGGGGCAATACAATATATAACCCAAATTAACGTCTTTATATATGAGAGCGTTAATTTAGATGAAGCGGGAATGGTCGGAGATCGTTCCCGCTTTCTTTTCCATCTGTCCCGAAGATTTCATGTTTGAACTTGACAACGAAGAGCAAAAAATCTTATGGAGCCAACTTGGCACCTTAAGAAACTTGAAACATTCAAAGCTATTTAAAGAGATTTCTTGACATATCGTAGGTAAATTACTTTTCGTTTCTAAGAGCCATCTACCGCCTTTGAGCGAGTGTGCTGTTGCACCATGACACATGAGCCATAAGGAATGATACGGCTCATTACAGGGGCTTATTTTAAGTCCACCTAAAACACCAGGTTGATTAATCACTAAAAAGGTTCTTGTAACTAATCTAATTCATTAATATTTCCAAAAATCTACTTGTGTCATAGGTACGTTTGTACTTTACTACTTAAGTAAAAGAAGTATTTTTTATAAAACTTTTAAAATGCACAATAGCCCACCTAACACAACTACCACCAATATAATGAGATAAAAAATGGAGGGATGAAATAGGCTGTATAAAGTCGGTTTTTCTTCAACAGATGAAAATTCGCCAGTCTTGGCTTGTTTCCTAGCTAGAAGCCTTTGTTTGATTGAGTGGCCTGTAATTACAGATGGTGAGCGACGATGGAGCATAATCTAAATTACAAATAATTTTTGACATCCATAAAGTTTGCCAATTTTAAGGTAAAAATGCACGAATTCAGTAAAACCCACCAAGAAGACAAGAGCACCATAGTTGAATTAATTGACAATATAAACCAGATAATTTTCGTAAATTTAAGTATTGGAATTTCAGCTGCAGCTATTCAGAATTTCCTCCCCTTTTCTATTACTTCCAACTGCAGTCACAAAGCTTAAATCTCCCTATTCAACTGGATTTTAAACAATTTAAAAACTAATGCCATGCCTAAGTATGTAATTGAAAGAGAATTTCCTGGAGTAGGAAAATCAACCGCTGAACAATTAAAAGAAATTGCAAAAGCATCTAATGATGTATTAAACAAAATGGGACCACAAATACAATGGGTAAACAGCTATGTAACTGACGATAAGATCTATTGCATTTACAATGCTCCAAATGAAGAAATGGTTCTTGAGCATGCTAAACAAGGTGGATTCCCAGCAAATTCAATAAGTAAGGTCTCCGCCCTTATAGATCCGATAACCGCGGAGTAACCCCCTCTTATCCGCCAGAGAAATATAAAAGCCTTAAATCGCAAGACTTGAGGCTTTTCTCGTTTACATGAATCGCAGTTTACGAGGTGAACTCGCCGAATTCTGTGAATAAATGGATCAATCTACCGTTGAATATGAGAAATTCCAATTTTTACATAACGAAGTTTTTTAGGTAAAACAATTTGATGACATTGGAAATTTAATTGTAACAGATGTACTACGATTAATAACAAAAGTAAACCAAATACTGCCTTAGAACTACTTTAGCACTGGTTTCTTACTGTAAAAGCAGTATCAGAGCAGTAGGAGACCAGTAGGAGACCAGTAGAAAAGCAGTACCAGGTATACACCAAACCGCTATCAGCCTCTACAAATAATTCGGCAGCAGCAAAACTCAATACACGACAAAATTAGGTATAATTACATTAAAATTTTCAGTATACATTTATAGTTTCAGGCACTTCAAGGGTAGCATACTTTTGAACTTCAGGTTTTGAATGGATTTCATGAATAAAAAGTAATAATTTCACGCATACTTTTTACCATATAAGATTATCCAGTTCATTAGAAGATAGATTTTATGAACCCCAGAAAGTGTTTAACTTTTTGGGGTTCTGTAGCTATTAATTAATCTGAAATTACGAATCAGATTGTATATCAGCAATAAACAATTTTAAGATTTAAAAACTAACAATGCAAGATACCGGCAAATGATCCGATGGATACCGATCTCCATTATACTTGTCAGAATAAACCTCATAATCTGTAACACTCATATTTTTACTAACCATAATGTAATCTATTCGATCTTTAGGATCACCATGAAAAACTCCTCCACCTAAATTTGTATCATCTACTCCTTTTCGGCCATTTTTAGAACTATCATATGCATCTAAAAGACTAGACTTCATTGCTTCAATTTGACTTGTCTCAGAAGTAGAATTAAAATCCCCAACACATATCACCGGACTATCCCCTGCAATTTCTGCAATTTTACGGACAATAAGTGGCCCTGTTTCACGTCTGGCAATCTCTAGACGCCAAAAAAAATGAGCATTAAAATAGTAAAACATTTTACCACTTTTTTTCTCCTTAAACTTGGCCCAGTGACAGATTCTTCTATCGTTGGCATCCCAACCTATGCTAGGCACATCTGGAGTCTCACTAAGCCAGAATGCACCGGCATCCATCACTTCAAATAAATCTGTTTTGAAGAAAGTAACGGCATTGTGGTGATCATTTTTACCACCATAAGGATAACCTATATAGTCGAAACCAGGTAAAAGCTTTTTAAGATCAATCACCTGCTTCGTCATGCCCTCTTGTGTGCCTACGATATCAAAACCATGCCTTAAAATGAGCTTAGCTAAAGCTTCTTTCCGAGTATCCCAATCATTTCCAGTTTCTTTATCCGCAGCTGCATCATACCTAATATTATAGGTAGCCGCACGAAAACTAACACCCTTCACCCCCTTGTTATTCTCTTTAGAATTAGGAATACTAAAAGATAGAAACACTCCGCACAGCAGCATTCCCAGCAAGAAACAGCACTTTTCAAATAGTCGTTTTATTCTATTCATTCCATTTTATTTAAAAAATTAACATTCTTCTTTTCTTATTATTTTATCCTTTCCATATTATTTTGCCCACCAAATCTTTTTGTTGATATCATCTGTCCCCATCTTTTTTATGGCCTCATTATAATGTACGGGATTATATACCTTTTGAATACCTGGGTACATTAAACGAGCAGGCATTTTACCATCATTAAGCATGCTTGTTGTTTTAGGCAATGTGGGATATCCTGTACGTCTTTGTTCTGCCCATTGTTGATAATCTGTAAAATATAAAGCCAGATATTTATGCAACATAATACGTTCTAAAGTCCCATCATAGCCTGCCAATGGATTTTGGAAATAATCCTCTGTTATCGGATAAGCCGTCCACGTAGCAATTGCAGCACGAATACCATTCTTAAAATGTAATTCGGCATTATTACCATAACCTTTTTGTGCCAACTCTGCTTTTATAAAACAAATCTCCGCATAGGTTAAAATCGGGATAATCATTGGTACAGTAACCTGTAAGTTGTTCATATAAGATGGAGAATAGGGAAATGATTGCTCATCATACCCAGAAGGAATTCCTTTATAACCAATAAAAGATTCTTGTTCCTTTGCTTCATTAACATATACAGGTCTCCGTGGGTCGTTTAAATTATTGAGTAAATCAATAAAATAAGCCCCAACAGCATGCTGTGTACTAAAATCTAAGGCACGTGACCAAGGTGAAATATTGGGAGCTATACCTGTTACCTTAAAGATGACAGACTCTTCCTGATTTTCTATAATTGGGTATTTGATTGGGTCATCTAAAATACCTCGCATCTTGGCATAAACACTTGGATCTGTATTGCTTGTGCGCAACAATAATCTGAGGTATAGCGAGTTGGTAAACTTTTGCCACCTTTTAACATTACTGGCAAATAGAATATCAGTTCCATATACCATTCCAACTTTTGAATCATATAAAGAATTTGCTAATTCCAAGTCCGACAATAGCTTAGTATAAATCTCTTTTTGATCATCATACTTAGGTTGCAAAATCCCCTCATCGGCGCGAGATGCCTCAGAGAAAGGTACATCACCAAAACTATCTATCAAATTGGAATAAATCCAGGCCTGTAAAGTTAAAGCTATAGCTTTATAATTCGGCGCTGAATTTTGTTCTGCAGAAAGCAACATTTCTTTCACATTCTTAAGCCATTTGTAAGCACTATTCCATTGTGATAAACCTGTGTTTTCCAATATTTCATAGCGTTGTACACCGCCATAATATTGCGGATAATTAAGTTGCACCTGCATCAGTTGACTATTTACATTATAGCTATTTTGAATATTATTAGAAGCTACATTGTAAATCACCTCATTTAACAAAGTGCCTGGGCTAATCTGATTGATCAGATTAGGATTTTTATTGATCTCCTCAAAATCTTTTCTACAAGCGCCAGCAAGGATAATAAGGCTTATCAATAAAGTATATCGTATTAATCTTTTCATCTTGATATTTATTTATCGTTAAAAGTCTATTTTAAAATTAAAGCCATAAGATGCGGTGTAAGGCATTGGTGTAATTTCTATTCCCGGAACAAATACTGCCCCGTTTTTACTCCCTGCCTCTGGGTCGAACATCGGATAGTTATCAAATACAGCAAGGTTTCTTCCAAATAAACTTATTGTCAACCCATCAATCTTATAGCGTTCAATCAATCGTTTTGGAAACGTATAACCAAAAGTTAATTCACGCACTTTTAAAAAGGTGCCGCTAAAAATACCTGCTTCTGTAGCTTGGTGTAATTCGGTATAATAAGTCTGGGTATTCACTTGTTGCGTATTGGTACTGTAAGATCCGTCGGTATTTAACACTACTCCATTACCAACAATAAAACCCTCTTCACGTCCTGGCAAAGTGTTACTCATCGTACCTGCCCATGAAGCTCTGTTATAGGTTCCCGAAAATACCTGTCCACCTACCTGACCATCTACAGTAAGACTCAAACGAAAGTTTTTGTAAAGAAAAGTATTCGTTAACCCTCCTTTCCAATCGGGAGCGGTATTGCCAATGTATTCCGGTGTCGTGCCACGTACAGGTACCCCGTTCTTGTACACCATATTACCACTTGGATCGCGCGCAAACTTTGTACCCCATAAGTCAGTAGTACTTCCTCCTACGGTAGCAATAACATATGCTTGCCAAACTTGTGTAAGGGTTTGCCGCTCTAAATTATCTGTTAAGGACATGATGGTATTGTCATTTGTAGACCAGTTCGCAGTAACTTTCCAATCAAAATTTTTATTCTTAATTGGAGTAGCAGTCATGATCAACTCCCATCCTTTATTCTTAACCTCACCTGCATTAATAACTCGATTGCCGTATCCACCAACAATATCAGATGGTAAAGCCAGGATTTGATTTTTGGTAATGGAATTATAGTAAGTTAAATCTAATCCGAATCTGTTATTAAAAAATTTCAAATCTATACCAGTCTCTACACTACTGGTAATTTCAGGCTTCAAATCTGAATTAAACAAAGTTCCAGGAACAGAGGCAGAACTAGGAAATCCGCTTTGGTTATAATACCTCGCTGTTTGATATGGATCGGCATCCGCACCAACTTGGGCAAACGAAGCTCTATATTTTAAATAACTAATAGATTTAGGTAGCTTCAACAAATCTGATAAGATAAAACTACTACTTACTGAAGGGTAGAAATAGGAGTTATTGTTTGATGGCAAAGAACTAGACCAGTCATTCCGGCCTGTTACATCAACAAAGATTTTATCATCCCATGATATGGAACCCATTCCGTATAAACTATTGATCCTTTTAGCAGCATCATTAGTTGTGGTAATCGGATTGTTTACACCATTAGAAAGGGTGAATACTGTAGGAACGACAAGCGCATCCACAGAAGTCATCACGTTTCTTAAATCGTACTGCATGCGACTTCCTCCTCCCATAATACTGTACTTAAAAACATCAGCAAAGCTGTTGGAATAGGTTGATAAAAAATCAGAATTGATCTCCTGACTCATCACATCTTGTCTACCATAATAGCCTTTGGGATGTTTCTGAGAAGAGTAACCTCGATGAGTTTCTCGTAATTGACTCAAAGAGTTTAAAGATACACGCCCCATGATATTCCAATTGTCAGTCAGTTTAACATCAACTTTTGTATTACCTATCAGCTGGTTACTCGTCAGTGGATTGGTATCAACATTCAAGATATAATATGGATTACTAGACCAATTTGAAAAAGGATTCAATTGTTGAATATTCTCCTTACCATTTTGCCAGATTGGTTTATACCAATCTATATCAACACTAGGCATTAGGAACATTAAGAAATACCCCAAAGAACCATTACTAATTCCAAAAGCCGGTAGGTTTTCACTACTTCTATTGTTATAATTGACCCCAGCCGAAACTTTTATTAAACGGCTAACCTGATAATTCCCATTAAAAGAAACCGCATTTCGCTTATATCCTGAATTTGGCGTGATATAGTCATTATCTGTGTGTGCAATATTTAATCGCATAGACCCTTTGTCGTCACCTCCTTGAAAAGACAAGGCATTTTCAAAAGTGGTTCCTAAACGAAAAAAGTCTTTCATATTGTTTTTGTAGGGACGCCAAAGGGTACGTTCTGCCCCCTGCTGTTGTGTAAGAGGATCATATTGGAAGAATTTTTGACCATTAAATTTTGGACCAAAGGCCTCGGGAGTATTGGTGCTAGGTCCATCGGCTGAATTGCCCCAGGAATAGTATTGGTTTCCATTAGCATCCCGTGCATTAAAAGACCCCGCTCCATATTCATATTGATAATCAGGCCAGTTGGTTACCTGATCCAAATTTAAAGATGAAGTATACGTAATACCTAGCTTTTGATTTTTCCTTCCGGTCTTTGTTGTAATGATCAACGCTCCATTTGCGGCCCTGGAACCATATAATGCTGCAGCTGATGGACCTTTCAATACAGAAACAGATTCGATATCTTCTTGCCTTAATTCAGAAATAGCATTCCCATAATCTACAGGAGCTTCTGTTCCATAAGCAGCACCCACATTATTGCCATATGGCGTAGTTTCTTGATTCATCGGTACCCCATCAATAACGATGAGTGCATAATTGCTACTTGGATTCAGAGAAGTGGCACCACGTAATTGTATGCTTTGGGAATTAATAGGCCCTGTACCTCCAGAGATAATATTAAGCCCTGCTACTTTTCCTTTTAAACCATCCGACCAATTAGGGGAAACTGCTGTAGCCAGTTGCTCTGAACCAACAGTCTGTTGTGCAAAACCAATAGCTTTCTCGACTCTTTTGATACCTAAAGCTGTAACAACCACTTCATCCATACTTTTCACAGCAGGAACTAATGAAATTTGAATCGTATTCGTAGTGCCAATCAAAAAATCTCTGGTCTCATAGCCTACAAAACTGAAAGTCAACATATCGTTGGTTTTTGCATCTATTTCGAACTGCCCTTTTTCATTGCTGCTAATCCGTATCGAAGTTCCCTTTTTTGTAATACTCACTCCAGCCATTGCCTTGCCATTTTCATCGCGTACCACACCGCGAATGAGTTGCTGCAAAGGAGCCGAATTAACGCTTACGGCACCCTTTCTAATTAAAATATTGCTCGTGCTTATCGTATAATTTAATTGATTATTTAATAGAATTTCATCTAAGAATTCTACCAAAGGCATTTCATTAGCTTGAATCGAAATGAGCCCCACTTCTTTAAGCGTATTATTGCTATACAAAATATTATATCCGGTCTGCTTCTTCACCGTATTTAGCACTTCAACCAAGTCTTTATTTTTGACATTAATTGTGATTTTAAAACTTTTGGAATTCGCCCGACTAAAAGTCGATGTGCTACATAATAAAAGTAGACATAACAAGCCTAACCGTGTTATCATTAAAATATTAAAAATTGGTTTATTACTATGTAAAATAGTCTTTTTTGGTTTCATAAGTAATAATTGACTTAATCACCCTAAGCAAAACTTAAGTCCAGTTGTGAAATCCTGTTACTTTACCTAAATTTGTAAGGGTTCAATTACAAAATCTGTTAATTGTATGATACGTTTCCAGATCTAATCTGAGCCGTTGCTAGAGCGGCACCTCAAATACTGCTCTAGCTTTAATTTTTTAGCTTTACTTTATAGACATCTCCTCCTATTTTAATTGATAATTAATTTCCCATTATTTATAATTAGGTTTATTCCTGAGCCCTGGAGAAACTGAACCATTACCGAAAAATCCACATCACGACTAACTTCACCTGTAAAAAGTTCTTTAGGAATACCTTTTTGATAGATCACTTCTACATTATACCAACGTGCAACTTGTTTAATCACTTCTTCGAAAGGAGTATTATTAAAGCTAAATAGGCCGTTTCGCCAAGCTTTAACCTCGTTTAAATTGGCTTTCATTTTTTGAATAGGATTGTTCGGACTCGTATTGGAGACCTCACCAGGCACTAATTCTATATTAGTATGGTGGATTTTATCTTCTACTGCAACCTTTCCTTGAAACAAGGTGGTAATAACCTGGCTATCTTCCGGATAACACTTTACATTAAAAGTCGTTCCCAATACAAGAACATTTTGTTTTTTATTCTGTACGATGAAAGGTTTATTTGCAAGGTGCATAACATCAAAGAAAGCTTCTCCCTCCAGATAAACGATTCGTTCTTTCTCATTAAACTGGCGTGGAAATCTGAGTTTACTATTGGAGTTAAGCCAGACTTGTGTCCCATCAGCCATTGTAAATGAGAATTCATTTCCTTTAGGCACAATCAAGGTTAATTCTTCTTCCTTATCCAAAATAATTTCATGCTGATCTGAACTCAGGTTAATACGTCCATTCGCATCGATTTTAATACTTTGCAGATTAGTCAGGGAATAACGAGTTCCCTTATTTGTTTGAATTATTGCAGCAGTTGTTCCTGGAAGAATAAGCCTTTCATTTTTTGAAAACAGTCCTTCTATTGTATACTGATATTCTTTAAAATTGTAGATAGCAAATGATAAAAGAATTAGGATTGATGCCGCCCAGCCCAGCCATTGAACTTTCCTGCTTTTATAAGATCTTTTTGGTGCATGGATCTTATCATAAACAGATTCAAAATGAAGCCCTTCACCAGCCTTATTATAATCCTTCATTATTCGGGAAAATTCTCCTTTATTCACATTAGGATTGAAATCAGCCAAAACTTTAGTAAACGCAGGGTCTGAAACTGCCCATTTCTGGAGTTCCGCCCACTCTTCCTTTGTTAAGTTTTGATTGTTATACTTTACTAATAATTGTGTTATATGTGTTGTCTGATCCATAGAGTTGTTCCTATATATAGAAACTGGTCAAACAACAAAATCTTACAGAAAAAATGAAAATAATCTAGACTTACTTTTTACCAGGCTCTTTCTTAATGATTTTACGGCTCTGGCATAATTAACATAGACAGCATTTGGAGCCATTTGAAGTCTATCAGCAATCTCTTTTGTATTGCAATCTTCAAAATGACTCAATTGAACAATCCGTTTTTGTGTAGCTGTCAGCTTTTCAACTTCAAGAGATAATATCGTTAAAGTCTCCGCCCGTATTAAATGTGCAAATATTTCTGGATCTTCAATTAATGCATCTTCTGATAAATTTTCTAAGGTTACGTGTTTGTTGACGTAAGAAGAATTTAAAAAAGTTAGGCAAGCATTCTTGGTAACGATATATAAAAATGCTTTGATTTTTTGAACGGACTCAAAATCCTGACGTCGGTTCCAAAGCTTCAAAAAGGTATCAGAAACTATTTCTTCGGCTGTTTCATGATGATACTTCAGAATGGATTGCGCAAAATAAGTCAATGGTTTTTTGTAGTAATTGAAATAAATTTCAAATGCTTCCAAATGACCTCTTTTAAAATTCTCAAAAGAAATATCAACCTGAGTATTCATTATAGTATGCTTTCCCTATTAGTAAAAGAAATAAAACCGAGACGCTCCATATTGATTACAAATCTAGTTTTATAAGATTAAGTTAATATTAATTTTACAATCTGCATCATTAATTAATTTATTTAACGTCCTCATTTAGCTCATCCTCTAAATTGTAATTTCAGAATCCCCACCCACCTTTGTAGCCTAAATAATTCCAAATATTAAATAAATAACACTAATTTGTATTTAGAAACTGTAGTCCAACTAAACATAACAGCTTTTGGGCAACTGTTCTAAACTATAATATAATCACAAAATGAGCTTAAAGAAAATTTTAATGTCTACTATATTAAGTGCCGGTGCACTAAGTATGGCAATTGCACAGGAAAAAACGAAACCAGAAGAAACGGAAGTATATACTCCGATACCAAAAATTGTACAATCAGCTGGAGTATTTACCCCTGCACCATCTGATGCTATAGTTTTATTTGGTGGCAAAGATCTCAGTAAATGGGTAATGACTGACGATAGGGACAAACCCGCGGTTTGGCCAGTAGCCAATAAAGTATTTACCGTAAAAAAAGGAAAAGGTATAGGCAACATAGAAACCAAACAATCATTTGGCAACTATCAGCTACATATTGAATGGCAGGTTCCTGCAAACATTGAGGGCAAAGGACAAGGCAGAGGGAACGGAGGACTATTCCTTGCTTCTCTAGGCAAAGGAGATGCTGGATATGAATTACAGATCCTTGATTCCTATAAAAATGACACCTATACTAATGGACAGGCAGGAAGTATTTACAAGCAATTAGTTCCACTTGCAAACCCAACCAATAAACCGGGCGAATGGAATTCTTATGATGTGATCTGGATCGCTCCAACATTCAATGACGATAAAAGCGTGAAAACTCCTGCAAGAGTAACCGTATTGTTCAATGGCATTCTGGTTCAAGACAACGTCGAACTGAAAGGACCAACACAATACATAGGTGATCCAGCTTACAGACAAGCGCATGGACCTTCTCCTATTAAATTACAATCCCACGGTGATCCAAGTGCTCCAATTAGCTTCCGAAATATCTGGGTAAGAGAACTATAATTATTTAAAAATATTCATTCCCTCATTATAGACAGGGCTTTGTATGCTTAAAAAGTTCAAAACACTATGAAATACATGGTTCTGAGACAGCATTTTATTAGGCTTAAGTTCTTTTGAACCATCAGATAACCAAACTATAAAAGGGATCTCATACTGTTCTTTAGGAGCAATACTTATAGGCACCCCATGCATATATAGATTTTTTTCTCCTAAAGACTCACCATGATCTGATACAAAAATCATAGTACTCTTATACTCGTTTAATTGCTTTAAATCCTTTATTACTTTAGATAAAATATAATCAGTGTAAACAATTGTATTGTCGTAAGCATTGATCAACTCTTCTTTAGAACAGTCCCCTAATTCAACACTGTTACATACCGGTTTAAAAGTCTCAAATTGAGCTGGATATTTCTTACTGTATGTAGGACCATGACTTGTACTGGTATGCAATACAACCAATATTTTATTCTTATCACTAGCTAGTATCTGCTCTTTTAGTCCATCTAGAAGAACCTCATCATATTCACAGCCCTCGCCTTGACAATTGGCCATTAAAGCATCTCTGTTTTGATAGTTTTTTATATGAACTGGTGGCTCTCCCCAATTTGTCGTTCTCCAAATAACCTCTATATTATTTCTATATAAATAATTGGGTAGGATTTCATACAGCTTATCAGTGTTTTCATGTTCTAAAATACATTTTACACCTGCAGTAGTATAAGTGGCACAAGAGGTTGCATCAAAATGAAATAGATTATCCGTTTTGGACAGCAATGGGTTCGTGTTTTTGCTATAGCCATACAAAGAAAAATTTTGGCTTCTTGCAGATTCCCCTATAACTAAGACTACGATCGATTTCTGATCATCTTTTATGGTAGCATCCGGCAGCAAAATTTCTTTCTCACTGCTTTTCTGTTTGCTGGAATAATAAAGATAAGTATTTGCTACATAAGACCATGGCATCGGTAAGGCACCTATTATTTTCGCATTTTTATCAATCCACAGCCAATTGCTCGCATTGGCAAATACTAAACCTAGAATAAACAATAAAGTAAGCGAAGAGGTGATTGCAAACTTCTTCCATGTTTCATTTATTATTTTGACTTTAATGATGTAAATGCTAGGAAGGACACCAAATAAAATGATGTATATGACTAATTTTATTGAAAAAAAACTACTAGACTCGGCATAATTGGTATTGAATATATTACCAATCATAGTTTTATCTATTAATACACCATACGTATTAATAAAGTAGACTGCAATTGCGTTGATAATAAAGAATAAGACCAATAAAGACTTCCCAACATAACGCGACAAAAAACAAATCAGGTAAAAAATAAAAGCATTTAAAACCAACATGATAATCATTATGCTAATGATGAGAAAAGCACCATTAAAACTTATATAATCAACATTATTAAAGACATAGCTGTAAAAAGGAAAGTGAAATAGTAATAAATTAAGAAAACTCATTAATAGGGCGAAATGAGTTATTTTCAAACTATTTTTTAGCATAAACATAAATAATTTTAGATAGTGAAATGACTAAAGCAATTAATGATAAATAGTATATGAGCAAATTATCACTCATCATCCTGGTTACCAAAGCAACACAGCCAAAAAGAAGGGATAAAATAATAAAAATTGGATAGTATTTTTTATCGTTGACCCAATTCCAAATTTTATATTTTTCATTGATCAGAATACCTATAAGTCCCGAAATATATCCGATAGCACCACCCATAATAACATCAAGCGGATAATGGGCTCCTACTCCTATCCTCGTAAATACAAGGAACAATCCTATAATCATTATAAAATTAAACCATAAAATTTTATGTTTTAACTTCTGAGGCATAAATGCGAACAACAGCACTGTTAGGACTGTAAAAATTGTAATTGCGTGTCCAGAGGGTAAACTATTATGACCAGTCAGTTTTGTTCCGATGACAACAAAACTATTATTATCAAAAACCGCAGCTGGCCTTGGTACTGAAAATAACTCCTTTAAAACGCTACAAATTAAACATGAAATAAGTGAAGCTGATATTAAACCCTCCCAAATTTTAGGGGCATATATAACAAAAATGCTTAAGAAAGACAATGAAACTAATGCATCCCCAAACTGGGTAAGATTAAACATTGTCATCGGAAATTGAGATAATTTTGAATTCAGAAAAAAGAACAAATCCTTTTGAACCTGTGCATATTTATCAACAGATAAAGAGTCATGCTGATAAAGGAGCAAAGCAATTATAATTAAAAAAAATATGGGGAATATAAAGAAAGACAGTTTGAGTTTTGAATAGTTATTAACAACACCTGGATGGATATTGCTCATACCATTTCCAGCAAAAGGAGTAAAATCTATCATTTTCGACAGGTTAATTTAGGCCGCCAAGATAAACATTTTTCTAACTAAATAGCACTGTCTAAACTCTCCATAAAAGCAATGATATCCTTTTTTTCTTTTTCAGTGAGATGAAGACTCTCTTCAGAAAGCGTTTGATTAGAAAGATTCATTCCTAAGCCTATCCCTCCCCCATTATTATAAAATTCCATTATCTGGTCTAAAGTAAGGTATACTCCATTGTGCATATAAGGCGCTGTTTTTTTGATATTACGTACACTAGGAACTTTAAAAGCATTTTTATAGGAGTCAATACCAATCACATTATAATAACCCAAATCTGCGTCTAACGTAGAATCAGCCAAGGAAACAGGAACGCCCAACACTTCCGTTTCGCTCGAAACATATTTAGGGGGAGTAATCCCATTAAACAAAGGAACAAAATGGCAGGTGGCACATTTTGCTTTTCCCATAAACAAATTAAAACCGTTCAATTCTTGTTTCGACAAAGCATCATCATTACCACGCATATACGTGTCAAACCGGCTATTGAGCTTTGTCAAGCTACGAATATAAGAAGCCAGGGCATTTGTCACTTGATCAGCATTAATTCCTTTTTCAGTCGTTCTATTAAAAGCCTTTGCAAATAATAACTGATAGGATTTGTCTGCCGAAACGTATTTCATGACTGCATCCATTGAACCATCCATTTCATGTTTATTGCGGATGACATTCCGTACCTGATCCTCCAACGTTAAGGCGCTCATATCATAAAAATAATTTGACTGTAAAGCCGAATTAAGTAAGGTAGGTGCATTTCTTGTGAGCAGCTTTGCAGGATCATAAATGTTGGTCGACTTAGCCAGTCCGTCCGTAAAAGCCAAATTAGGATTATGGCAGGATGCACAACTTCTTGTACCATTACCAGAAAGTGCTGCATCGAACAAAAGTCTTTCACCTAAGTCTACTTTTTCACTTGTTATATGAAATTTAGGGCCGGGAGTAAACGCATTTACATTGAATGCGTCAGAATCAAACATTGTTCTGGCCTCCTGTTTAAGCATTCGGTTATATTTAATTTTGCGACCCGGAAGATTCTGCTCCAACAGTGCTATACCAGCACTTACCTTATTTCCATAGCGAGTAATAAATATCGCTCTGTCGAAAGTATCAAAATCAGGATTACGATTAAGATATAAGATGGCAGCATCCAGATCCTGTAGTAGAGAAGTTTTTTTATTGTTATTTATATAGAAAGAAAGGACATTTCTCAGGCTTTTCAAGGATTCGGAAGATTCTTGCATACTATTCAATGAAAGTGCATTATCATACCCTGTAATTCCCAAAGCGATAATCCTAAATACCTCCAGCTTGGACGCATCCAATATTCTCCAATCGGCTAACTGCTGATCATGAAAATAAGAAAGGAGATATTCTGTATTGATTATTAAATGTCTGATTTCACTGATGAGTTCTTCTTTTTTTGCTGTATCATACTTCGGATAAATAAATTCCTCGATAACCTGCAGGCCCATTGGATCAATAGCACGAGCTAAAGAAGGGTCTAATAAATCCGCATTTTCAATCTCCTGTACTGGGGGACCATTTAATCTTTCAGTTAGGTCTGCAGAAAAATACTCAGCTGCCCATTCAACTTTCTTGAATAGTAATCTTGATTTTAAAAAGGCTTGTCGAACGCTTTGCTCATCAACCTTATCTTTACTAGCCTCAATAATTAAGGTATCTCTTACATAATCACGGAAAGATTCGATCTGACTTAAAACTTTCTTTTGAATTTTTCGTTCACGCGGATTGGATTGTATTTGCTCTGTAGGATTCGAATTAATGGAAGTAAAGCTTACAATAAATAGTCCTGTAAACACCAGTCCTACTATTCCGATCGTCTTATACATACATTTATTCTTCCTCCTGATAATTCTTCCTCCTGATAAATAGATTGTTATTTAAACACCAACGCATTCCTGAACGGATTCGCATTTTTATCCCGTTCAGCAAGTGGTTTGATACCCCATCTATGCTCTATAAAAGAAAGAATACTGACTGTCTCATATTGTGTATGATCTACAACACCTTTTTTGGCAAATGGCCCTATTATAATCGCAGGAATACGGCTCCCAGGTCCCCATCTATCAATAACGGGAGGTGCTACATGATCAAAAAAGCCACCAAACTCATCATAAGTTAAGATAACTAATGCATCCTTTGCATTGGGACCATCTAATACAGCATTGATCAGATTTACGGCAAGTTGTTCTGAAGAATATACAGCAGAACTACCCGGATGTTCGTCATTTCCACCTCCGGGTTTCACAAAGGAAACACTTGGAAGAGTGCCATCTTTCGCCGCTTTGATGAAATCATTTTGATCTTTCATGTGTTTTCTGCCCTCTGTCCCCTCTTCATACTTAGCAAAATACAGGAATGGCTCATGATTATAAGCAAAGTTATTATTCTTTCCCGCCACAGCATTGTCCCACCCCTCCGAATACCATGCCCAGGATATATTTTTTTCACTCAGTCTGTCGCCAATAGTTGGCATCGTTTGAGATGGCAATAATTTGTTCGTATCTACATTCGCAGGGTAAGGCTTGTTTCGTGACAGCACGTGATTCATTGCATAACCGTCGGGCGTAACTATGCCATCTTTTATCATCTTGCCATCAGCATTGACTTCTGCAATCACTGATTTCGGGGCATTCGGCCAAACTGGTACCGCGGCAGAAATCAGATAAACATGGTTAAAGTAGGAACCACCAAAAACACTCTGAAAAAAATTGTCACAAAGCGTGTATTTTTGAGCTATCGGAAACAGAGGCAGTTTTTCAGTACTATAATAGCCCATTGCCAGTCCTTTGGAATTATTATATGCCGCAAACTTATCCATCTTTCC
Organism: Pedobacter hiemivivus; assembly: GCA_040393085.1. Taxonomy (GTDB): domain Bacteria; phylum Bacteroidota; class Bacteroidia; order Sphingobacteriales; family Sphingobacteriaceae; genus Pedobacter; species Pedobacter hiemivivus_A. The sequence goes on along the minus strand of JBEBUV010000004.1, from coordinate 80,481 downwards.
TCCGTTAATTTGCAACTGGTTATGGTAAAAAGCATGTGTAACATCAGGCGTTCTCTTGTCTGACGGAACATATTGATCGATATTAAAAAGTTCATTTGGAAGGTTGGTCGGAAAAGCACTGTTTCTAGGAATCTCAGGAAGATACTTATAAGGTATCCCATCCTTATCAACCTGTACAAAGTTTCCTTTTTTAGCATTTTCAATACCATTTGCTCCTTTGAACTCTCCATACAGATTATCGAAACTGTGGTTTTCCATATAGATTACCACCAGATGCTTAATCTGCCCGATACCATCATCAAATGAGACTTCCTGTTGTTGCACTTTTTTGTTGATCCCACAACTGCTGATCAGCAAAATGATAAAAAACACATAAAAAAATCGTTGTAAAGGCATTCCGTTTTCTTTTAAGATTTAACTAAAAATAAATACATCTCTGATTATAAGATCTGACTTTATAAAATTAAAGACTCCGTTGATATGATAATATCAACGAGAGTTTAAATATAAATAAATATAAATTTTATTAAAGCTTAAGTTATGGATTATGAGATTCTTTGTGCACTACCCGAAGAAAATCAATAACTGATTCTTCGGATACAATTATTTAAATTATCCGCTACATATATCCTCCCTAAAGCATCAACAACAACATCATACGGATTATTAAAATTCGCAGAGTTAGCCAAACCGTCCAGCTTACCTGCAGTCCCAGATCCCGCAATTGTTGTCACAATTGATCCGGTCCAGTCTCCTGTTGTGCTTGGAGTTACTCGTACAACATGATTAGAAGCATCAGCGAGAAACAACCGCCCTTTATTATCAAAACAAAGACCAAAAACATCTCCAAGCTGAGCCGTTAAAGGTTGTCCTTTAACTCCATCGTTAAGCCCTTTAATACCATCACCTATAATCTTTGTAATTACCTTTGCAGGAGTGATCTTTTTTATTGTATAAGCATCTGAAACATAAAGATTATTCTGTTTATCTATCGCAAGTGCAATTGGATTCTTAAGTATATTGGTGGTTCCATCCCCAACAAAAGTACTAACAAGGCCTGCAGTAGTAATTTTTCTAATCCTTTTATTATCACGATCTACCACAAAAACATTTCCGTAACTATCAACCACAGCATCTAAAGGATTATTAAACTTTGCTCCTGTACCGTCTAAAAAGCCAGCAACTCCTGTCCCGGCAATCGTACTTACATTCCCATTTGTCGCAATTTTCCTTATTCGTGCACCATCCTTTTCAACAACAATTATATTTCCACCTGCATCTATTGTTGATTGCCACGGATAATTAAATTGGCCCGGAGTACCATTCGCATATCCGGCAGTACCATTTCCCGCTACAGTCGTAACTACACCTGCAGATGTCATTTTTCTGATACTGTGATCGTTCTATCGGTTACAATGATGTTGTCTTGATGATCAATCACCACACCGTCTGGGTTTCTAAACCTTGCCGAGGTCCCTGTTCCATTAACAAAACCATAAGTTGTTGATCCTGCAACAGTACTAACTGGCATGACAGTAAAGCAATCCCCAGTACCGGTCATAAATTTCAGAAAAAGCATCCCTATCTCTCTCTTTTAAAAAGGAAGTCAATTCAGTATCGCTAAGACTTTTATATAACCGCATTCTGTTTAATTACGTTAAAACTACATAATCATTTCGAACTATTCATATCGATTGCAAATCTACTTCTATAACATTAAGTTATTATTAATTCTCAATGTTATATAGAAGAGAACTGTAGATATTCCATATCACTATTGATAAATAAGCGGTTTCTACCAATTAAAGTAGTTTTTTACTCATTATTATATCAAAACCTAATAGACCAGGCTTGATTATCAAAATAACATTACTATATTTTTCCACATCAAAGCCACATGAAAACACAAGTTGTTTATCATGCCCTTTCACTTTCACGTCTGCATAAGGATTTCCACATCCTCTACGTCCTTTAGCAAGACGTCCAGTATTTGTAATTTCAACATGATACACATCCTCCCTATCAAATGGAAAATAGAAATTCAATGCCATAAAAATGTAGCATACTATTCCCCCAAACGCCGCAATATTAAATATCAGCTGTAGTATTATTCCTTTAGTATCATAATACTCATTTAAAAGTGTTGAAGTAAATGGAGTTAATAAAACACCACTAAAAATCCAAATTGCCGTTGGTATTGTCCATTCAATTAAAGTATCGCGATAAATATTGATTTCAAAAATGATCAAAACCATTCCCAGCAAAAACAAAAAAGATAAAATAAAGCTAATAGATTTCTTCCGTCTTTCAAACTTATGGCTGTTATTAGCCATGGATGAATTCCTTAACCGTTTATATTTTCTATTTTTAATTCTCATTTATTGCGAAAAACACTTTGATTCAAAAATAAATTAATTTCATAATTTGAAAAATAAATAATTTAAATTTTTAGTATTGAGAATTGTATTTAGGAAATTTGCTAAGATAAAGGAGTATGTTGTTTTAAACATACTTATCATACTCCTCTTAACCTCTCACTTAATATCCTACAGGCTCAGCATTACCATTAAGTATCCACGACAAATTGAATTTATGGTATTGTAATATCATTGAATTCCCTGTATTATACTCCACTAAGGCACCTGTCATATTATCTCCGGTTTTTACAAGGCTTGTATATCCACCTAAAATTCCCGATCCATTTTGGGGGATATCTCTCCCTATTGGCCATGATCCACCTTCATCATAAGTGATCCGAACTCTTGGCCATCTTCTCTGTGCCTGATTATTAGAATTCATAAACATGATACGGTTAGGCTTTGGATCGTTATATCTTAAAATAGAAGCCTGACTAGCCGGATCTGGAAGGTTGGTATCATTTACAAATGCTGACACCCAGCTTCCAATATTTCCAGTAGAAACTTTTCTGTAACTATTCTCTGCTAAAGGCTTTGGAGCAGGACGATCATTACGATATAGTGTGCCATCTAATTTTTCAACTATAGTTGCTTCACTTGTTCCTGATGGCACAGGGGATGATGTCCAGGTGGCTCCATTATCATCACTATAAATATTCCTTCCATTTGCAGGGATGATTAATCGTCCTGAGGTAACCCCAAACCTTTTTTGAATACCAATTCCAGGACCTACAGCATCCCATTTATACGTATTTGGAGTTACTTGCAATGTTCTGTCAACGGGAGTCGACCAGGTTGCGCCATCATCTGTGCTATAGCATGAAAACACTCTTCTTTGCCCATAAAGATTTATTGCAGATAAGCCCCCCGCACCTGTTTGACTATGATCTTTATCATTGTACGACATGAACAACCAGATTTTACCATCAGTTTGATTTACAACAAGCGTAGGGTTACCCCAGGTTCCTAATCTGGTCTCTGGTATAGGCTGACCTCCAATCGGATCAATGGTAACATTTGTATTTCCTGCTATAATTTGTTGGGCAGTCCATTGCGATTCTGAAGTACCACTTTTAAACGTTCCATCCGAATTTTTTAGAAGCCTTCTGCACACTACATCAATATCGCCATAATCTTCCTCCCCATTTTTTCGACCTTCGCTTACTGCTATTAAAACCCCATTCTTTGAACGGATTACAGCCGGTATCCGATAAGAATGATAATCGTTATTACCGGATGTGGGAAATAAATTAATATAGTTATAGGTTGATGCAGCAACTATTGTCTCTTCTTTTTCAGATGGTTTAATTGGGTCAGGGCGCTCTTGATCAGGACTTTTTTTACTGCATCCTATCGTTGTAACTGAAGCCGTCAAAATCATAGCCAGAAAAAATCCTTTCACTGAAGAATACTCAGAATGTACTTTTTTAATCATAGTTTATATTTGGTTATTAGTAATTAATCTGTTAATCAGAGTTCATAACGAAACTACAAAATTTTTAATAATATATAGATATGTTCTACATAAAAATTAATAAAAAAGGGGTTAGATATGGGTTGGGTAGGACTTTATTGTCCTACCCAACCCATATCTAACCCCTGTGCAACCCTTACCTGGATCCTTAGAGCACTAAGCCATGACCAAGTATAGTATACTAGTAACCATCATTCTGTATCATGTTTGGATTTCCTTGAATCTCTCTGGCTGGTATTGGCCATAACCAATCTTTATTAGAAAATGTCCTAGTTTCTGCCACAACAGTCTCTCCATTATCAGGATTTGTTGCTCCATATACCGGTCCATTCATCACCTTGTCTGCAATTTTCCAACGTCTAATATCGAATAAACGATGTCCTTCTAAAGCAAGCTCAATCCGGCGTTCACGTCTATATAATTCTCTCATTTTTTCCTGAGAGTTATAAACTGTCACGTTAACATTCGGCATCTTCGCTCTATTTCTAACCATATTAAGATACTTTACTACATCAGGATGATTCCACTTCCCATCTTCAACTAAAGCTTCAACGTACATCAATAAAACATCTGCATAGCGGAACACCATATGATCAAGATCTCCCTCATAAGGACGATTACGATCAGTATTATCTACATATTTCCTCATCCAAAACCCTGTTCTTGAAGAGTACAATGCACCAATCCTATTAGCATTACTTGGTGTATTATTAAATGGTAATATCGTTCCAAAAAAGTCTACACCATTATAAAGTATGGTAGCATTTAGTCTTGGATCACGATTATTGTGATAATTTGGACTCTTTTTATAAATATTAAGGCTGTCAATACCAAGCTCTGTAAGCGTTTTACCCTGTTTTGTTTCATAATCATTAACCAGGGCTGCAGTTGGATTTAAGGTTGAAGTTCCACTAACACTTGCCGGAGAACTTCTTCCAAAAGCCTCGTGATTTCCTCTGATTTTCATCAAAATTCTTTCCTTGTTCTGCATTCCTGCATAAGAAAACAAATTTGCATAGTTATTATAAAGCTCATACTTATTCAAGTCAATAACTTTTTTTGCTGCTTCTGCTGCCTCTGCATATTTACCATTATTAAGTAAGGCTACAGCTTTGAAGGTATAGTTAGCTCCTCTCGAAATCCGGTAGCGTTCAACTTCTGAGTATTCTTCTGGCAAATCAGGTGCTGCCTGATCCAATTCGGCAATGATAAAACTCAATACCTCAGCACGTGTATTTTTTACCAAACTTGCATTACTTGGCGTTACTGCTGTAGTAACAATAGGTATATCACCATAATACAACATCAGGTCTAAATGGAACCATGCTCTTAAGGTTCTGGCTTCAGCAATGTATTGTTTCTTTTGTTTTTCATCAATAAAAGCCTCACCTGAGTTTTCAAGAAAACGACTGGCATGTCTGATTAAGGAGTAGTTTCTAGCCCAAAGTGGTTGGATGGCATTTGCAAATTGTGACTGTGGCATATCTGCCAGACCATTGCCCAATCCGAAAGTATACACTTCACCCATGAAATTTGCGGTCCAGGTAGCATCATCTGTCATACCTGTAAAGATGATACGGGGATTGGGTTGATAATCAAACTGTCCAGTTGGAATGCCTGCGTATAATTCAGCTAATGAGTTTCTAATTTGTGTTTCGGTTTTCCAGAAAAATTCATCTGTAGTCCCCGTTGGATGATCCTTTGTTAAAAAGTCCTTTGTGCAGGCACTCATTAACAAACAGAGCATAAGGATTGGAAATATTCTTGTTTTCATTTTATAAGTTTTTAAGCTTAAATAATTTTATCAATTCTTTAGAAGCGTACATTTAAACCAAGTGTGTACATTTTCATCAGTGGGTAAGTTCCCTCATTTCCACGGGTCTCAGGGTCAATATATTTCATTCCACTAATAGTAAATGGATTTTGCGCATTCACATATAACCTAAGATTTTGTAGCCCTAACTTACTGATCAACTTCTGGTTAAAACTATAACCTACCTGCATATATCTAAAGCGTAAAAATGAAGAGTTTACCAACCAATAATCAGAAACGAGAACATTGTTACCCGGATTAGGAGTTAATCGTGGTAAAGATGCACCAGTATTTTCAGGTGTCCAGTAATCTAATTGCCAGGTCATCGGCGTACCGCCAGATGTAGAAGTAAGGTTTAATGGCACCTGATATCTGCCGGAATAATAACCAAGGCTTTTTGTAAAACCATTCACCTGTGTCTCAAATTCAAAGTTTTTAAACTTAAAATTGAAGTTCAGAAAATAATTCCCCTGCGGATTAGGACTACCAAGGATTTGTCTGTCGGCTTCATTAATCTTCTTGTCACCGTTTATATCCGTATAATGAATATCTCCAGCTTGTTGACCTGAAAACTTAGTCACACCAGCATCAATATCAGCTTGCTGTAGCAAACCCTCCGTTTTATACATATAATAACTGCCAATAGGATAACCTTCTTTATGAATGGTACTACTACCGATATATGGTCCCCCCCTAAGTTCCAGTATTTTGTTGGTGTAATAAGAATATCCAACATTGAATCCTAGTGAAACTTTCTCGCTCAGCTCTTTACTATATACCAACTGTAATTCAATTCCTTTATTTTCAACCTTTCCTGCATTAATAGGAATTCCAACGACACCTGACGATAATGACAATGGCGGACTCAACAATATATTATCAGTGGTTTTATTGAACCAGTCGAACGTAAAATTTAAATTCTTAAAGAGCGTAATGTCAGCACCCAGGTTTAACATACGTACAGTTTCCCAGGTAAGATCTGGATTACCGATGATCGTTTCCCTCCCAGTATTAGCATTTATTAAACTCTGATATTGATATGCATTAACATTTTGATTGTTTCCCAATAGCCCGTAGGAAGCACGTAATTTAAAGTTATCCAAATACTTTAGGTCTTTTAAGAAACTCTCATTATGTAAATTCCAGCCAACAGCCACTGATGGGAATGTACCCCATTTATGACCAGGGCCAAAACGCGATGAACCATCTGTTCTTATCGTTGTTTCCAATAAGAAGCGATTATCGAACACATAATTTACTTTTAAAAAGTAAGAAGCTAAATTGATCTGATCAAAGTTTGAAGGGTTATCGGATTCACGTGTAATACCAGCAATACCATATACAAAATGTTTAGCGAAAGTTCTGTTATACTCCAGATTCGCAGCCATATAGTTATAGGTACTACGTGATAAGTTGGTATCCTTAATCGGCGTATATGTATAGACTAGGTCATTGGTATAATAATCAAGGAAGTTATAAGTATCACGGTTACGTAATTCACCACCACTTAACACTTTATATAAATATTGCCCTTTTAGTTTAAATGAACGGGATATTTCCCACTGTGGCTGGAAGTTTATGTTGATCACATCTTCTTTAGATTGGTGAAACCCTCCCTTTTCAATTTCAGCCAATGGATTACTCATATCTGTAGAGAATTTCCCATAAGAAGCCAGACCATCCTCACGAACCGGATATTTAGGTAATATATTAGGAGGCGTATTAAAAATAGCCGCATAAATATGGTTACTTATACCAGGACCATAACGGCCTATCTCCCCTACATTTTTACCTCTTGTTGCCACCATATCCAATAACATCGATAATTTCTTCGTTAAGGTAACCCCTGTGTTGGCTCTGAAAGCAAAACGTTCATAATTACGAAGTGGAGTAATCCCCTCTTGACTAAGGTAAGATCCATTTACTGCAAAACGTGCCAATTCATTACCTCCAGACAAGCCTACAGAATGATTTTGAATTCTTGCATTTGGCCTTAAGATCTCTTTTCTCCAATCTGTATTTGGATAGTTTACAGGATCTGATCCTCTGGCGGTTATTCTAATCGTTTCATTACTATAAGGAACATCTCCACCTATGTTAGCAAAGGCTTGATTAACCATAATCATATAAGTAGGCGCATCAACAAGCTCAGGTAAATAAGATGCATTTTGTACCCCACCATAACCGTCATAAGTAATCACTGCTTTTCCTGGAACCCCTCTTTTTGTGGTAATCAATATAACCCCATTTGCAGCTCTGGCACCATAAATAGAGGCCGCAGCAGCATCTTTTAATACGGAAACAGTCTCTACAGTTGTAGGATCTACATCATTAATTCTGGAAGGTACACCATCTACCAATACCAATGGAGCAGTATTACCTAAAGTAGAAATACCACGGATTAGGATATTAGCTCCATCACTACCGGGCATACCAGATCCCTGCATCGCAGTAACACCGGTAATACCACCTTGTAATGCCTGAGAAAGTTGCGTAATAGGCTTGTTTTTAATTGCCTTTCCAACATCAAGCCGACTAATAGAGTTGGCCAGGTTTTTCACTTTCTGTTCAGAAAAACCGGTAACAACCACTTCATCCATGGTATTAACATCAGGATCAAGAGAAAAGGTAAGGTTATTTCTGGTGGCAATTACCTGATAAAGTCTGTTTTTAAATCCGGTATAACTCATTACCAATGTTTGGTTCGTTTTAACCAATATTTCGAAGTTTCCATTTTCATCGGTAACTGTCCCTCTGGTCGTTCCCTGGATCATTACAGAAACTCCAGGTATTGGCCCTGGGGGTTCACTGCGATCAAAGATCCGTCCTCTTAAGGTAAATGTACTATCCTTTTTACTCTGAAAAGATAGTTCAGTAATTTCGGCCTTTGCGCTATGAAAATATAGCAGCAGACAGACTAGGCAGGCACAAGTCCTTATTAAAAAGGATAATTTTCTTGCTGATTTAAGCATAAAGCATTAAGATTTAATTGGTTTATATTTTGGTTTGCTTGTTTTGGCATTAATCTATCCACGCATATATCACTGCGTCGCCAGGCTCTACATCAAGAGCTCCATTCTTTACTTCCTGAATAGATCCATTTTTAAGAATTCGTTTTACTCTGTTTTCTACTTGAATATCTAAACTCATATTCTGTTTAAGATCTCGGTTCACCACCATCAGGAAATAAGTATCTTTCTTTTTTAATAGAGAAACGACCGCCCCTACACCTGTCGTTTTAAACTTTTTAACTACATTAGGTAGCAAGCCTAACTTTTGAGTCCCTTCAGGAATAGCATCACCTGTATGTTTTACCCATTCAACTTTGGCGTCTTTAAAGACAGGTGAAAGTGTAATGATCTCCGCATTCATCTCTTTCACTATATCGTATACATCATTTCTGGTTCCTGTTTTACTAATTGGTGCATCAGTCCAATTGTGACTCGGATCCGAAGGTGTCCAATAGGTAAAATATTGTATACCCTGCGCGCCATAAGCCAAATTGCTATACACCTGCAATCTTAATTGTGGGATTGATGTTTTTGGATAAGGATCATGTGCAGTGGCTAATGCAAAGGCCCAGAAAGGCATATTTTTTGTTTTAGCAGTATTTGCAATAAGCTCCAAATTGCCATACCAACCTGGTCTTATCCCTGTTTTAGTTATAGGATAATTATCAAACGTAAGTACCTGAACAGGAACCTGTTTTACAAAAGCATCTACATATTCAGGATAGGTGGCTGTACCTGTCCACCACCATTCTGCATGGCTAGGCAACAAATTAATGTAACAGAAATGCTTATCGTCCACCGCCCTGATCCGCTTTACAACTGCAGCCAGTTCAGGAAAGGCACTTAGTCCTGGCTCATCTCTTAAGTAATAAGCAGCAAGACCAGGATGATCCTTAAATTTATTAACCGTTGCTTCTGGTGCAGTAAGTAACTGTGGACAAGAGGCAATGATTTTCATTCCTGCAGACGCAGCAACATCCAGGGCTTTTAGCACCTCGGCTTCATTCATATAAAATGTGAGGTTAAGATTAAACCCCGCATTTTTCATCTCTTCAAATCGTACTTTTGTCGTTTCTCCACCCGGAATACCGTTCCATCCAAGAATCGGGATCGGTTCAGTGGCTACTAACTCTATAGTACCATCCCCTCCTTCTGGTAAGGATAAACCTTTCTTTGTTTTTTCACAAGAGACATTCAATTGTATAGCCAGTATACATATCAGTAACTTTATGTAGTTGTTTGTTTTCATAATCTTATATTTTTAAACTGGTTGCTGAATTAAAATAAGTTTAGTCCTCCCAGGTGTAAATGGTCATATCTCCTGGTTCAATTTCTACTAATGGTGTGTAATCTGTTGCTGGTGCCATAGCACCTTCTTTTGATACTTTAAAGACTTTTGGTCCGGCACGAAATATGAGTTTCATTTTATGCTGATAATCTTTGTTGACAATCACCAGATAAGATTTCTTTCCGTCTTTAAGCAGGCTCACCAATGCACCTATATCACCAATTGGTTCTAAAACTGTAATAGGTGATGGAAGTGCAATCAAACGTTTTGTACCTTTAGGAACCGTTGATCCGGTATGGTAAACAGAGACAACTTTACTGTTCTTAAAAACAGCAGAAACGCCCTTTATTTCCTTATTCAATTGCTTTACTTTCTCATATACATCTGTAAGTTGTCCACCTCTGGTAACAGGTGCATTATTGAAATCCCAGGACGGGTCAGTAGGTGTCCAATAGGTAAAATACTGTAAAGCTTTTGCCCCATAAGCTAAGTTGCTAAAGTTCTGCAGCCTAAGCTCAGCAACTGTAGGAATTGGATAATCGGCGTGCGCAACAGCGAGCGAAAATGCCCAAAATGGTTTTCCAGATTCTTTTGCAACCCTGGCAATATGCTCAAGATTATCAAAAAACTCAGGCCTTAAACCTTGTGTCTGTACCGGATAATGATCAAAACTAAGTACTTGAACAGATATTTCCTTAACAAATTCAGATACATATTCTTCATAGCTTTTTGTGCCTAAAAAGTATTCACCAGCATAATTCGGAAAAAGGTTGATATAACAAGGATGTTGCTCATCAATACTCCTGATGGTTTGAACAGTCTTTTTCAGTGTCTGAAAGTCACGTATGCTTGGCTCATCCACAATATAGTAGCCTGCTAAAGCTGGATAGCTCATTAACTGCTTAATCGTTGCTTCCGTTTTACTTCGGATTTCCGGACAAGAAGCAATTATTTTCATCCCCACTTCATTAGCGACTTTCAATGCTTTAACCAGGTTTTCCAGGTTTTTAAAAAAGGTAATATTGTGTGTAAAACCGGCATCTTTCATTTGCTGATAACGCTGAACATTGGTTTCATTATCGGGTATCCCGTACCATCCGATGATAGGGATACTGGCCGTTTTATCGACCAGAGGTTGAGCAATACTTATCTTTGTAAATAACAGAATACTAAAGAGAAGTAAGATTTTTTTTAAGTTCATATTTGGTTTGGTTGGTTTATGGTTAGCTATTATGACAGCAATATTTCTCCTTTACGAAAGGAATTTCGAATCAACTGAATACAGGACCTTAGTTCAGTAATTATTACAGTATCTAAGTTAATTAGACAATCAACAGGATGACAGTACTAAATTGGACATAACCGATACTATTTATACACAAATAGACTGACACACAGATACATAATCATTACCCGTATTATTATCATCTAAAACCCTGCTCAATTAAATACCATAAAATTGCGCAGCATTGGCATAGCATATTTTATGAACCTCTTCTTTCGTATAGGGTTCTAAAGATTCGAAAAATACATTGAGCCATTTTTGATAACTCCCAGCAAGCAGTACTACTGGCCAGTCTCCACCAAACATCAACCTCTCGAACCCAAAACTAGCTATGGCCTGTGTAATATAAGGTGCTATATCTCTGTTTTCCCAGGTTCCCCAATCGGCCTCAGTAATTAAGCCCGAAACTTTTGCCACCACATTAGGCAGAGCAGCAAAAGCGGCTATATTTTTTTTAAATTCTTCGATGGTATTATTTTTAATATCTGGTTTACCCAGGTGATTTAATACAAATTGTGTATCGGGACAGGACTTAATCAGTGCTATAGTTTCGGCGATACAAGCTGGCTTTATGCTAATTTCAAAATGTAAATTATAGCTTGGTAATAACCGTACTGCTGCTATAAAAGATGGATCTTTACAAAGTGCAGGCTGATCATCGTACATACGCCTCACTCCTTTTATCAAGCTATTATCCTTAAAACTTTCCAGGACCGACTTGATTTTCGATCCTTGTTCTAAAGGCGCATAAGAAATAATACCTCGAATCCTATTGTCTTTCGATGCTTGTTCAGTTATAAATTCAAGCTCTTTAAGATACTGATCTGGTCTACATTCGCATTGTACGAATATCATTTTTTCGATATGATACGTACTGGTTTGCTTCTGGTAATCTTCAATAAAAAAACTCTTTTTTATATCCGGTACACTTTCCAACCATGTGTACGTTAATCTATCCGTATCCCATAGATGCAAATGCGTATCTATTATTGGAATATTTTTAAATTTTGAAATCATGGTTATTGACTATTTAATAGTTTATTTATGCTTTAACATTCACAGGTTCATCGGTAACACAACCTGTAGATGCGTTGGATACAGTATGACTGTATTTGTAAAGGAATCCACTGGAATACTTTTCCTTAGGTTTTTTCCAGTTTGCTTTCCTGCGGTTTATCTCCTCCAAAGATAATTGAGCATCAATTGTATTGTTTATGGCATCAATAGTTATGATATCGCCGTCATTAAGTAAGGCAATTAATCCACCATCAAAAGCCTCGGGTGTGATGTGTCCGATCACAAAACCATGTGTACCTCCAGAAAAACGCCCATCGGTAATAATTGCGACTGAGTTGCCTAATCCTGCACCAATAATTGCTGCAGTAACTTTAAGCATTTCCGGCATACCTGGTCCGCCTTTAGGCCCCTCATAGCGGATAACAATGACATCTCCCGAAATTACTTCGTTATTTTTGATGGCTTTAATTGCCGAAAACTCATCTTCAAAAACTTTAGTTGGCCCTTCAAACCTTTCACCTTCTTTACCGGTTATTTTAGCTACCGCTCCTTCAGGAGCAATATTACCATATAAAATCCTTAAATGTCCTGATGCTTTTATAGGTTGGTCAAAAGGAACCATTATCCCACTCTCTTTATCTAAGCCCGGTACATCAGCAAGATTTTCTCCCAATGTTTTTCCGGTTACGGTCAGGCAATCGGCATGTAAATAACCGGCCTCTAATAATTCTTTCATCAAGCCGGGCATTCCACCTGCCTGATGCAAATCTTCCATCAGGTATTTACCACTTGGCTTAAGATCGGCAAGCAAAGGTGTTTTATCACTGATCTTCTGGAAATCATCTAAAGTCAAATCTATGCCTATAGCCCTTGCAATGGCAATCAGATGCAACACTGCATTGGTAGATCCACCAAGGATCATAATTAAAGTTATTGCGTTTTCGAACGATTTTTTAGTTAAAATATCACTTGGCTTGATATCATTAACCAGTAAGTTAAGCATGTATTTACCTACCTGTAAGCACTCAGTTATCTTTTCCTGGCTCATGGCCGGATTGGTTGAACTGTAAGGCAGACTTAAGCCCATGGCTTCAATGGCGCCCGACATAGTATTGGCGGTATACATACCTCCACAAGCTCCTGCACCAGGGCAGGCGTTCAAGATAATTCCTGAAAAATCTTCTTCAGATAACTTCCCAGCCAGCTTTTCACCGTAAGCTTCGAGAGTGGATAAAATATTTATCTTCTTTTCATTATAAATACCTGAGGCAACGGTGCCTCCATATACCATTATTGATGGTCTGTTTAATCGGCACATGGCCATAATGGCTCCGGGCATATTTTTATCACAACCCATTACAGGTACCACAGCATCATACCATTGCGCACTAACTACAGCTTCTATGGAATCGGCAATAAGATCCCGGGATGGTAAAGAAAAACGCATCCCTGTTGTTCCCATAGATAAGGCATCACTAACTCCAATGGTATTAAAGATTAATCCCTTTAATCCGGCTTCTTCAATTCCACGTTTCACATGAACAGACAATTCATTGAGGTGCATATTACAAGGGTTTCCTTCAAAACCAGAACTAGCAACCCCTACTTGTGGTTTTGTTAAGTCTGCCGTAGTAAATCCTATACCGTGTAACATGGCTTTTGATGAAGGCTGACTGTCATCTTCTGTTAGTATCCTGCTGTATTTATTTAGTGCTTGATCCATTTAATTAAATCGATTTTATATGGTTAATTGTTGATATTTTATTGTCGTTCCGCCGCCATCACTCGATTCATAAGCAGCTTCTACCAGTTCCATGGTTTGATAAGCACTTTCTACTGCATTGATCAGTACCGGCTCTGTGCCCTCTACAAAACACATCAGATTTGCCATAGAACCAATAAAAGCATCAGGAAACCAGCTGGCACCCAGATCTACTGATTGCCATTCCGGTTCCTGATCAACTTTGAGAGTTACAAATTCGAATGTATCGGGTACACCCTCCGGGTAATTGATATTTAAACCCAGGGTTGTCTTTATAGCGCCTTTAGTGCCTTCAAACTTTATAAAAGACTCCTGATGCTTTAACCCGAAATCATGTCCGTGGTTGGTGTTAATATTTGATTTGATGATATCGTCATATTCCAATATAATAGTAGACCTTGTAGAGGCTAACTGCATCATATTAGGGTGTTTAAGTGTTTTAGCGTATACCTTTTTAGGATTACCAAAAAAGTAGCGCATCAAATCCATATAATGAATACTATGATATAGCATTTCCATACGTGGTATGCTGAACAAAAATTCCCATAGATGCCATGGATGATAAATGTTCATCTTTATTTCTATATCATGAAGTTTGCCAAGTGCCCCACTTTCAATCAGTTTCTTTGCCGCAACCACAGCAGGAATAAAACGCATTTGAAAATTAACGGCAGCAATAAACTTCTTTCTACGGCATATTTCCAGAAGCTGACTGGCTTCTGCAATGTTTTCGCCCATCGGCTTTTGCATCATTAATATTGATCCCTCGGGAATGAATTCCAAAACAGCAGGCAATGCAGAGGCAGGTACAGCAATGTCATAAATCACATCCTCTGGAGTAGCTTTTACAAATGCTTCGAGCGAATCAAAAACTCTTGGTATATCAAACTTAACCGCCAGATTTTCAGCTTTCTCTTTAGAGACATCGTAGATCCCAAAAACCTCCCATCCTGCTTTTTTATAAGCTGGTAAATGTGCGTCATTAACAATGCCACCGGCACCGATTATAGCGATTTGCCGCGGTTTAACGGGCATAAGAATAGCATGTTGTAAATCAATAGTGGAGTTCATAATTGTAAAATTTAAGTTTTGTCATTAAGAACTTAAACTTATTTATTTATACATTATAACCACGCTTTTATTAAATAAAAATGTGTGTTATTTACTATCAAACTTATTTCAATTAAAGTCATTACGCCAACACTTAAAAGGTCTTTAGTAATACTATTTTGACATTATTATTACTTTGAAAAATAAATGCTTAAATTCAAGACAGACAATAATAGATATGAAAGCAATTTTACAAAAGGTACCAGAGTATGTAGACTCGTCGTTCGCAGTTCAAAGGTTTGAATCTGCCTATTTTGATACGCCATGGCACTTCCACCCAGAATATGAATTGGTTTATATCCAAAAAAGTTATGGTAAACGATTTATTGGTGATAATATCAGTAATTTCAAAGAGGGAGACCTTGTATTATTAGGTTCTAATCTTCCACATTGGTATAGGAATGATGAAGCCTATTATTCTAATGATCCATCACTAAAAGCTTCTTCTATTGTTATTCAGTTTACGACCGACTTTTTAGGGGATACCTTTTTGTTGACTCCTGAGATGTTTGAGATCCACCATATTTTACAGAAAGCTCAAAGGGGACTGGAAATAAAAGGCTTTCTGGCCGATCAGATTTCTAAAATGGTTATAGAGATTACTGAGCTAAAAGGTATGGATCGACTTTTAAAACTATTGTCTATTTTAAATTCCATTTCAAAATCTGATGAGTATGATTTACTTTCTAACAAAGGCCCCTCTGGAGGTATAAATACTACCGATCCACAGCGTATCAATAAGATATATGAATATGTAATGAATAATTTCACAGAGCCAATCACCATAAATGAGGCTTCGGAACTGATTCACATGTGTCCATCAACGTTTTGTCGCTACTTTAAAAAGAGAACCAGAAATACTTTTACTTTCTTTATCAATGAGATCAGGGTAGGCCACGCCTGTAAATTACTAATTGAGGGAGATTTAAGTATTACTGAAATCTGTTATAAAAGTGGGTTCAATAATATTTCTTACTT
Organism: Pedobacter hiemivivus; assembly: GCA_040393085.1. Classification (GTDB taxonomy): domain Bacteria; phylum Bacteroidota; class Bacteroidia; order Sphingobacteriales; family Sphingobacteriaceae; genus Pedobacter; species Pedobacter hiemivivus_A. The sequence goes on along the minus strand of JBEBUV010000004.1, from coordinate 64,326 downwards.
CAACAGGCAATTCAAATCACGTAAAAAATTAACGCCACAGGCATTTAGACAGGAGTATTACAAAAAACTTAATTACAATAAGGTCGCTATATCTTAATATAAGGACATACTCTTCATCCAGAAAATACATCTGCCAAACCATTCTTCAAAAGATGGACTGCTTAAAAAACCATGTTCGCCTTTCGCGTAGATATGCAAAGCAGCTGGAACATGATGATTTTGTAGTGCCTGGTAAAAACTAAGACTGTTATTTACTGAAACGACCTGATCTGCGCCAGAATGAACCAGGAATGTTGGAGGAGTTTCTGCACTAACTTGTAATTCATTAGAGAAGAATTCTATCTTTTCTGCTGATGGTGATTTGCCCAAAAGGTTATCTCTTGAACCTATATGACCAATCTGATCCGTAAAACTGATAACCGGATTAATGAGCAACATAAAATCTGGTCTGATATTAATTATCTTATCATTTTCAATTTTCTTTTTCTCGTTTTCAATTAGGGCTGTATTAAAATGTGTTCCTGCAGTAGCAGCCAGATGTCCGCCTGCAGAAAAGCCCATGATGCCAATCTTATCCTGATTGATATTCCATTTTCCGGCATGCTCACGAACTAATTTGATGGCCTGCTGAGCATCTTGTAATGGACCTATTGTTTTATCTACTAAAATCCGATCATCAGGCAACCTATATTTCAATACAAAAGCAGTAATCCCAAGCTTATTAAATGCTCTGGCTACATCGCTTCCCTCCCTTTTTGTCAGCAATAAATGATAGCCACCACCCGGACAAATGATTACCGCAGTGCCATTTGCCTTGCCTTTTGCAGGTAAAAATACAGATAAGGAGGGCACAGAAACTTTAAAAGTAAGCGTATCTACCTCAGCATTTGCGGTTTTGTACTCTTCATTTTTTGCGGCTTTAGCATTAGGTATCTGACCTTTATACAATGGTATTTCCTCTTGCCCTTTACAATATCCGGCATACAATAAAAGGATAAAAAATATTATTCTGGACATTTCTTTTCAATTTAGCTATTTGTTTACGAATGTTAAGCTTACTTACTTATATGGTTAGCAATAGCCTAGCATTAGTAATTATTTACAGATAGGATTAGCTGTTATTTTTTAGCCTGAAAAGCATAAGCTCCTGACCCTACCTCAATAACGGTATAACCATTTTCTTTTCTTTGCGAAACAATTCCATTTACATCAGAAACAGCCTTTCCACTTTCTGTGATTTGCGTTCCAAATTTCAATGGCAACCATACTTCAGCACTAGTATTCACAGGTATTTCCACATTAAGTTTAAACTGCTCTTCACCTATTTGCCATGCAGATCCTATTTTACCATAAGGAGAAATATAACTTCCTTCAGCATGTTTCAAATCTCCTGCAGGTTGTGGCTTAATCACTATTTTCTTGAAAGCTGGAGCACTAGAATTGATACCAAGCAGGGAGCGATAAAACCATTCGCCTACCGAGCCAAACATAGGGTGGTTCTTAGAATATACATTATCAGAACTAGCCCAAGTTTCCCAAAGTGTTGTCGCCCCATTTTCAATCATATATCCCCATCCCGGAAAATCACGCTGATTGGCAATTCTATAAGCCATTTCATTTCTATCCGTTTCTCTCAATACATCAAAAAGCATTTTAGTACCGAAAATACCGGTAGAGATATGCCATTTCCTTTGCTCAAATTGTTTAACCAGCGCATCAATCACTTTGTCTTCCGTTCCCTCCCGTTCAATATTGGCCCATAATGCAAAAACCTGTGTAGTCTGTGATCCTTTTTCAAACTTACCGCTACCGTCGGCATTAAATTTTTCAACTATTGATTTTTTAATAATTTCAGCCAATTGACTATACTTTGCCTTTTCATCCCCCTTGTTTAATATGCCTGCAAAATCAATCATTAATTTAGCATGGAGATAATAAAATACGGAGGCCGTAAAAGGCTGACTCCTTTCATCCAGCGATTCATGATCGCCCAAATCTGCATCAAATAAATTATCCTTGGTTTCTGATTCCAGAAACTTTAAAAGACGGGTAAGTGCTTCATAATTCTCTTCAATTACTCGCTTATCTCCGTAAAAATCATACATCTTTTTAATTAGATATGGAAATCCTACTTGAAAACCAAGTGGCCCTGATTTATCACCAGGCCCTGCATCAGCAATACCTACAAAAGGAACTGTCTCCGTTATTCCACCCAATGGCTGTTGATCATTCACAAAATCTTTAACCACTTTACCATAAAAACCGGCCATATTAAAGTGATACATAAACGATTCAGTAGTGCAAAAAAGATCACCTCCATAACCAAGTTTCTCCCTTGCCGGACAATCAGATTGTACACTGAATACATTACTTAAGAAAGTCCAATGCATCAGTGTATCCAGCTTATTAAACATCTCATTAGAAGAATTAAATTTACCACTCTCCTCTAAATCTGAATTCATACGAAGCCCCTCAATATCAGTCAATGATGGAACGCCAGGCCATCCGCTAACTTCTACATAACGAAAACCATGAAATGTAAATTTGGGCGACCAGGTTTCTACACCGGTTCCTTTCAAAATATAACTATCTTCCTGCCAGGCCACATGAGGCGCACCCGGGCCACCATTACCAGCTTTAATTTGTCCGGCAACCCCCGTCATCAGGTTCACTTTCCCATCAGCATATTTATCTTCCCCATACTTAAGAGTTATATGTGTACCAGCCGGACCATTAACACGTAAACGAACCACACCAGCGAAATTCTGTCCCATATCGAAAACAAATACACCCGGCTTAATTTCAACCTTACTAACTGGTACTACAACTTTAGTAACTCTTACTGGTGGTTGCATTTGAAGAACTAGCTTTCCGTCTGGGCCATTGGCAAAAACTGCATTTTTCCAATCTTTACCTTTTTCATTAATAGTGTTCCAATCTGCCTTTTCCAAACGTGCATCATGATGCTCTCCAAGAAATATATTATTGCGTACAATTGGTCCCGCCGTAGTTTGCCAGGTTTCATCTGTCGGCACAATAGTAGAACTACCATCTGAATAGCTTACTCTTATCATTGCTTTCACAATGGGGCGTCCAAAGGTCAACACCTCTCTCATATTAATTGCACCCCAAAACCTTAACGGTAATGGATTATACCAGCCATTTCCAAGCATAATACCTGCAGCATTTTCACCCTTTTGTAGCAGATCAGTAACATCATACGCCACATATAATACTTCCTTACTGTAGGCAGTCCATCCAGGATCAAGCACATGATCGCCCACTTTTTTCCCATTTAAATAAGCTTCATAATAGCCTAATCCACTAATATATAACCTTGCAGATGTGACTTTCTTGCCTACGTTAAATGTTTTGCGAAACAAAGGCATCGGGTCATTTTTATAAAGGTCTTCCTCTTTAGCTATGTCTTTACTACCATCGCCAATCCATCTTCCCTGCCATTCTGTGCTATTCAATACTGCTGTTTCAAACCATTGCGGACTACTCCAATCCGAGGCTTTACCTTTCTCATCATAAACCCTTACTCTCCAATAATATCTTGTAAAAGATTTTAAAGGTTTACCTGCATATTCAACTTGAATACTTTGTGCAGAGTTCTGCTTTGCACTTTCCCAATAATTGCCTTTTGACCTTTTAATATCGCGCTCATTATCGCTAACAACAATCTCATAGGCTGTCTGCTGCTGATTGCGCAGGTCTTTCCCATTCTGTACCATTGTCCAGCTTAACCGGGGTTTTAATGTTTCTATTCCTAAAGGATTTTCAAGGTATTCACAAGTTAATTTAGCCGTCTTTATCTGCCCTATTGAAGTAGGAATAAATGCCAACTGCGTCAGCAATACTATAAGAGCGAAAATTGTATTTTTAAAGAGAATTGTATTTTTAAATGGTTTCATTAGTCGATATTTAAAGTATTTCCGTAGCCCACAATTACAACTGAGAGAATGATCATGCCTATACCTGTAAGGATAACGGCCAGTGTTTTCTTGCTCACTCCTTTCCATTCTTTCAAAGAGAAGCCCCACATATTAGATACGAGGATGATAAAAGCCATGTGTAAGATCCATGAACTTGCGCCATTCCCTAGTTTACTCTCTCCCATTCCATAAAAGAAATATTGCATAAACCAGGTAGTTCCGGCAAGTGCAGAAAAGAAATAATTGCGGACTAAAGGAGTCTTTTTATTTGTATAGTCTTTCCCTGTACCGTTTCTGTAATTTAAAATCATGCACCATATAAAGTTTGTGGTCAAACCACCCAGCATGATGACTACAAATGTGGCGTTATTTCTGAACAGCGAATTCGCTCCTGCCAGTTCTGCTGCTGATCCAATTTCCTGCCCTGCAGTAATTGCAAAGCTCATGCAAGCACTCATTATTCCTGAAAAGACGGCAACGATCAGTCCTTTTTTAAGATTGAATTCTTTAATACTTTCCTGCTTTTGTTCGTCCGACAACTCTCTTTCTTTCATCAAGCCAGCCCTACCACAAATCGCAATACCTGCCAAACAAACAATTACCCCTAGCAATACCAATAAACCACCAGTATGGCTCAGCATATAAGAAAACCCGCCAGTGCTATCCTTTCCAACAAAATCGTTATAAATTGGGGGAATGAGTGCGCCAAAAGCAGAACAAAAACCTAGTGCTACCGACATACCGAGTGACATTCCCAGGTAGCGCATTGCTAAACCAAAGGTTAAACCTCCAATTCCCCACATAGCACCTAAAAAGTAAGTCCAGAATAGTACTGATGAGTTGGTATCGCCAATAATTGTTAAAAAGCCAGGCACTGTAAGCCAGGCCGATATTATAGGAACAAAGAGCCAGGAAAAGATACCACCTACAATCCAATAGCTTTCCCAAGCCCATCCTTTTACTTTTTTGTATGGGATATAAAAACTACCGGAAGCAAAACCTCCAATGAAATGAAAAATTACGCCAAAAATCGCCTGCATTTATGTATGTATTAATTGTATTATTTCCCCTGGTTTGTTTCAGTCGTCAGCTGCTTAATCAATTCTATTTCTTCAGTACGGTATGGTTTTCCATCCTTATGAAATATCTCATGGAACCAAGGCTCTGGCTCAGCAGTATATTTTTTGGCCCAGCTGTCCCAGGCATATTTAGTTTGTGTTTTACCATCAACCAAACCCCAGTTAAAAACGCCAACTCGATATTTCTGTGCTGTAGGTAATGAGCTCTCGAATGTACTGTTGTTCCCGCGGGCCATATATTCTGTACAGATGATTGGTTTTCCGTACCGTTGTAACCATTGAATTCGCTTTTCAAACTCGGCACCATTATCATAATTATGAAAGGTGATGATGTCTGATTGCTCCAACTGAAGCTTGTCTATCGCTTTTAGTTTATCATGAGCGGACCAATCACCCAACCACACACCAGATGTAATTGGTTGTGTAGGATTTACAGATCTGCACCATAGGAATGCTTTTTGAAGCAATGGTAAAACATAGTTAATTTTATCAGGTAATTCCTGCTTACCATAAGAAGAGGCATTGGTATTATCTGGTTCATTCCAAACATCCCAACCTAGCACTCTTTTATCATCTTTGAAATTAGAAACTACACCTTTTACATACCTTTCTAAACGTTTATATTGTGTACTGTCCTTTAATGCGGTATAACCAGGACTTTGTACCCATCCTGAATTGTGTACAAAAGGTGTTGGCATACGTTGTTTTCCTAATTTTGGAAAAGGATCCCAGCAGGAATCGAACAATACAAAAAAGGGTTTGATATGATGTTTATCGGCAATTTCAAGAAAAGCATTTATCCGTTTTACAAAACCTGTTGAATCCTGATCCCATAACAAATCATGTAAATAAACACGCATAGCATTCATACCAATAGCACGTGCATAACCTAGCTCACGGTCGATAGTTACTTTATCAAAAGACGCTTCCTGCCACATCTCCAGCTGATTAATTGCTGTACTAGGAATGAAATTAGCGCCCACCAGCCATTCCTGTTTGGAGTACCAGTCGCTGGCTTTCTCTTTGGCCCAAACTGCGCGTGCGTTTTCAGATTGCGCTTGTGCATAGCCGTTCTGTAGTAAACAAATAAGGAATAAAAAAAACAGACAGTTCTTTAAAAGCATGGTTATATTTGGTTTGGTAAGATAATCTATTGTACTATTAAATTGCAATTATTCTGTAGGATTAGCTTTAATAGGCATTAAAAAATGCGTAAAAATAGTCCTATAATGCATATTACTAAGATTCAGCTTAAAGTCGTATCATAAAAACACTTTTTTAGCATTTGGCGATACAATGTTGACATCCAGAGCAATTGTGATTAATATTCCTTTCATGATTATGAATAGTTAAATTCAGAATAACTTAATAAATATTAAATCTATAAACTTAAATATCTATTTATGTCAGCTCAAGACCCATTCAAGTCTAATCACAGAAAAATTTATGATTTCTTAAAAAATTACGAGATGTTTCATGCTTTATTTAGTCGCAAGTCTCCAAAGCCATATCGGACATGGAGAATTCTGACTTCAATACTATCGATATGTTTTTTCATACCAATGGCATTAACGATACACTTAAATGTACAAATATGGAATGTAGTATTTATTATTGCCTTTTTTTCTGCTTTTTGTTCATTTCTATGGCTTATTAGAAAAGCAACAAAATTGTCCCTAACAAATTTTGATACATTAACATTTAAAAAAATGTATGAATTAGAAGTATATATAAAATCAGTGTTAAAGCTAAATAAAGAAGAAAGAGAAAAAATAGCTGATATTTGTTTTAACCTCTCAGAAAAATACAAAAGGAACTATTATAAGTTAGAAATACCACTATCCATTATCGGTTTTGCAATTGCAATCCTTATGGTTATTAAAGACATATCATTTGAACATGCTTCAGCATTAACGTTCGTATTTGCCTGTATAACATTCGCCTTGTGGAATTTCGTAGGACTAACCCTAACCTCTCTTGATTTAAGATCAAAACGATATCTAGATGGGTACGAATTAATAGCCGATATGAAAGCCAACAAACAATATAAGAAAATGAAGAAATTATATTTGGAAAGAATTAAGGAGGATTAATAATTTAAAATCAAACCTCCTTTTTATATTATACCCTTAACACTCCTCTAAAGCCTCTGGATCCATAATACGACTCTGCACCATTATGATATTTGAACACTGTAGCATAGCGATAATCACAAAATATTGCTCCGCCAAGTTTTCGAATATCATTTGGTGTTTTTACCCAGCTTGAAGTTTTAGTATCAAACTTTCCGAGCTTTTGTAATTCCCGGTATTCCTCCTCTGCTAACAACTCTATTCCCATTTCAGCGGCAACATCTACTGCACTATTTGCAGGCTTATGTTCTTTCCTTGAATCTAATGCAGCACGATCGTAACAATAGCTTCTACGGCCCTTAGGACTCTCTGCTGCGCAATCGTAAAATATATACTCGTCTGTCTTTTTATCATAGCCCACAACATCTGGCTCACCTCCAGTGGTCTCCATATCATCAAGCGACCAAAGCTTCTCTGGCTGAGCTTCTAACTTAGCTTGAACCTTAGCCCAATCAATCCCCTCGTGACGGTTCATATTTTTTTGAAAACGCGTTTTCAACGTTGAAAGTAATTCTTCACGTTGCTCTGGTAATAACTCCCTTTTATTGCTTTTCATAATTATTTTCATCAGTATATAATTTGTTTTTTATCGGTGATGAAGCTATCAAGAGTTTTTATTCATTTCGTTTTGCGAGTGTAAACTCATGATGGTTTCATTGAACGGTTTAAACAAGGGTCATTTTTTAGAACAGTCAAAGCAAAACTAAATAATTGAAAGAAAAAACACTAACTAAAAGTACCGAAAAAACTAACAGGAAAATTAATTAGCTCAATGCCTCTTTTAGTTCGCGCTGCATACTTACGCCTTTATCCTGATTATACCATTTTTGAAGTTCAACTTTGACAGTTTCAAAATCAGCTTTTTTTGCTGTTAATTCAGTATATATAACCTGACACTCAGCCGGGCGTGGTCCCCAGTTCACTAAATCTTTTCCAGACTCATCTCTGATGATAAGCTTAGGAATAGCTTTACCTCCATTGGTCAGGTATTGATCAATTAAAAAAGGTTCTGTATCTCTCAATTGATATATTGCATTGATTAAGGGATTCAGTTCCGCTATTTTATGAATAAAAGGGACAATATGTGAAGCATCTCCACACCATGGTTCGGTAATGATGATCCAGGTTTGTGGCTTATTAATATCAGCAATAGTCTGAGCCAGAACCGGATCTATTGCACCAGTCTTTAACCAACGTTGCTGGCGTGACCAGTTTAATTTTGCATAATCAAAGTAATCTGCATTGTCGTAAGGTGCTGGAGGGTTTGGATTAGAAAGAATGTCTTGAAAGTAATCTTGATATTGCTGAAAGTTCATAAACTAGAATTTTAATTATAAGCTATATACTGCTGTTCATACAAATCTGGCTTTTTCTTCTGAATTTCATCGTCTGCCAAATGCCATAATTCATGCCATATTCCTGGACTTTTAAATCGGGATACATTAAGATTATACAATAAAAAGGTCACCAAAATAATCGACCTGATTCAAGAAAAAAATAATATTTAATTATTATGTCCAATTTCTGAATTCTCAATCATCATTTCAGTGTTAATCAATTATAATAAAAAAATATTATCATGAAACAAAGAATCAATGCCTTCGAGAAAGGCCAAAAAGCAATGGCTGCAATGTATGGAATCGGTGCTTACCTAAACAAAGCATCTATAGAAGCAGATTTATTACACCTGATCTATTTCAGAGTATCACAAATTAATGGTTGTGCTTATTGTTTAGATATGCATTCGAAAGATTTACTAGCTACCGGTGATACAGCCCAACGTTTATTTGTAATGGATGCATGGCGTGAAGCTCCTTTATATACAGAACGTGAACGTGCAGCTTTACAATGGGCGGAAGCAGTAACCAAAATTAAAGACGGCAATGTAAGTGAGGAAAGTTTTGAAAATGTCAGGGCACAGTTTTCTGAAGAGGAGCTGATAGATTTAACATTGGCTATTACCACTATTAACAGTTATAACCGCATCAACATCGCTTTTCGTACGGTCGCTGGCAGTTATACTGTAGGCCAACATAAAGTGCAAGTAAAATAAATAAGAATGCTATATAATCTAATTCATATATTAAGCTCATAAAAACCTAAAAGATGAAAGATTTCATGCTCGTATTTCGCCAGGCCAGTTACGACCAGAGCAATACTTCAAAAGAAGAGATAGATGCCATCAATAAAAAATGGCACAATTGGATAGGCGGAATTGCCGCACAGGGAAAGTTAAAAAAACACGGTGCCCGTTTAGAAGTAGACGGTAAAGTGCTTAAACCTGGAGGCATAATTACAGATGGCCCTTTTGTTGAAATCAGAGAAAGGTTGGGCGGCTTTATTGTAGTTACGGCAGATAATCTGGATGAAGCAACTACATTAGCACATGGTTGTCCGGCACTTGATGCTGATGGCAGTGTTGAAATAAGGCCCATATTAGTTTAATACAAATGAACTAAACTTATATCATCAGCGCTTTGTATTCAAGAATGCAAAGCGCTGATAATTATCATGAAGCAGGAGTTTTTAAAACATTTATTTCAGCAGGAATTTAGCAGAATGGTTGCTGTAATTAGTAAGCGGTTTGGCCTGCAATACATAGAAATAGCGGAAGATATTGTTAGTGAAACCTTTCTGCTGGCTACCGAAACATGGGAAACAAAAGGTGTTCCTGAAAATCCACCGGCATGGCTATACACAGTTGCAAAGCAAAAAACCCTCTCCCATTTTAGAAGAAATAAAATCTTTGAAGATAAGGTCATCCCAGAAATCAACCGCAAACAAGAACTGCAATATAGTCCTGATGATTTGAACTTTTCACAGCAAAATATAAAGGATAGTCAACTACAAATGCTCTTTGCCATTTGTACACCAGCAATAGCCAGCGAAGCCCAAATCGGTCTTGCCCTACGCATCCTTTGCGGTTTTGGTATTGATGAAATCGCGGAAGCATTCTTATCTAATAAAGAGACGATTAACAAAAGACTATTCCGGGCCAAAGAAAAGCTACGGACAGAGAAAATACAACTGTCCTTACCTCCTGAGCAAGAAATTTCGGGTCGACTCGATAATGTACTTCATATCATCTATCTGCTTTTTAATGAGGGGTATTATTCTAAAACTCAAAATAAGATCCTGAGAAAAGATTTCTGTATTGAAGCATTACGCCTAGCCGTGATGCTTACAGCATATGAAAAGACAAACTTACCTAAAACGAATGCACTGATTGCGCTCATGTGCTTTCACTCCTCTCGTTTTGATGCCCGACAATCTGCCGGGGGCGAATTGGTGCTATATGAACAACAAGACGAAATGCTTTGGGATCAGGAACTGATCAATCAGGGTATTTATTTTTTAAACCTGTCTGTCAGCGGTGATGAATTGAGTACCTACCACCTTGAAGCCAAAATTGCCTATTGCCATTGTATTAAGGAAGATACTTTAGAAAAATGGGAAGAGATCCTGCAGCTTTATAATCAACTCTTGATGATTAATTACTCACCCACAGCAGCGCTTAACAGAACTTTTGCTTTGTATAAAGTAGAGGGGGCTGAACTGGCAATAATTGAAGCTGAAAAGTTAAAATTGGAGAACAATCATTTTTACTTCGTTTTACTTGCAGAACTCTATTTAAAAACGGATAAAAACAAAGCAATAGTCTGTTATAAAAAAGCGAAAACATTGGCAAAAACACTTGCAGAGCAACAGTTGATTCAGCTTAAAATAGAAGCACTATAGGAAAATTCCTAAAAAGGAACAAAAAAAACAGGGTTTGAAAACACATTTCCAAACCCTGTTTTAAATTGATAATATTTGCAATTAGTTGCTTTGCAATCTAGTTACTTCTTCAATACGGTAAGTTTTCACAGCATCTTCCATTTCCCATTTCACCTCAGCACCTTGAGTATATCCAACAATTGCTACACCAATTGGAGATAAAATTGAAATAGTATTGTGTTTTTTTCTAGCTTTTCCTGGAGCAAGGATAGTATGTGTGAACTCTTCACCTGTTTCTACCTCTTTAACACGTACTCTTGTGTTTACAGTAACCACATTCTCAGGAATGTCTTTATTAAGAATCTGTGTCGCATTTTTAAGCTCAGCTTCTAATTTTTCCTGGTTAAACTTGCTCAATTGTCTTCTTCTGATGTGGTCTCTTAAAAGGTCAAATATACCGGTTGATAATACGATTGATGTAGTCATAATATTTATTTAATTAATTAATAATTGATTTGATTTAATTTTGTTATTTAATACCTGGCTCATGAGCGATTCCCAATAGATTGCCTTTTGTTCCAACTTATTCCTCATCCATTTATAGTCGCGGAATTTGTTATAAAAAGTAATCGTTAATGGTTCCTTATCCTGATCCTGATAATTAACTTCAAGCTGGATACTTACCAGCTTTTTAATGAGTTTAAAGTCGCCAACGTCATTTAAGTCAACAACCTGTATAATATTATTCCCAAGATCTATATAGAGCATTTTATTTTTAAGCTCATCAAAACCTAAAGTCTTTTTCTGGAAGTGATCCAAAACAGAAAGTTTCAAGCGATTGCTTGATGCAATTTGTGTGGAGAAGTTGTCTAAACGTTCTCCGCTGCTTATTCTCCATTTCATGTAGTTTTTAACCGCAAAGATTAAAAAGGCTATAGAAATAAGAATAAGAGAAAATGTGATATGATCAGACATAGTAAATAATTAAGTGTGAAATAATTAAAGCCTGCACAGCAAAAAGCCGCAGGACAACCAAACTGAAAGAATAATTAGCAGAATTTACCCCGTACCCTCGAAAAAAGGTGGGGCCTAATTAATAAAGTCTTTGCTGCTTTTAAGAAAAGCATCCCCCAATTCAGATTGAAGGGAAAGAAAACGATTAAATATAGCTTTAGCCACCTGTAGTTGAACTGCAGATAACTCATCGGATACTATATTTAATTGCTTATACGGATTCATTCTTACAAAGATAGCCTTATTAACATGATAAAAAAATATAGGCGACTTTTGGTTATATTTATTACAGAATTATGCCAAACCTATACTAAACACCTAACAATCATAGCCTATTAGAGATTAACACATTCAATTTTAAAACATTTTTGCCCTTGAACTGTAATTATTAAACTGAACACTTAATAGATTAAATCATGAAAAGAAAAAGTTTACTAACAATCGCTCTGCTTGGCCTTTTTATAACACAGGCCTGTCGTGATACTGGTTCTAACCGATCTGCAGAGGAGCTAGCCGCAATTGATTCTACCATTAAAGCAGATGCCATTACTGATACTGCAGGTATTAACAGAGGCGCAGGTACAACAGAATTTATACATGAAGCTAGCAAAACTGGTCTGATGGAATTAGAACTCAGTAAATTGGCTGTACAAAAAGCAACAAACCCTAAGGTTCAGAAATTTGCAAAAATGATGGTTAAAGACTATACCAAAATTACCGAAAAACTAAAAAAACTGGCTGATCTTAAAAAGATGACTTTGCCTGCTGCCTTACCTGCTGCAGATCAACAGCATCTTGCAGAATTGCAAAAAATGGATGTTGAAGCATTTGAAAAGCATTATATAGATATGATCGTAAAAAACCAAATTAAAACACTGGATCTTTATAAAGGTGCAGCAACATCTGGCGATAGCCCACTCCAAAACTTCGCAAAAGGTGTTTTAAAAACGTTGGAATGGGATTATAAACAAGCCACATCTGTACATAATAAACAAGAATTAGAATTATATTAGGGCTATTTTAAAGACTGTTTTAAAGCCTCCTTTAGGTTGTTCTTCACCTTGCTGATATCTGCCCACAAGTCTCCCTTTTCTTTTATACGCTTCACCATATTAAAGATATCAAAGTTTTGAATACTCAACCCATCTTTAACTTCCGCCCAATCTAAAGGGGCTGATACTGTTGCACCTGGCTTCGGTCTAACTGAATAAGGCGCAGCAATAGTCTGCCCCTTTCTATTTTGCAAAAAATCAAGATAGATTTTCTCTTTACGCTTTGCCGGACTACGTTCTAAACTCGTATGATCCGGATGTGCCTCAAATACCAATTGACCGATATAATGAATAAATTCTTTAGTTATATCGTAACTATAAGTCCCACTAATAGGTATAAAAATATGTAGTCCTTTTGAACCGGATGTTTTCACAAAGGATACAATTCCCCTTTTATCCAGTATTTCTTTAGCTGTTAATGCCACAGCAATCACTTCCTTAAAATCTATATCATGCGGATCAAGATCAAGCACCGCATATAATGGTACTTCTGGCTTCTGATAAGTACTTAGCCATGGGTTAATCTCTATACAGCCTAAATTCGCCATCCATAACAAAGTTGCTTCATCATTACAAATCAGATAATCAATCTCCTTATCATTACTCTCCGAATGTAAAGGAGCCGATTTTATCCATGATGGAATCTTATCTGTATCCAAATCCTTCTGAAAAAAACCTGGTGCTGCAATCCCATTGGGATGCCGGTTAAGAGATAAAGGTTTGTCTTTTAAATGAGGCAAAATAAATGACGCAACAGATTTATAATAGTCTATCATTTGCCCCTTACTGATCTTTTCATCAGGCCAGTATATTTTAGTTAAGTTGGTCAGCGTTACTTTCTTCTTTCCAAATTGTTCTACGCGCTCTGTTTCCATATCATGTTTCTCTTTGGGTTCATTTAAATCTGATGCCCTTTCTGCAACCACATCTGTTTTTTCTTTATCAGCTCTTAAACCTTTAAATACCGGATGACGCAAATGCCGGTCTGCCGTCCACTCTGCATAAGTAACCTCACAGACCAATTCTGGCTTTACCCAGGTGAAGCTCCGCTCTTTATGCACCTCCTGATCAACAGGTTTTTCTTTAATAATTAACGCTTGCAGCTGATCATATATTGATTTAAGCCCCTTTTCATTAAAGCCTGTGCCACAGTTCCCAATATAAACCAATGTATCTTCATCATAAATACCTAAAGCAAGAGCCCCGAAGTATTGTCTGCCGCCCTCTGGTTTCGAATAACCAATAATAACTGCTTCCTGCGATTGTTCGAACTTAAACTTCATCCAGGATTCTGATCGCTTACCACTAAAATAAAGGCTCTGCGCATTTTTTGCAATGAGCCCCTCTCCTCCTTCTTTCCTAACTTCTTCGAAAAGTAGCTTCCCCCTGCCTACAATATGCTTACTATATAAGACCAGCGGGTCGGCCAAGCGGCTATTAATTGTACTTAACAATTCCTTACGCTTAATCAATTCCATATCACGAAGATCATGGCCGTTTAAGGATAATAAATCAAATACCCAGAAACTAAGCAAAGCACGATCTTTTGTAGGATCATAATGCTGAATCATTTGGAAACTCGCTTTCCCCTTTTTATCGCTTACAATTAATTCTCCATCTATTATAGCATCCATTTTCAGCTTTTTTAATGCCGATACAATTGATGGGTAATTGCTGCTGAAATCAATTCCATTTCTAGAAATCAGTTTGACATCGCCCTGTGAAGTGGTAAATGCCAGAGCCCTATAACCATCCAGTTTCCACTCATAAATCCAATTGGGATCATCAAATACTTCAGTTCCTAATTTTGCCAGCATCGGCTTATAATTGTCTAATGCTATTTTATTAGTATCTTCATCAGGTTCATCCAGCATTAATTGTCTTCCCGACCCCTTTTTAGCTTTTTTTTTAAAATCCAATCCGCTTTTTTTTATAGCCGCAGAAACCAAATCTTCTATATTAAACTTCTTGTGAACCGCATATTGATCATTGTGCTTAATCAAAAGCCATGCATTTTGTTCAGAGCTATTGATCTTAACCAGGGCAAACTCACCTTTCAAAATCTTCCCATCTAACTTGAATTTCAGGTTCCCTTTATGCAAGCCATGACGTAAGTCCTTTTCTGTGCCTTCATTTAGTGCGGTATAAGTTCCCGAATCAAATATATGGACTACACCTCCGCCATAATTTCCGGCAGGTATTTCCCCTTCAAAAGTCCTGTAATCGTAAGGATGATCTTCCACCATCATAGCCAAACGCTTATCCTCCGGATTTAAGGATGGCCCTTTTGGTACGGCCCAACTTTTAAGAACACCCTCCATTTCCAGTCGGAAATCATAATGTAAATGTGAAGCATGATGCCTTTGTACGACAAACACTAGTGGCTTGTCCTTTTCAGCACCCTTAGCTTTATTTTTTGCTACCGACTTAGCACGGCCGACAGTCTTAACAACTATATCCGAATCAGGTTCAGCAGTTTTACTGAAATCTCTTTTCTTTTTATATTTCTCTAAAGACATCTTCTGGAATCAATAATTAAGCAACAGATCAGGCCTTTTTATTTAAACTTTCCATCAGCTGTTCATACAAATCTTTGCTTGCAGCTTTTCTGGGTTTAATCTTTTTAACTGTTGCCCTTTTGCCTTTGGCTTTAGCTTTAATGATTTTTAAAAGCTCTATCGAGTAATCATTTTTAAAAGCATCTATATTAAAAGAGGTGGTATATTGTTTAATTAAGGCCAGGCCTACCTCTAATTCCTTTGGGTTGATTGTTGCTTCACCCATTTCCATTTCCTTAGTATCACGAATCTCTTCCTGAAAGCGGATCTTCGTGATTACAATAATCCCATTTAAGGGATGTATCACACAAAGGTTCTCTGTATTTCTTAAAACAAAGCGTGCTACACCAGCCATTTTAGATTTCATCAGCGCTTTTAACAATAAGGCATAAGCCTTTTTCCCCTGTGGTTCAGGCTGTGTATAATAAGTCGTCTCGTAATAAATCGGATTAATCTCTCCAATATTCACAAAATTCTCTATCTCAATCATCTTTGTCTTTTCCGGCTTCACCTCTTCAAAATCATGATCATCCAGTACAATATATTGCTCGTTTAATAAATAACCTTTAACAATATGATCATAAGGCACCTCCTTTAGGGTTTTCTCATTCACCCTTTTAAATCTGATATTAGAATGGTCACGCTCGTCCAGCATATCTAAATCCAGCGAACTACTTTGTACGCCAGAAAACAATTTGACAGGAATATTTACCAATCCAAAGCCAATCGCACCTTTCCATATTGATCTCATTTCGTAGATGTTTAAATAAAACTCAAAAAACTATTTTATAATTAAACACGCAGTTTGATAAAAGGTTCGGAAATATTTATGTCAGATTGTAGCGAATCAGCTCATTGTTACGTCTCTATAGAAATTATCTAACTTATGTCAGAAGAATTACAACGGGAAATATCAAAAATTCCTGCAAGTCCTGATATGGACAAAGCACTAATTTCGGCCTTAACAGACCTATGTTTTCAAGAGGAAAGTATAACAGGTGCAGACCTGCTTTTTGTTTTCGGCTCTAATGTTCAACACCGTGAAATTGCTGATATCATCAGTTATATGCTGGATCATAAACTTGTTGATCAGGTTTTAATTACAGGTGGAATTGCCAATTACAATGGCTCATTTTATAAAAAACAGGCGGAATCTGAACAGATCAAATCTTTCATTCCATTAGAAAAGTATCAGGATAAAAAGATTTATACAGAGAATAAATCAAAGAATATCATCGAAAATATAATTGAAGCCAAAAAGATCCTCTCTTTTAAAAAGGTTAGAAGTATGACCTTTATAGCTCATTCTTATGCTTCCACAAGAGCAGCACTTTCTTTAAAGAAGTATTTCCCTGAAATTGAGCTGCATTGCATACCATTACCCTTAACTACAGATATCTCAAAATATCCTATCAGCAGACAAATGTGGTCGAAAACTGAATATGGACGAGGATTGATTTGGGGTGAATATTTGAGGCTGCAAACTTACGGTGAGCGGGGCGACTTCCCTATTGATGAGATCAGGGAAGCTTTAGATCAAGTAAAAATGCTTACAGAACAGAAATCATTATCTGTTGCTTAGGCTATTTAGCAAGAAAATTCAATTCCCCGAAATATTCAGGACGGTGAAAATCAGGACTTTCAGCATCTATCATATTCCAACATAAAAAATGGGGATCAGGCAGATCATCACCACATTTATAAAAGTTCGCTTTACAGTTTAATCCGCTAAAAGAGCTGATATCATTCTGAGAAAATACAACAGCAGGAATATTCAAAAACAGCTGCCACTTCACTTTATTTATGCCATTATCCTTTATATAATTGATTGAAGTATTTAATCTTACCAGACTTAAGTACTCATCTGTAATCTTTAACCGATTTCCTCTTCTTTCTCCATAACCTATTTTTAATGATCCCAGGCAATTGAGTTCAATGTTATAATAAGCGGTTCCATTATTGCCAAAGGATATAAAAAACTCAACACAATTGTCTTTGTGTACATTTTGATTAAAATCCCGCGAAACTGCTTTCAACTCTTCCTCTTCAACTTCATATCTGATGAGAATAGAATCGTTATTATGGGCAATAGAGAATCCAGCTTTAGCTGTAGTTTCATAAGCTGGCCATGGGCAATTATCAATATGATGTAGGGGCTGTTCCTTTAATAGTAAAGGCTGGGCATACAGATCTACCTTATGGCTCTCCACATAAGGGACATCAATCACTTTCGTCATAAAGGCACTAGTTTCTATAAAATTGATAATTCTCTTTAGTAATGATATCAATCGGCATATAATACAGCTTTTCTATAGAAGTTGAATGAACAAAATGTGTATAAAGCGCCATGATTCCTCTATAGCCTTGCTCAATTGGCTTCTGACAAATCAGAAAATCAATGGTTTGCTTTTTAAGGTATTCTATATTGTCTGTTAAAAAATCGAACCCGATCAATCTGATATTTTTTATACCCTTTTGCTCCAAATAACGTGCTACAGAAGAAACTCTGGAGTTGGTTACAAAAATCAGGTTAATATCATTCTTTTTCAGGGCATCAGAAAGACTACTTTTTACAGATTCATAAGCTGTGTCTCTGATGTCTACTTTGACAATTTCATTAGTTTTATTATTGTCGACAAAGTATTTTCTAAAACCTTCTTCTTTTCTAAGTAAGTGGTGATGATTGTCTATTTCCTTAGAAATATTTACGATCAATACCCTATCCTCTTCTTTTAAAAGATAACCGGCAATGTGTGCCGTAAGGTAACCACTATGGTAAAGATTTGGGCCGATATAACATAAGCTATTTTTATCAGGTATATCAGAGTTGATAAAAACACAAGGGATATTTACTTTGGCACATTCCTCAACAAAACGACTGGATTCTTCAATAAACATTGGTGCTAATAGCACCCCATTAAAGCGTCCCTCAATTACCTTTTCTGCCTGTTTTGTAAACGACTTCTTATCATTCTGATCAAATAGAAAAACATCTATTTCGATACCATAAGAAGAAATCTCTGATTCTGCCTGTTTAACACCGCTTAAAGGTGCAGACCAATAATCTGTCTCCTTTGATACAGAAGGCATTAGAACAGCAAACCTAAGGATCTGTTTCGATGCCAACCGCCTTGCCAGGATATTAGGTTTATAGTTTAACTCTTCTATAATGGCATCAATTTTTTCTTTTGTTTTTGCTGATACCCCAGTTCTGTTGTGCAAAACCCTATCCACAGTTGCTATAGACACGTTTGCCTTTCTAGCTATTTCCTTTACGCCAACTAATATCTTCTCTTCGGTGTTCTTCATTATTTTTTTCCGTAATCTTATAGGTATAAATTTGCACTTATTTTATCAAATAAAATGAATACAAATTTAAATAACCAAAATTACATATTTTTAAAAGAGCGTTTAAACTAATTCATTAATACTTAGAGTAAACTACCACTATCTGTATCAATAAACATATTTGCATTTTGATGTTTACGCAATATTGTAGAAGGAAATTTCTCATTAATTTCCTGCGTAACAGTATTGAACACTGCCTGAGCTTTATTACTACCGGGAACCATACAGAAAAGGTGGTTGGCCGTTAAAAGCGTTGGTATAGTCAAAGTAATTGCATATTCAGGTACTTTATCAATCGCACTAAAACAACCGTCGTTTACCTGTTGTTGTCTGCATGCCATATCAAGATCTACCACTTTAACCATTAGTTTATCATTAAAATCAGCCACATGTGGATCATTAAAAGCGATATGTGCGTTTTCACCAATACCCATACATACAATATGAGGCGGGAATTCTTTCAATAACTTTTCATAACGTTCACATTCCTGTGCCGGGTTAACAGCCGTACTGTCTATATAATTAACTGTACGGAATTTAACTTTATCGAATAATCCTGCTCTTAAAAAATTGCTAAAAGCTTGTGGTGCACCCGCTTCTAATCCGATATACTCATCCATGTGAAAAGCATTGATTTTGCTCCAGTCAATGTCTTTTTCCAATAAGGCCGACAAAAACTCATTTTGAGAGGGCGCAGCTGCAAAAATCATATTCAGATAGGGTTCTTCTTTAAGCATTTCAGTTATTTGCTTAAAAACACCTTCTGCTGCTAATGCGCCTAATGCCGCTCTATCTTCTAATACTTGTATCTTAAGGTTATCTTTTTTTATCTCTTTAATCATTATCCTATTCTTCTATTATTCCCAACGAATTTTTCTGCATTTCGCTGTTTGCATTGTAAATCACTTCTCCCATTATAATGGTCATGTTGATATTGATGTCGGCATCGAAAATAACGATATCAGCATCTTTACCTTTCAGGATCGATCCTTTTCGATCTCCCACACCCAATATCCTTGCCGGAGTAGATGTAATCATCTGTATAGTTTCCAACAAAGAAACATCAGCATCCTTAATCATTGTTCTCACCAACCTATCTGCAGTTGCCACACTTCCTGCAAAAGCAGTTCTATCCAACAGCTTTGCCACACCATCTTCAACAATCACTTCCAACCCATCATTGATGTTTCCTAAAATACTTTTTCCTGGAGGCATACCTGTTGCACGCATAGCATCCGTAATCAAAGCTGTTCTTGATGCACCTTTAATTTTATAAACCAATTTCAATAATGGAGGTGGCAGGTGTATTCCATCGGCAATAATTTCCACATCCATTTCATCGATTAAATATCCGGCTTCAATCACGCCAGCATATCTAAACGCATTCCTCCTGCTCACGCCAGACATGGCCGAGTAAAAGTGAGTAGCTAAAGTATAGCCATTTTCAAAAGCCTCTAGTACTTCTTCATAAATTGCATCAGTATGTGCTACTGCTGCAATTACACCCAATGATTTCAGATACCTTCCAAATTCAAAAGCTCCTTTTAATTCAGGTGCAGCACTCCATCTTCTAATAGAATGTGAATGGAATAAAACCTTTTTGTATTCCTCCGGATCTGGGTCGCGCATATATCTTGGATCCTGTGCACCGCACTGATTCTTTGAAAAATATGGTCCCTCAAGGTGCATACCCAGAAACTGAGAGCCTGAAGTATTTAGTTTATTAGCCTCTTCATAATGATCTAATGTTTGCAATAAATTGCTTAGCTCACTGGTTAATGTAGTCGGACACATAGCCGTTGTTCCGTACTTCACATGTGTCTCAGCGATTTTAAGGAAAGAATTCACATCCCCATCCATAAAATCATAACCTCCGCCACCATGTATATGCATATCAATAAAGCCAGGTGCTATATATTTACCTTTCGCATCTATTTCAATTGCATCAGCCACATCGGCATTCCCTTCTATAACATCGGTTATGATACCGTTTGTTACGATAACAGTTCCATTTTTTATCAGTCTATATGGAGTGATAATGGTACCGTTATATATTTTTAATTTTTTGTCACGCATAATTGATGTGATTTCAAGACAGAGATTCCGTACAAAGACACCAATAATGATGCCTCGTGTGTACGTACCCGAGTAATACTGTTAAACTGTGTCCTAATCTTAATATTTAATCCGTCTATTTACGCTGAATGGCCATTTCAAGTGCCTTTGTTGTGGTGTAATATTTACTCAACAAGGCATTTTTTTCCCATGTAGGAAGCTTTCCTTCTTTTAAATAACCAAGATACTTTTTGGTCACCTCTGCAAAATGTGCTTCATGTCCAACTTTATAGGTATCAGGTATCACAACTTCCCAACTTTCTTTGTTCGCTTTCAATTCTAAACCAGGGTATATTTTACTGATTTTTTCAAAAGAAGCTTTTAAGTCTGTTTCGTAACCAGCCTCATTATTTTTTAAAGGCACAATGTACAAAGTTGGCTTATATTGCTGCTCTGGACCTTGTTTGATGATCAGATTGGCTTTTGTACCTCTCATTATCGAATAATGGATATCGCCTGCCCCTGCTGGTGCCTGAAAGTTCCAAATCACAGATACTTTTGCATGTACACCCTTAATAGAATAATTCATTTCACCATTAGAATATACGTTTAGCATACTATCCTTAACATCTTTTTTAAGATAATCCGGATAAACCGATGCGCCAGTACTTAATTTGAATTGCGACGGACTGATTGTCGTTGCTGAACGCTTTGCAGAGATCATGTTGACATCAGTTTTATAATCGATATCCTGATCAGAGAAACACTCCCACTGTATCATATCTACCAAATGTGTAGTGACATCAACCAAACCATTACCTTCCTGGTTTACATCATAATACCATTGTGGGCGGATCAATGGAGCTCCAGAAACCAATTTAAAGAAGTGATGCACACTTTCTTTAGTAATGGCCGGATTTTCTGCTGTTCCTTTTTCCAATGAACCGAATAATGCTGGTTGTAAAGACAATTCTTTTTGAAGCATGTTTGTGATTTCATAGCGCTCGGTCATGATATCATATAAAACAACTTTGTTTTTCTCAGCTGTTTCAAATGCTTTTTCTAATTGTCCAAAACCATTAACATCGATAACCATTGGTTTATCGGACAGTACATTGATACCGGCAGCAACAGATCTTTGAATATATTCTGTTTTCTTTTGGTTATTACCAGCTATGATTACCAGATTGCCTTTTTTCTCATCCAGCATCTTTTGAAGATAATCATCTCCTTTATAAACAATTTCCTGCCAGCTTGTAGGATTTTCAGCACTTGTATTGTATTTCTCAATCAGCTTTAAATAAGCTTCTACCTCTGGCCCCTCAGGTGCATAAACATGCACTACAGGACTGATTTCCGGGTACATGGACTTTTGCACCAATGCGGCATGAAAATGTCCAGGATCAAGCGTTAACAAGTTAATTTGAGTGTTGCCATTTTCCTTCGACTTATTCTCGCATCCCACAGCAACCAGCATGAGCATGGCCACTGCCAACGAGATACCCTTTTGCCCGTACTTATTTCTATTAATTTTATTCGAAAGCATAAAAATAGTTTTAAATTGTTTAAGCGGTTTTAAAAGACCAGCTTCTGAGCTTATGCCCATAAACTGCATAAAATATAAGGTACATATAGCATGGAAATAACACCCAATACGCAGTTCTCAAATCAAATAGATCGGCATAATAACCATAAAAAAGAGGCATTATTGCATTTCCACATAGGCCCATAATCATCAATGAAGCTCCTACTTTGGTAAAACGACCTAAACCATCTAATGCCAAAGGCCATATACCAGCCCAAACTAAAGAGTTCGCAAAACCTAGCATCACTACAAACCAGATTGATATATCGGCTGTATGTCCAAAAATAGTAACATTTCCTTTAGCAAAAATGATAAGTAGGGTAAAAATAGCACCTAAAATCGTACATATTCTTAACGCATTTGCCTGACTGATAAATTTTGGAATTATGGCTATACCAAGTAAATAACCCAATATTGTTACCGCCAAAGTATAAGATGGAAAAACCTTGGCTTCCATTAAATGGATATCCATTGATCCTGCATAACCAATAATTGTATCGATCGCAATCACCTGTGTACCTACATGTAAAAAGATACCAAAAGCACCAAGAATTAAATGCGGGAATTGAAAAATACTGGTTTTACCAGAGTTAGCCAGAGCAAGGTCTTCACTTTCTTCCTCTGTATTGATCTCAGGAAGTGGTGAAAAACGTACAAATAAGCCCAGGCCAACCAATACTGCCGAAACAACAGAATAAGGTAAAATCACCCTTCTGATCAATTCATCAAGTGCTGCATTTTTTGTTGCCTCATCCATCAATGGAATCTGTTTAAATAGATCCCCATCTGTAGCTCTAAGTATCACAGCAGCAAATAATAAGGGCGCAAGAATACCTGCACCTTTATTACAAATCCCCATGATACTAATTCGCTGTGCAGCACGCTCTTTAGGCCCCAATACAGTAATGTATGGGTTTGCTGCCGTTTGCAAAATAGCTAATCCAGAGCCTAGAGTAAACAGACCTAAAAGGAAAATCTCGTAAGTACGGGAGAAAGCTGCCGGAACAAAAATAGCCGCACCAACAGCCATGGTCCAGAAACCAATCATCATTCCCTTTTTGAAACCTACAGATTTGAGTAGATATGAAGAAGGAACAGACATGACAAAGTACGAGATATAAAAAGCAAAGGCAACCAGGTAGGATTCAAAATTATTGAGTTCGCAGGCAATTTTAAAATAAGGGATTAAAATTGCATTTACCCAGCTTACAAAGCCGAATATAAAAAACAACAAACCTATAATCAGAATAGATATAACAGTATCACGCTTACTTAACGAACTAACGTCTACGGAAGCTAAATTTGTTTTCTTCATGGAGTATAATTATACAGTTGGTTCCCAACCTTTTTGATAAGTTCTGCTCCAGTACTTAAGCGCCTCTTTGTTGTTTAAGATATGACCGTTCTTTGGATCGATATGTAGTGTGCTACCAGTACGTTGAGCAATGTTACCCAATTGAACCAGCAATGTACTTTGATGTCCACTTAAGATATCAGAATTTAAAGCTTCTCCTTTTCTAATGGCATTGAAGAAGTTATTGATATGTAGTGCATCCAAAGCCTGAGAAGGATTGGTTAAACTTCTGGCATCAACGGTTACATCGTTTTTAACTTCTTTAACCAGTTTATTGTTTAGATCACGAATAACATAACCATTTGTACCGTTAATTTGTAGTGTACCACTTTCACCGTAAAAAATTACGCCAACACTTGCACCTTCTACATTACTTCCGTTACAGCTTCTACCTTCCCAGGTAATGGCGCCTTTATTACCAAACTCTAGATTGATCACTTGAGTATCAGGAGTCTGCCAATCATCCTGGTATCTGTAACGACCGCCTGCAGAGTTTACTTTTGTTGGGTAGTCAACACCCAATCCCCATCTCGCAATATCCACCATGTGTGTACCATTGTTCAATGCTTCACCTGTTCCCCAGTTCCAGAACCAGTGCCAGTTATAATGTAGGATATTGTCTTTGTAGGCCATACGAGGTGCTGGTCCTTGCCATAAATCATAGTTCAACCAAGATGGAACAGCTGTTTCTTTACCAATCCCAATTGATGGACGGTTATTGGTGTACCAGGTCTTTGCAAAATAAGGTCTGCCAATTACACCACCATGTAACTCATTGATCGCTTTCACAATATTTGGCCATGAGCGACGCTGGTTACCCATCTGAATAATGTTTTTATATTTCTTTACCGCTCCTAAAAGGATTTCACCTTCATTCGGGTTATGAGAACATGGTTTTTCCAGGTAAACATGCTTACCTGCTTTCGAAGCCAATATGGCCGCAGGAGCATGCCAGTGATCCGGTGCTGCTACCACTAGGGCATCAACATCTTTATACTCAAGTGCTTTTCTAAAGTCTGGCTGAGCTTTAGGCAATTTATTTTGTACCTTTTCAACCTGACTGATACATTTATCGGCCGCACGACTATCCACATCACAAACATAAGTGATTTCACAATTCGATTGTGCAGCAAAGTTATTAGCCAAAGCAAGACCACGTGCATTTACACCCATCATGGCTACTCTGATTTTATCGTTTGCGCCCAAAATGTTCGCATAACTTTTTGCACTAAATCCTGGTAGAATACCTCCAACTGATAGCGCTGCTACACCTGTGACTGCAGTTTTTATAAAACCTCTTCTGTTTTTATCCTCTAGTTCATTCATGTGTTTTGTGTTTAGATCAAAAATTGATTGTTTCTTATTATATTATTTTAAGCTAATGGTTATTTAGCTTTATTAAAAATCTGTTCCATACTTACCGACGCACCACCTTTAACTTTACTTTCATCAGCTGCTTCCATAAAGGCGGCAATCTCTAAAGTTTCTTCAGGTTGTACTGGTAATATTCCCGTTTCAAAAAACTTGATAATCTGCTCCAATAAAGGATTATAACCCTTAAATGAACCTAATGCAAGATTACCTTTCTCGCCAAAAACTCTACCTCCGTAATCACTTTTACCAGTTCTGGTTCCTCTAAATGTACCAATTCTTCCATCATTCCATACGCCTACCACCACATCAGTGTCTGGTGTATGAACACGGGTTACAGTTTTACAACCTGTTCCCATGATAGCGAATAACATTTCAATACCATGTATGCCATACCAGAAAAAATCAGGATGAGTTTCCTCGAATTTGGCTGGGCTATAAGTTTCCACACCAATTACTTTACCTATTTTACCAGACTTCACTTCATCAATACCATCTATATACCTTAAAGAAGATGAAGAGAAAACTGGCGTATTGTATTTTTTTGCCGCAGCAAATATAGCTTCAGCGTCTTTTAGCGAAGCTGCAATTGGCTTATCAATAAACATTGGCTTGCGTGCTTTTAATACTGGCAAAGCTTGTTCAAGATGTAAACGACCATCATTAGTTTCTAAAAACACTACATCAACCTTTTTCAACAAATCAGCTATAGAGCCTACAATCTCTACTCCTAATGTTTTTACAGCTTCAACATATCCCGGAATCCGTTCTACACTACTTTTAATATCATTACTTCCTTTTGGATAAGCAGCAACTACCTTATACCCTCCGTACACCGCAGGTGAATCTGCAGCGTTAAGTGTTTTAGTAAAAGCAACTGCATGTGAGGTATCTAAACCAATAATCCCTACTCTCTTACCCGAAAATGAAGCGGGCATAGCATATAATGGGTTTAAACCTCCTGATACTCCTATGCCGGCACCGGCAATAGTTACCATTTTTATAAAATTTCTTCGATCGTAATTACTCATAATTATTTTATCTATTAATTAAAATACAATTTTTCTTTCCTGATCTACTTAATCTTTTTCACAACTCGTGTACGTACCCGAAAATACACACTAATTATTAAACTAACAAATTATTTAAACTCTATTTTTAAACGCAATTTAAATTATTCATATCGGCGACAACATCATAAACATTGCAGCTATTTAATAATCAGCCTATTTACGTTTGCTCTTTTGAATTTTAAGCATAGTCACCGCAAATCTTTTACCCAATTCTCTTGCCGATACTGTATCGAAATGGGTACCATCTCCCTTATGTACCAAACCTTCTGATCTGGCCAAAGCAGTATTAGGAACTTCGGCCGATAAGCCCTGTAACACCTCATTAATAAGTTTATAGTTTTCTCTATACTGTCCCAATTCTCCTGCTACAAATGGTAAATCAGGAGAATTTAAGTCTTTACGAAGATCTGCAATCAGGTTCTTTAGGTTGTTCAAATATAGCTTTGCCTTTTCCTCATTGCTATCGCTCTCCCCCTGATGCCATATAATTCCTTTTAGCACTCCATACTGCATGGCAATTTTGGCACGTTTTACTGCATCATCATAAGGATGAACTTTTAAATACTCCTCACCGGCTTTCCATACTTTAATCGGCGATCCGCCAACAGCACAAGGGATCAGTCCTATTTTAATCTTTTTGTTATCGCCCAATATGGTATTTGCAAAACTTAATCCAGGTCCAACACCCACAACAGTAGGCTTATCGAAATGAAGCGGGTCTATAGCAGGTACCCACTCCCCCTGCTTGTTCAACATCAATATCTGTGGATTAGCCTCTTTGCCAACAGTATCAAGGGGACCTCGTCCGGCCATATTAGACTGTCCAACCAATAAATACAAATGAAAATTACGATCAACCTTAACAGGTAAATTAAGCTCTTGTGCTGAACAGTTTAAAACCAGAAAAGTCCCGATTAAACAAAAAACCAGTGCATTAAATCTTCCCTTAATTATTAAACGTTTCCTCATCATCTATTTAGATTTAGCAGATAACTTTTCAACTAACCATTCCGTCATTTTTACATACTGTTCTGGTCTGTATTCATGTCCGGCTTCCTTTATAATAAGTAACTCTTTAGCTGATTTGATATTGTTATAGACAGCATAGCAAGTTGTTGGCGGACAAGTTTCATCGTTAAATCCCCAACTATAAAAACCCGGTATTTTTATCAGACTGGCAAAATTTACCATGTCGTAATATTTAGAGGTTTCAATCTGTGCCTTTGATACTTTATCAACTTCTCTTAATGAATGTGGCCAGCCACCTGTTCTGCCAATCAAATAACCTGTCTGATCTGATAGCGCAGGAAAATAGGACACCATATATTTCACCCTTTTATCCAATGCCGCAGTCATAATGGCCAATGCACCACCCTGACTTCCACCTGCTACGGCCAGGTTTTTTCCATCAAACTGACTTAAGCTCAACAAAAAATCATTAGCTCTTACACAGCCCATAAACATCCGCTTAAAATAGTATTCATCGCGGTTATCATTGTTAAAAAACGGGTAGCCTTTTAATTCCGTATTTGCGATGCGTGTATACACACTATCCGCCATATTTACAGGAATACCATGTACACCAATCTGCAATACAATAAAACCTTTATCCGAAAGTGATACGTCTGCATTATACTTTCTAACACCTGCCCCCGGCACCCGAAGTACAGCTGGATATTTCCCCTCTTTTTTAGGCATGCTCAGCATTCCATAAATCCTGGAACCTATTTTAAAATTCTGGAAACTTACCTCATAAACATTTACTGTAGCCGTACTTTTTTCAGGGATCAATTCCATTTTTGCATCCATAGGGATTTTTGCAGCATCCGCTTTCGCTTTAGTCCAAAAGGCAACAAAATCCTTTGGCATTTTTGCCGATGGCTTAATCTTCTCAGGTTCAAATGCTGCCGTTGCCATGCCTTTATAAGACTTACCATCAATTTTTGCAGTAACCAAACAACGTAAGAAACCTGGCTCATTTAAAGTCCCACCTGCCAATTGCTCCTCATTTTTAGTCAATACGATAGATCCACTTTTGCCAGGCGTCATTCTTTCCAGTCCAATGGCATAATCCAGCTTAACATCTTTAAGTACCTGATCACCTTTCCTGGCAGTAATGCTGAAAGTTACCTGCTCCCCCATTTTATAAACCCAATCCGGGCGATCGGCAGTTACTATAATTTTGATCTCCTCAGCTTGTGCTGTCATTGCAACTGTGAGACTATTTTCAGGAAGTATAATGGTGTTTTTCGCAGTTGCAGAAAGTGCAAAACAGGAAATTACAATGAACACCTGCATTATTACTGCAAGTGTTTTTTTAATATTATTGAATGATTTGTACATCTGTTTCGTTTTTGCTTATACCGAATATTCAGGTTTCCACAACTGCATCACTCCTGTATCAGCAGCTGCATTCCCCATGTGAACAGCGATTGCGGCATCGCGACCAGTAAGTACGTTCGACTCTACTTTTTTTCCGTTTCTAATACAATCAGCAAAAGCCATAAATGCGTAAGCTGTTGGATCAAGGTTTTTGTTATCCGGGCTTTCGAATACTAAAGGTGTACCCTGACCAGGTTTTACCGATTCTATTGTTGCTCCGGTCACACCGTCAACTATACCCAATACTTTTTTCGTTGGCTCAGGATAAATCAGTGCAGAACTGCGTCTGATATCAAGCGTTGCTTTAGATCCTAAAATCCGTATCGCATAACTATTATTCTGATTACTCAATATTGAGGTTACACTAGATTTTATCCCTTTTTCATACTCATAAATGGTACGTACATTATCATTGGTTTCTCTACCGTCTTTCCAATAATCAATACCACCCAAACCAACAACTTTTAAAGGGTGTCCACCCAACATCCAGTTCACAATATCTATTTGATGTGCGGCAAGTTCAGCCATTACACCTCCAGAATATTCACGGTACATCCTCCAATTGATCTGACGCTCCATTTTAGGATCAGCAACCGGCCTGCGCCAATTGTCGTTCCTGTTGTACTGATTTTCAATATGTGTAATCTGACCCAACCAATTATCGTCGATAATCTGCTTTATTTTATGGTACATTGCATAATAACGGTATTGATGTCCTACCTGTAATACCTGGTTTTTACCTTTCATTTTATGAACCAGACTTACCGCCTGCTGAATATCATAAGTCATGGTTTTTTCCACATAAATATGCTTTCCTGCATCCAGAGCATCCACTACCATCTGATAATGTAAGTTAAGTGGCGTAGCTATATATACTGCATCCACTTCTTTATTCCTCAGCATCTCCTGATAGTTTTTATAAAACTTAGGATTTGCCGATTTAGAGTACTTTTTCATGGCTTGCAAATTCGCATCAACGATATCGCAATAAGCAACCAGATCCATGCCGGGCAGGGTCTTAATGATACTGGCCACGCCAGATCCCCTTTGTCCGCAACCCACCAGGCCTATTCTCACTTGCTGATCATACTTTCCATAAGCCAGATCAGGCAAACCGGCCATTGCCAACCCCGACAATGCTATAGAACCATTAGATAAAAACTTCCTTCTCGAAATATTAAAATGTGTCATTCTTAGATGTTATATTTGGTCGTGTACGTTACCGAAGTTATTATTTATTATTTAAAAAATGAAATAATATCGGATATAAAAAATGCTTTATTTCAAGTTGATCCGATCAACGAAATAAAGCATTTCATGAATTACAATGAACTATAAGACTATTTCTTTTCGGTATTATGCGAAAGAATAAATTCAACCATTTTCTTTGCTTCTATCTGGTTAATTTTCGGATGTGCAGCCATTGGGATTTGTCCCCATGTACCACTACCACCTTTAATGATCTTACTAGCCAATAAAGTAATATTAGCATCTGTACGCTTATACTTTTTTGCAATATCAGTATAAGATGGGCCTACCAATTTACCATCTGGTTTATGACAAGCAAAGCAATCTGATTTTGCAATCGCAGCTTTACCTAAAGTTATATCTTTTTGGGGATCAGTCGTCTGACTTTTCGCTACCCCGCTACCCAATAAACCGATAGCAAAGCAACATGAAAATATTAAGGTTCTGTTCATTTTGTGTGTGTTTTAGGATTATGTGTTTCAGCTAAAATATAATATTTCTGTATATCTATAGAATAAAATTCTAAATATTATTTTCTTAAACGGTTTAAAGTATAGCAAACCAGCTTATTATCAAGAGGTTCCCCTTTCATACTCATAATATTATCTAAGCCCAATTCATATACAAAACCTGCTTTAAGTGCCTCAATTGTCAACGAAACGGTCTTACCATCAGCGGATACGGTGATGTTTTTAATCACATCGCTCTCTAAACCAAACTGATCAGAGCCATATTTCTTATGGTATTCATAATAATAATGTCTCATTTTATAATTTGCCTTATTCAAAGCAGTCTTGCTATCAATAGGCTGAGTGAAAGTAAGGTCGAAACCGGTTTTAGTCAAACTCATCGTATACAGATCAACTGGTGTTCTACCAGTAAATACAATTCTTTGAATACCCTCATCACCAAGCCATCCATGAGAATTCTGACCCACATATAAACTTCCATCAGGTGCAAAAGCAATCCTGTTGTTACCTTTTCTTAAGCCATGACCATCTAAAAATGGCATACATGCACCCTGAACCTCCCCATCAACAGTTTCCAGCATCACCCTCACAATACGTTCTTTATTCATCTCACCTACCAACATCTGACCGGCGAAAGGTCCAAACTTTCCATTTGTATGATCTAAGATTGGCTGCGTTGGTGAATTGGCTATAATTCCATGCGGAAATAGAACTGCCGCTTTAGTCCGCATGCCATCCAAAACACTGCGTGATAAATGATAAGGATTTCCTTTATTCCAGCCTTTGGTCCAGATTAAGCTTCCGGGATGCCCATAAAACTTGCCTTCTTTAATATGATAAAGTGGACTTGTGCCTATCCAATCACCCTGATTATCTGTCGCAAACAAATTACCTTTATCGTCAAAACCAATACCATTTGGCGAACGGAAACCAGAAGCATAAGGATGTAATTTCCCATCTGGCGTCAATTTCATAATCCATCCACGGTAGGGTACTGACGAATACATTTGTCCTTTACCATTTAAACTATCTCTACCCATGGTATCCATTTTCCCTCTAACTTCCTCGCGCATACCACCACCTGGTGAGGTTGAATTCAGTGCAATAAACAAGTTACCATGCTTATCTTTCACCGGTCCATAATTGTATTCATGGTAATTTCCAGATATGCCAAAAGCATCCGTTACATTCTCATATAAATCGGCCACCCCATCACCATCCGTATCTTTAACCCTTGTTAGCTCAGGACGTTGCATAATCAACATTTCATTATTGCTAATCACCAATATGCCCAATGCATCATGAAAGCCCTCCGCAAATAGTTTCCACTTTTTCGTTTTGGTGTTATAAGTCATCACCTCCCCACGGGTAAAGCAAGCTACTAAACGACCATCAGGCAAAAACTCAACAGCGCCGGTTTCACTGGTTAAACCTTCAGGCATTTCAATCGTCTCCACGCGATATGACGATTTTGGTTCTACATCCTGAAAGCTCTTCTTTTCTAAACTGTACTTCTCTTTTTTCTCGGCGTACCCTATTTTTTCCACAGACAAAGATGCTTTTACAGCATGCTTGTACATAGGTTTCTTTTCCGGATCTATAGCATTTCTATCAATAGAAATATTTATTGCACTGCTAAAAAGAACGGCAACACACAATCCTGTTATTAATTTCAATTTCATAACTCAGCTCCTTCTTTTGCGGTTAACGTAATTGTAAAAGTTCGGGCTTCCGCAGCGGTCAGTTTAAGCTTATTTTTACTCCATTTACCTTTGTTCGATTTATACACCACGCCATCTTTCTCATCCGTTACAAACCAAACTGCTTTGTTTGATTTCGGGAACCTGAAAGTTCTGATCAAGCCATTCTGATCATTACTGGGTTTAATCATTTCATATACCGCTACTCCATCAATAGTATAATGGAATTCCGGATAGCGATCAATCAGTTTATACCCTTTATAAGCTACAACAGGTTGTTTACCATTTTCTGTAAAACGAAAAGGGAAAGTCTGCTCTCTAAAAAACACCTTACCCACCACATTAGCCAAAACATTCCCCTTGCCTTTCCATAGCTCTGAATTGTCTAAAAAACCACCTTTCCATGCAAAGCGTAACCTACAAGTTCCGGCATCCCAGCAATACGACAAATCATCTGGCAAGCTCACCGCAATAGCGGCCGGACTAGCGCCAGCAATAAATACGCGGTAAGCATAAGGTGCTACAGGTGTATAAGGATGTAAAGGCTTAGGAACTTCCGGCATTTTATGCCCCGCATGCATATCATCATGTTTTTCACCATCCGATAACTCCACTCCCCTCCTGTTAGGAGGAATATTCAAATCCTTTTCCAATTCAGGCATTTCACCTGTACTGTTTACATACATAGCACCATACATTACAAAACCATGTCCAGGATAAGTACATACATAAGGATAAACACCTGGTTCTGAGGGTGCAGTAAACGTGATCAATTTTTTCTGATGCGGAGAAATTTCAGGAATAAACCACAGCACTTTATCCGATTTAGGGATATAATTTTGTGCAGGTCCTTTTTCTCCTAAATTCAATGCAGCCATCACAATCTCTTCACGGGCACCGGGTTTGGTGATGAGCATATTATGATCCATATCGTCGGTATTTTCAAATACAATTTTCACAACCTGACCTGGTTTCACATTAAAGCGTACCACATCAAACTGTAAACCTGTTTCCACCTTCATGGTTATGTTTTTCACCTTGTCATTCCCCGCTTGTCCTTTTGTATTAAAGGCGAATAAAGAAAAAAGCAACAGTAAAACACCAGCTTTATTCAAGAAAATACAAATATTATTTAAGCGCATAATTTAACCTTTTATTGAGCTAAGCCAGGCCTGTGCCATCAGTTGTGCTCCTGCCATAGTTGGGTGCACACCGTCCCAGGTCCAATATACCCCTGGCGCCTGTTTTTGTGCTATATCATAAACCTTTTGATAAGGAACAAAGAAAGCACCATATTGATCGGCCAACTCTTTTGCGGCCACTCTAAACTCTTGAAATGCAGGATCCCAAACCTCATAATTACCCTTAATTCCAGCTACACCAAATGGCTCCCCAAGAATCAGTTTCACATCCGGGTTCTTCTGCTTCGTTCTGTCTAACAATGCCTTAAAATCATCCTTATAGGTTTTTATAGTTCCAGTATATCCTTTTGATTTTACATGCCAATGGTCATTTACCCCAACATGAATGCTCAATACATTAGGTTGCAATTTCATGCAATCTTCTTCCCAACGATCTGCCAGCTGATATACTTTATCACCACCAACACCCCTGTTATATATCTTTAGGTTCTTATTGGCGTGTTTACTTAACAGATCACAAGCGGACAGAAATGCATATCCAGAGCCCATTGCCCCGGCACTATTAAAGCTTGGATCTTTTTTATTTCTACCGGAATCGGTAATAGAATCTCCTTGAAAAAGTATAATATCATTGGCTTTTAAGCTTACTTTATCACCTTTCTTTTCGGTCATTAAAGCTGCAGATACAATTTCAGGAATACCTATCGTCATCACTCCGGCTAAAGATATTTTCTTAAGAAAACTCCGCCTGTCTGAGGCATTGGTTTGTTCATTGATTTTGTTGGTGTTCATCTGTATATAATTTGGTTTTTATCTTTTGAAAAATAATTATAACTATAAAAATACAAGCATAATATTTTGATTATAGACAATATGTTAAAATGACTTCATCATTTGAACATATCTGTATAATGTGTTGAGGGTTCAAATATACCTCCACTACGCTCATAATAATCAGCATTCAATTCAAACACACCATTTCTGGCTTGCGTCCATGATGCTCCGGCTAAAGGATGATATCCTAACATATTTTTCCAGTTCCGGTAATTCATATCCCCATTGGTTTCCATAAAGCCCATTCCTATTCCAGGAAAAGGCATTAAACGTGCCGTAAGGTTTTTATTCCAGTCGATCAGAATTGGGTTTACGGTTAGGTCGGCGCATAAACAAGGAATCTGCCTTTCCGCAGCCAGGTTTGCTATTTTCATCGATTGACTCAAAGTCTTTGCTATACCTTTTAACACCATAGCACCATAACCCTGTTCAATTCTGCGTAGCGCATCCATTTCATTATGTACACTTTCATCAGCTGCAATCCTGATCCCTACATCCGAAACATCCTCACCATTTTGTTCTGTTAAAGGTTCCTCATAAAAAAGAATATGTTCAAAAGCACCAATCTTTTTAGCATGATCCAGATAGCGCATCAGTGTTTCTTTACGTTCATACCTGGCATTTGCATCCATGGTATAAATCAATTTACCATTATCAGTCTGATTTGTACGGAGACCTCTAAGTGCATTATGCACCTGCGTCAATCTTTCCATATCATTCTGCAGCATAACATCCTGACTCCCCGGATATCCTGTTTTAATTTTAAAAACGAAGAAACCGGCTTTTGCAGCATCTTTGATTTCCTGCATTGGCATACCATAAGGAATCTGGTACATGATTGCCACTTTATCATTCCTATGAGAAAGCCCTTTCTTATAAGGCTCAGGAATCATTTCATCGAAGTTTTTATATTGATTTTCAGCAGCATATAATAGCCATGCGGCATTATCAGTACTTACCAGTGCATTATATAAAAAATTAACATTCAGATCTTTTCTACCTGTTATCTGCTCCGCCTGAATAATCAATTCTGGAATTATGGTATCTAATAAGTTTACTGGATTAGTAAAAGGAGTCTGTTTAATCAGATCCAATGCTTTATTCACCACCAGATACATGAGTGCATTCCCTCCGGATTCAGAATAACTGCTAAACAAATCGGCATCCCCGTATAATACGCTTTGCGTTGCCACACCTATTTTACTATGTCCGGATTCAGATTCCAGCTTTGAAGCCACTTGCCATAGCTCAGTAAGATAACCTCCTTTAAAACCAAATGGCCTTACCAGCTTTTCACGTTCAAAATCTGAATCAGTGCGAATGACCTTAATATTTTTCATAATGGGATTTATGTGCGTTGAAGGAATTATTTCAGAAAAATTGCCCCCGGAAAATGCGGTTATAAGTCCTGTATTTTTTAAAAACTGTCTTCTATCCATCATTTTTCGGGGGCTAACAAAAACATATTATACCTTCTGTTTAATGTTGTATCTACTGATTATTGAGAAATTCTTTTACAAAATCATCATCTATCAAATCCGGATAAGCAGCACAAACTCTGCTGATTTCCGCTGCCTGACCATCCGACATTTTCTCGGCTGGATTTAAGCACCAAATCCCTTTCATCAATCCTTGTCTAACCAGCACCTCATGAATTCCGGGAATACAACCGTGGAAAGCATGTGCAGGATCAAAGATCGCAGCATTCATATCAGTCACTTCCATACCTTTAGCAAGCAATGCCTTAACATCACCTCCATTTGCTTTACAAGCTTTTATTTCTTCAAATAAAGCTACCGAAGCTTTTGTCCACACTGCATAATGACCTAACAAGCCACCAACAAATTCTTTCTCGATCGATTTACCATCAATTTCAAACTTATAAGGTGTCAATAAATCAGCAACAATATTATCATCATTACCTGTATAAAGAGCTATTTGATCTCTTCTGCTCGAATGACATACCGCTCTCACCACATCCAGCGTCTGGTAACGGTTAAAAGCAGCAACCTTTATGGCAACAACATTCTCAATCTCAGCAAACTGCAACCAGAAATCGTACGTAAAGATTCTTCCTCCAACACTAGGTTGCAAGTAAAAACCAAATACCGGCATTACAGCCGCAACGGCTTTCACGCGGTCAATAATTTCCGCTTCTGTCCAGCCTTGTAAGCCACCCATACTCAACAGACCAATATCGTATCCGTATTTAAGAGCAATTTCTGCTTCCTTAACCGCCTGATCTGTTGGCCCACAAATTCCTGCCACCTTAATAAAAGGGCGATCAAGCTTTGCATTATCAATTTCTTCTGCAGCCAGTTTAAGTACCGTTTCAAAAAGATTAACCTCAGGATCTCTGATTTCAAACTGCGTACTATGTACACCGATTGCAATCCCACCCGAACCTGCAGCCATATAATAGCGGGTTAGTAATCGTTGGCCTTGCTCATCCAATTTACGATCTGCCGTCAATGCCAAAGGATGTGCAGGGATAAATGTCCCCGCATCCAGGAATTGTTTTAATTCTGGTTTAAGTTGATTTGCCATTAAAACTGTCCTTTCCTTTCTTGAAAATGAGTTGGTTTATTAGAAATCTTACCACCACCTTGTAACCAGCTTACCGTCATTTCCATCATTTCTCTGATGGTTACTCTCGGATAGCCAAAAAGTCTATGTGCTTCAGAAGCATTGTTTAATAATGCCGTAGGTTGAACTTCATTTTCAAATAATGCTGTTTTACCCAATAATAATCCAAATTGTTCTGCCAACCATTTTACTGAAAGTGTTTCCGGACCGGTAACATTCAGAAGTTTTGAAGGCGCAGTACAATGTAATAAAGAACGGATCGCAATTTCATTCGCATCACCCTGCCAAATTACGTTAACAGTACCCGTAGTTAAATCTATTGCTCTTCCCTCATTTACAGATTTAGCGATCTCCAATAATACGCCGTAACGTAAATCGATCGCATAATTAAGTCTGTAGATTAATGTTGGTGTATTGTTTTTTTCCGAAAAATACTGGAATATACGTTCTCTACCCAAACACGATTGGCCATACTCTCCAACTGGCCCTGCAGGATGATCTTCCGACAAGCCACCACCGGTAACAGGTGTAAATGGATATACATTTCCACTTGAGAATACCACAATATTTGAGTTTTTAAAACGTTCAGCTACACGACCTGGCAGATAAGCATTCATTGCCCATGTAAAAGCTTCTTTTCCTGTAGTTCCAAATTTAGTACCGGCCAAATAAATGATATTCGGTACATCAGGTAAAGCAGCAAGATCTTCCTCATTTAATAAATCGGCAGCAATAGTTTCAATTCCCGCAGCTTCCAACTCCTCACGAGCCGATGCATCAGAGAATCTGGAAACACCAATAATGCGTTTTTTAATTCCGGCTTGATCTAATGCTGCTTTGGCTAACATTGCCATGCTCGGCCCCATTTTCCCACCAACACCAAGTAACATAATATCACCTTCAATTTTATACATATCAGCAATCAGTCTATCTGATGGCTTTAATAGTTCTTGTTCCAGTTGTTCTAGTTCGGTCATTGTATTAACGTTTTTATTATTTAAAAAAAAGTTCTTTTATATTGCTCAGTGCCAGGAAAATTAAGATCAATAAACCTATTGCTCCAATGATCTTTACCGACAAAGAGTTAACATGTTTACCCATAATTTTTGGATCATTAGAAATGGCGTACATGGCCACACCAATAAATGGAACCAGGAATATGGTCACACTCTGTGCAAAAACGATTAGTTCTAAAGGCAATCTTC
Organism: Pedobacter hiemivivus; assembly: GCA_040393085.1. Taxonomy (GTDB): domain Bacteria; phylum Bacteroidota; class Bacteroidia; order Sphingobacteriales; family Sphingobacteriaceae; genus Pedobacter; species Pedobacter hiemivivus_A. The sequence goes on along the minus strand of JBEBUV010000004.1, from coordinate 26,483 downwards.
CAAATTTTATGGCTATTGCAGCACCAAATATCATGACTAGGGCAATAAATATTTTCACGGCTTTTGAATTCAGCTGACTACCTTTTCCGAATGCATCACCCAATAAAGCGCCCCCTACTGTAGCATTACCTACTAAAGAAGAAAAGGAAGCACCGAAAAGTCCAATCAGGAAAAATGTTGAAGCAGCACTACCAAAAAGAGGTTCTAAGGCTCTGGCCATATCTGATGCGTTGTTTACCTTAATGCCTTTTACATTTAAAACTGCCGCAGCACAAATCATCACAATCGCGCTCATAATCCCCAGAATCACAATTCCTGTAATACTATTACTTTGTGTTTCTTTAATCTCCGGATTTAGTTTTATACGTTCCTGAACCAGGTAAGACTGATAAAAAGCACCAACAATTGAAAAACAAGAAGCAAAGAAAGCGATCACCAAACCTGTTGATCCTATAGGTAGCTGAGGTACCATTCCACCTGCAATACCCGATATACTTGGTTTTGCAAAAAATAAGGTCGTTACAAAAGCAAACAGCATCAAGGCTACTAAAAAGATCATCAGCTTCTCCAAAACTTTGTAAAAAGCACGGAAGAATAGCAGACTGATCCCTAATAAATTAAATACAATAACCCATAAAACATGAGAAGTATTGGTGGCCTCACCAACCGCAATACCTACACCAATAGAGTTACCGGCCTGAAAAGAAGTTGCTACAAAGAAAATTCCAATCCCAATAGCCATCGCTGCAGCATTACCCCATTTTAGGCGAATGGTATTGAGTAGCGAATGACTACTTGCCACGCCTATTCTTGCGCCCATAACGGTAAAAACTGCCATAAAGAAAATGGCTACCGCCACTATCCAAAGCAAATTATAACCATAATCGGCGCCTAACTTAGAGGTAATGGTCATTTTACTTGGTCCAAATACCAATGCGGCAGTAATAATTCCGGGTCCAAGAGATAGGAGCCCCTTTTTAAGTTTAGATATCATACATTCGGTTTAATTCGGTGTTCTAGTTAAGTACAATAAATGTTAATAATCCCCGTACGTTAACGTACCCGAATTTATTAATAAAAACTTAGAAAATCTATTATTTCATAAATACTTTTGCAATAATTTTAAAAACTGTCTATATATTTTCCGATTCTAATTGATGGTGACTCTTCAACATACTGATGAATTGCTTATGAAATGGAATTCCTTTTCCTTTATAATATTTCAGCACCTCATTGCCCAATTGTGTATTTAAATGATTGTAACGTACTGTTTTATTGATTTTAATAAAACCAACAAGGTCTGTCTGCTCCGGCTTATAAACCCCATTTATTTTGGGAGCATGAACTGTACAATTGGTAAAATTGGTTCCTAATTCGGTCGACAAGCTATAAAACAGATTTTTATCATCTTTTCCAGCTGGAATAAATATACTATTCGAAAAACTAAATCTTCCGGGCATCACCCCTTGTTCATTTCCGATAATATGCGATAAACTGCAGGCTTCGAAACTAATATCTGCTACATTATTCCCAAATATTGCCTTTACACTTTTACAGTTTACCAAACATATTTCAGGATAAAGAGCATATTGATCTTCATACTCTTCAACTTTTGTATTACGGACACTGATGTGATAAGGACCTGGATTATTATTTTCAGGCTGCTCTAATTGTACATTATCGAATACCATACGGGCATTTGTTTCAATAAAAGATCCATCATAAGCTCCCATCCGGTCAACATGATAATTTTGAGGATCAACCATAGCAAACAAACGCAGTCCTTTTTCTCTACCCTGAACCATCACATTCTTAAACTCCACATAACTTGGAAAGAATACGCGTTGGCCCGATTTACTCTTAGAAAAAACAGGAGTTTTAATCAACCAACAAGCATTAACTGAATCAGGCATGGTCTTAAAATCAACCAATAGGTTTTCTACAATTATAGAACGACCAAAACCCAGTGGATATTTATAATCGAAATCCATAGGATTAAAATCCAACACACTGGTTTCAGCTAAGGTCGATGGAATAAAATGGCAATTCCTTAGTCGGATGTTCCCATCCCATTTCGCACCAAAGTCTCTTCTAAAGTTGATAAAACTACGACTAAAGCAAGAAGTATTTTCTATAAACAAATCTCCGCCACCCGTCACAGAAATGCCCCTATACCCTATTGCAGAATCTTTGATATATAAGTTCCAGCAATGGAAATGAACATCAATACGGTTCAGCTTACAATTCTCTACTCTAAAGTTCTTATTCAGGTTGGTTCCAAAAACGCCCCAATGTATAGGACCACCCTCGGCAGTTATATTTCTAAACAAAGCATTCAAAATCCTTGCCCCGCCAATACCATAAGTTCCGGCCGATACATCTCTGTCTTTACCCTCCCGATCCTGCTCATACGGAATCAGCCTAATATTTTCCAGCTTTACATCATACACATTCGAAAAGGAATAGAAACCACTACGCGGACTCATAGAAACATCCACTTTTCCAGGCTCTAAACCGACCCATTGATTTTGGATAATAGTACGACTCCTGCTAATGGTAAACCCATTTTTCACATATTTTGTACCTGGACTATCTCCCGACAAATAGAAAGTGCCACCATTCACCGTTAAATAACTGGTATCTGCCGGATAAGCTAAAAGGCTTGTATAATCTTTAAAAGTCCAGGCTATATCACCTACAATACTACCATGCTCTTCAACATAAAACAATTCCTCGCGGGCCCAGGCCTGTCCATCATATCTATCTCCGGCACGATAACCGATCTTATCATTCTTATCCGAGATATTAACCAGGCAATTTGTAAAAGCGGCTAATTCAGGAATCACCTTTACCCCTGGCTTCAGCTTATTTAAAAAACCGGCCTTTTCAGTCGCACTAAGTTCAATTTTGATAGGATCTTTACGGGGAAGAATTTTAAATCTTCCATCAGCTGGGGTATTGCTGCTTTCATCAATATGAAATATGGTACTTCCCCAATCCACATTGGTGTATATCTCTATGTTATTAGCTTTCCTGAGCCAATATTCGCCACTATAATTTATAACTGGCAGGTTATGCTTATTTGCATAATCGTGTGCAGCTTTAATCTGAACGCTATCGTCGTTCACACCATCCCCAACAGCACCAAACAGCTTATAATTTACACTTTGGATATTCTTTAAATCAGCAGACAAGCCATTGTTCAGCTTTGAGCCTAAATCAATTTCATTTTTGCCTGCATTTGCTAATACCGTTGTCGAAGCAGCACTGGCTCCAACAATGCCAAGTGTGGTCAATAACTTCCTTCTGCTCAACATCTGATCTGAATTTTTTTCCATATAATTATGTATCGGTGTATATCCTTATATATAATATATACACTGATACATATACGCATATATCTCAGTGTATAGGTTGTTTTATTCAATTAATAACTGCTTAATTAATTTGCCAAACCTTTTTTATTCCCATTATATTTTAAGAAATAATCGAAAAACGAATAAGCAACCTCATTTGATTCCGGTGTAGGAGAATGCATTGGTCTGTTTGTCATGGCTACCCGGTTTTTAGCCCCCAATAAATCATTCACTTTTACCGTATGATTTAAAGGTATCCATTGTGATGGAGGATCTTCAGAACCACCAGATACCAGAAAAGGTCTCGGTGCCATCAAAGCATGTAATTCTTGCAAGTTGTAACCCTCTGCAACCAATTTCAGATACAGGCCTTTCGCAGGATTCTCTTTAGTAATCAAACCTCTTTTTCTCCATGGTTTAGGATGATAACCAAGGTACCAGGGCTCCCAATAATTTACAGATTCGCGGCCATCTGTAAAAACTATTCCCGGATCAGACCAAACTGCACATGCGAACTTATCAAATAAGCAAGAAGCAAACATGGCCCATTTGCCACCAAAAGAGTGTCCCATGATACCTATACGTTCTGCATCAACCTCCTTAACTTTCGAAAGTACATACCATGCATTTGCCGCAGCATAACCCAAAGCAGAAAGTGGCTGTATCTCCGCTTTCTCTATACTTGGATAATAAATAGAAAAATTATGATCCAATGAAGCCTGTTTAGTACCGAGCGACAAAGTCACAAAACCTCTGTTACAAAGCGAATAAGCAAAATCACGCTCCTTTAAACCTTTAGTGATGGCCGTTTCAGGCTCATAAAACACAGTAATTACAGCAGGCATTTTACCTTTACCATCAGGCACAGATAAATAACCTTCAGTAACTTCATTTGGTGTCCATTTAAAGCGCACCTTATATTGTGTAAAACCATCTTTTCTAACGGTATCCAGGTATTCCATTTTCTGATCTTTCAGAAAAGGTGGCCATTTACCCATCATGCCGTTCCAGCGATCGGCAATCTCTTTACGCCGTTGGGCCCAGTCGGCGGCCGACTTCACCTCTTTACCATTGTAAAACTTCAATGGCGATCTATAGTCACCATATTGATCTTTGAATTCTGGAGTAGCTTTAAAGTAAGGAGCAATCTTTGCCCAGGCTAATTGCTTTCCTGCCTCATTAACGGCCGCAGCTTTAGTATTTACACCTGCTTTACCCTTAGCGGCTGTTACGCTTCCCTTAACTTTTCCAGATTTGGATTGTGCATACCCAGATGATATGCCAAAGGGCACTATTGACGAAATCAATAGTACCCCTGCAAAACCATATAACAATTGGTTTAACTTAATTTTTAACATCATACCTATTATATTTAGTTGGTTATTAATTAACTCTTCTTTATTAAAAAACAGTTTTGGTTATTAAACTTACTATTTCAAATAGAATAAAAATTAAAATATTTACTTAATTACAGTCACCTCAATCTGACTCACTATCTCTTCTGCACCATAAATATTCATATTTTTAGCTACAAAATACGCCTGATACTTACCCTCATTTTTATAAGTGTAAACAAATTCGCTCTTCATATCATCAGAACTACCTTTAACAGGAACGGACTTATCCAATCCGCCATTTTCACCTAATCGCTTATTGTATTCAAAGCCCGGTTCACCAGAATAAAAAGATATAATTCCGGCAGTTCCTTCAAAACTAAACTTCCCTTCTGTTCCCACTTTAAACACTGCCTTAGTATAATCCATCCTAAAATCAGGTTTATCAAGTGCCACTTCTTTTTTGCACGATGCCGTAAGCATTAACACCGAAAGCATTACATATATAAATTTCATATCTATTAAAATTAATTACCAACCACTATTTTGTATCAATTTTCTATTTAAAGTAATGTCACTGGTCGGAAGTGGCCAAAGCTTATTCCTATCCGTTATATTACTACCAAAGCCTTTAATATAAAGGTTCAAATAAGATGGAGGTGAAGTAACGCCTATCAAATCCTTTTCAATCGTAGTTGAAAGTTCATGCATACGCTCCACAAAAATATCCCAACGAATAAGATCAGCTTTTCTAAAAGTTTCCCCATTTAATTCTCTGCTTCTTTCATCACGGATAAATTTCCTGAATGCATCCTTAGAAGCAGTCGCAGTCGCCGGCATATTCGCATCCTCTGCTTTATAAATAGTCGCAGTTGCTGATGCACCTGTACCACCACCACCAATAAACTCTATTGTTGGTGCACTGGTATAATTAATTCCTCTTGATTTTCCATATATCGGATCATTGGCGAAATTTATCGATGTAACGACCCCATTAGTAATCGTCGTAGTCGCCACAATTCCAGAACCACCGCCACCAGTAAACTTCAATGTAGGTGCTGTAGTATAACCTGAACCTCCAACCAAAGCAACAGATTTTATGCCTGTAGACCAGCCACGTTGTCTTACTTTATTCACAGCATCAATTGCATTTTGCGTTGGCGTAGCATTTTCAGCCATTTCATTTTCTGCTTCTGCATACATCAATAGAACATCCGAAAAGCGTAACAAAGGACAGTTTATAGGCGTCGCACTCGTGTTTTTAGGCAATACCACCTCATATTCACGTCTATACTTTCCAGGATACCTGGCATAAGCTGTTGCACGAGTAGCCGTACCCAAATATGTTCTGGAATAAGGAGCCGCCGCAGCATTACCATAAGTAAATGGAGCGATCGACCAATCTCTTCTCAAATCCCCGTCTTCATATTTATAATACAAATCAGCCATTATCCTTATTCCACCATAACCATATCCTGTAGTCACATTTGTGGTGTTAGGACCATTCACATAACCCAAATAACCTGTTTCTGTATAAGCATCTGTTTTATTACCCCAGTATTCAACTTCCCATAAAGACTCTTTAACATCATATTTATCTGATGCCAGTTTAATAAACACATCAGAAAAAGATGGGTTAAGTACGTGTCCTGCTTCACCATCATCTATCACTTTTTTAGCCCAATCTCTTGCATCTTTATATTTCGAAACATCCTTAACCGGATATCCAGCCATATATAAACATACTCTGGCTAAAATGCCACGTACGGCCGACTTATTAACCCTACCACCAAAACCAAGAGAAGCAATAGAAGGTACCACAGCTTCTGCTTTAGTCATATCTGCAATAATCTGCTCATATACTTCTTTAGCACTAGATTTAGCTACATCCACATCATCCACAGAACCGGCAGGCGTTAAAATTAAAGGAACATCACCAAAGTTCTGTACCAGCATAAAGTAATAATAAGCTCTTAAAAACAAAGCTTCTCCCTCCACCTGTGCACGTGCTGTTGCATCAAGATCAGGGTTTTTATTTAAACTGATCAGCAAATAATTGGCGCGGTTAATACCGCTATAAAGGTTATTCCAGAAGTTTTTTATGTCGGCATGACCAGCAGTAAAATCATAAATCTGAGGCCCATTAGCGGGTGAGTTTCTGGTGTACCAGCCCTCATCACCTTCAAATCCTAGTCGATAATGGATAATAGTGCCATAAAGTGATCCTAAATTATCATACACACCATTCAGGGCGAAGTTCAATTCCTCCACATTATTATAATAAGTAGCTGGAGCAAGCGTATCTTTTGGTTTAGTATCCAAAGCCTTTTTACAAGCTGATAAACCACATAAAATGAGCGATAATAAAAATATATATCTGAATTTCATTTTCTTAAATTTTAAAGAGGTAAATATTAAAACGAAGCATTTATACCAAAAACCAAGGTTCTGGCAATCGGGTATGCAGAGAAGTCAAATCCCGGACTGAGTACCGAATTACGAACAGACACCTCAGGATCCATTCCCGTATAATTGGTTAGTGTCCATAAATTCTGCGCAGCAACGGTCAACCGAAGATTACTCATATACAATGACCTAATCATGTTTTTAGGTAAATTATAACCTAATGAAACCGTTTTAAGTCTGATATAAGAACCATCCTCAATCACCCTTGATGAATAATGTCCAATTGGACCCTGTCCTTTCGCAATAAAATTGGTGTTCGACGGGTTTGTTTCACTCCAGCGATCTATATAACTGGCATATTGATTCATACTCACCCTACCATTACCATTTCCTTCAAACATATATCTGTTTGCATTCATGATATCGTTTCCGTAAGACCATTGCATAAACACGTTCAAGTCGAAACCTTTATAGCTTAGGTTATTAGAAAAGCCACCTAAATGAAGGGGTTGCCCACGACCAATTACCGTAACATCCTGTGTATTGATTGTTCCATCACCATTTAAATCTCTGTATTTAATATGGCCAGGTTGTGGCGTAGCACCATTATTCGTCACCCCAGGTTTTAGGGTATACGCACCTCCAGGTGTTTTATCAAAATCAGTCAGCTGATAAATACCATCAAAGATATAACCGTAAAACATACCCGCTGGCTGTCCAACTTCAGAAATATAAGATGGCGCATTATACTGCGATTCAAAACTTACTGTAGTGTACAAGGCATTCTGCCCTCTTACCAATTCAAGAATTTTATTCTGGTTGAAAGCAATATTAAAATTACTAGCCCACAAAAATGATTTGTTCCTGATATTGATGGTTTTCAATCCAAATTCAAGGCCCATATTCTGGATTTTACCAATATTCTGACGGGCCTTAAGGAATCCCATAGTACCCGGTAAATCAGCATCCAATAATAAATCGCTTGTAATTTTCTTATACCAATCCACCGTTAGCTCTACTCTGTTTTTCAGTAAACCTAAGTCATAACCAATATTCAATTGTTTGGTGGTTTCCCATTTCAGATTCTGATTCCCTAAACTTGCAGGAATTGCCCCTTTACTTGGCGTACCATTTTCAAACGAATACGAGCTTGCTAAAGGGAAAGATAAAGATGGATAAGACTCATAATTCGACACCCTATTATTTCCAGAAACTCCATAACTCAACCTCAATTTAGAGTTCGACACCACTGCTAAGTTTTTCATGAAATCTTCCGTATGCATATTCCAGGCAAAAGATCCAGATGGGAAATACCCCCACTTTTTGCCTGTAGCAAATTTGGAAGAAGCATCAGCCCTTAACGTACCTTCAACAATGTATTTCGATTTATAATTATAACTCGCTCTTCCAAAATAAGAAACCATAAAATTATCACCGGTATTTGCGATTGGCGAGTAAGGACTACCCTCATCCAAACCTGTAAGACCTAACTGCGGGTTCGGTACATTTTGTGAAGAATAACCAAATGCCTGAATATCATAATTCTGGAAAGATAGACCACCGAGTAAAGTCAGGGTATTATTTTTACTAAAAGTCTCCGTATAGGTAACTGTATTATCGTTAGACCAGATATCTGTCTGAGTATACAATACCGAACCAAACTGACCTCTTGTATTCACAGGATTTTTCGGACTACCCTGGGTTGTTTTAGCATTAAAGAACAAGTCTTGTCTTCTCGTGCGACTAGAAGCCGTTCCCATAAATTTAAAAGTCAATTTAGGTGTTGGCGTATATGTTAAGTAAGCATTTCCAGAAAAGTCGGATGTCCCACTCTTATTATATTCATTATTACTTGTCGTTACCGGATTTAATCTGATGTCAAACTGATTAATTTCCTCCATATCACCATCCTCTTCGGTCAGATCAACATTATCATCACCAGAAATAGGTTTATATCCCCATGCTCTCGACAATAAATAAGCTGTAAAAGAAGCCCCATTACCTTCAGCAACCTGCTGTCCGAAACTATTTATTCTACTGAAATTCGTGATGATACCAGCCTTAAGTTTTTTACTGATCGTCTGATCAACAGCTGCTCTACCCTGATACCTTTTATAACCGGTATTAATGATGGTTCCATTCTGATCATTAAAAGATCCTGAAATAGAGTACCTGGTTTGTGCAGTTCCCCCTCTTAGCGCAATATTATTAAGATTAACAGGTGATGTTCTAAAGATCAGGTCCTGCCAATCTACCCCCGCTTCATTACGGTATGATTCCAATGTTTTTCCATTTTGAAAGAAACGCTCAGTAGCGGCTGTTAAATTTAGTTCCGATTGATATTTAACAAATTCATAAGGATTCATCATTTCCATGGTCTTCTGCACCTGTTGAAAGCCGTAAGAGGAATTCAGCGTTACAATTGGCTTCCCTATCTTTCCTTTTTTCGTTTCAACAAGTATAATTCCATTTGCGGCTCTGGAACCATAAATAGCTGTTGCTGCAGCATCTTTCATGATTGTGATCGACTCAATATCATCTGGGTTTAGCATGCCATCATCAGGATCTTCAATCGGGAAACCATCAATCACATACAAAGGAGAGTTACTTTGTGTTAAAGAGTTGGCACCGCGGATGGTAATGCCCATACCTTTACCAGGCTGACCATCCTGAGCAGAAACCTGTACCCCTGCAATACGACCAGCAAGCGCTTCGGTAAATGAGGAAACAGGTGCTTTAGCCATATCTTCCATGCTTACCTGTCCTACAGAAGCTGTCAGATCTGTTTTTTTAACTGTTCCATAGCCTACAACAACCACTTCCGTTAAGTCTGATGCCGATTCCTTAAGTGTTACATTTAACACTTTTCTATCGCCTACAGTGATGGTTTTGGTTTCATAACCTATATATGAAAAAGTCAGCACATCAGTATCATTCACCTGAATTCCATACTTCCCATTTCCATCTGTAGCCACAGCTACATTCGTGCGTTTTAATTTAATACTTACAGTTGGTATCGGCTCTCCCGTAGTCGCGTCCGTAACTGTACCAATCAGGTTTCTAAGTTGCTGTGCTTTGGTCACATCTGGCACCAATAGACATAGTGCAAACAATAAAAACAAATGCATTGGTTTTACATGTTGAGTAATTTTTCTCTCCATAGTTTGGTTTATAAATTTGGTTTTTTTTTAAATATTCAGTTAATTGGCTTCATCACCAAATTCGGCTACACACAATATAGTGTACGTACACGTTACTTGATAAATGTATAATATCGTTGCCTAACCAACGGTAATTAATCGTATTAAATGTTCAATGTTGGGATTCCCTATTCCCTACGCTTTTATTCGCGTGTTTAATTTATGGTTTAATCTTTTTCAGGTACTAATTACAAGGTAATCTTAACAGTATTACTCTCTTACAAATACTGCTTTTAGCAAGTCAATTATTTGCGAGCAAATCCTTATGCTGGTATTAATTAACAAGGTAATCCTTTACCGGCAAAATTCTTTTACAAATAACAGTTTTTAACAAATTAAACTTTGTATTACTGTTTTTTGCAAGCCTTATTTCCCTGCACTTCTCAGCTTCTTTACATCAGCAGCAGTCACTGCTGCTGCTTTATTCCCAAACTGCGACCTGATATAAGTGGTCACATGTGCAATGTCCTGATCACTTAAAAAGTTAAATGATGGCATCTCCTGATCATACTTCTGCCCTTTCACTACTATCGGACCTGATAAGCCTTTTAACAATACATGTATCAGTTCATTTTTATCACCCAATACACGAGTCGTTCCTTTTAATGGAGGAAAGACCCCTGCAATACCTGTTCCGTTGGCCTTGTGACAAGAACCGCAGTAATTATTATATATCACCGCTCCCGGCAACACTGCTGGCTTCGCCTGTTTTTTAGCTATGGTATGCGTAGCAGCAGGCTTCTTCACTTTAAATACCTTTACAATTTTATCATCATCCTTTTTCGGATACCCCTCACCAGGATTCCAATCGCGATTACTGGTGGCCACATAAACATCACCTGTTGGCGATACACATACTGAGCGCAAGCGTCCCAATTCATGATCCAGATAGATCTTTTCCGATTTCACGGCCTTTCCATCCTCAGATAATTTCAACACCCTTAAGCTTTGCGTTTTCAAAGTAACCAGCAAAATAGAGTTGTTCCATTGCGAAATGGCGGTCGACCCATAGTAGGCTATACCTGCAGGTGCAACAACCGGTGTCCATGCTTTAACAGGAACTGTTACTTCTGTAGTCTTTGCAAACTCCTTTTCCTTTTCAGTATCAATCGCACCTTCTACATTTGGCCATCCATAATTCTTGCCTTTAACAATCAGGTTCAGCTCATCTTCAATCGCGTCACCATGCTCAGAACTATATAAATGACCATGTTTTGTATAAGTCAGCCCCTGCGCATTGCGATGCCCCATAGACCAAACGGCACTACCCGGAAAAGGGTTATCGGCCGGAATTGTACCATCTATATTTATACGTAATATCTTACCATTAATAGAACCTACCGTCTGTGAATTCACACCTTTAGCAGCATCCCCTGTCGTCATCATCAATTTACCATCCGGAGAAATCGTAACGCGCGAACCATTATGCCCTGTACTTCCTGGAATATCCGATAATAAAACCAATGGATTTATTAAAGTGTCAGCAGTATAAGTATACCTCACCAGTTTAGAAACAATGGCTGTCCCATTCTTATAAGTATAATCCAGAAATATATAAGGTTTAGACTTGTCAGGATGTATGGCCATTCCCAATAAACCTAAGGAGCGAAATCTATAAACCTCAGGAATATTCAATAACACTTTACGTACACCAGTCTCCGGATTAACCTTACTTAAGGTACCAGACTGCTCAGTAAAATAAATCCAGTTATCTGGTCCCCATTTCATTTCCCATGGAACATTTAGACCAGAAACCACCGTTTTTGTATTCAGATACACAGAATCAGTCGGCGCAATCTGCTGATCTATACCACTAACATTACCATTCAATACAAAAGCAGAAATTAAAAGTAGAAAGGGTATTGATCTCTTCATATATCAAAATAATGTGTACGTACCCGAAGATATAAACAGAAATTAAATAAAACAAATTATTTAACAGTTTATTATTCTACGATTGATAGAATTATATTATTTCTTTAAGAAGTCTGAACCGAAAATTCTATCCCATAAACCCGAGGTCACCCCATACCCTCTTGTCGCATCATCGTAATGGTGCAACATATGATGATGCTTGATTTTTTTCCAGAAGCCATTTTTAAATTGCGCATGGTGCAACATATAATGTGTCATATCATAAAACAGGTAACCTGTAATAAAGCCAGCAAAGAAACCATCCAGCATCTCTGTAGGGAATAACCATTTAAACAGAAAATAAAAAGCTAAAGCAAGCGGTATACTGGCCGATGGAGGCATCACCAATCTTTGTGCGTCATTCGGATAATCATGATGTACGCCATGGAATATAAAATGTATGCGTTTCCCCCATTTCGATGATGGGTAAAAGTGAAAAACATAACGGTGCATTACATATTCTGTTAAAGTCCAGATTAACAAACCCAATAACAACTGCCCTGCAAAGGCCAACAGACCATTCAACTGAACGGCAGACCATACGAAATATCCAATCACCGGTATAAATACGATCAGAGGAACATAAAATGGCACTTTAGATAATGCCTCGAACAAGGGGTTCTTAAACATTTTTACAGATTCCCTTGAATTGGATACAAAATTCTTTTTCATAATAACTAATTCTGCTGCCTGTTGACAAGAAAAACAAATTTAAGACATTTCTTGTTTTACCTAAAGCGACAATTATTGAATTATAGTCATATTTGGCTCCTGTACTTCTCTTATGATTTAAGAATAGGCCTCTTCGTCTAAAATAAGCAGATTGTATAGGCGAATATTGATCTTAATTTTGTTATTTTGAAATATATTAACGAGCAGGCCTATTTTTATTCAATAAACAAAACATGCCAGTTACCAAAAAAGACAGAAACAACACTAACATTTTATCTATTGATATTGGTGGCACCAGCATTAAAGCTTGTATCTTAAGTTCGAAAGGCGATCTGATTTCTGAGTTCAAAAAACTACCTACACCAGAAGAGGCAACTCCTGAGGATGTATTGAAATGTATCAAAAAGCTCGTTGCTACGCTTAATGATCCTTTCGATAAAATATCTATTGGTTTTCCGGGCTATATCAAATGCGGTAGGGTACAAACTGCCGTTAATCTGGGTCAAAACAAATGGACAAATGTGAACCTTGCCCAACAGGTAAGTGATCTTTTTGGTAAACCTGTGCGGCTGATCAATGATGCCGATCAGCAAGCCCTTGGTATTGTTTCAGGAAAGGGATTTGAAATTGTACTTACCTTAGGAACCGGATTTGGAACGGCTCTTGTATTTGATGGCGACCTGCTCCCCCATCTTGAGCTCGCACATTTTCCTATTACTAAAAACAAAGACTACGACGATTATATAGGTGCTAAAGCTTTCGATAAGATTGGAATAGAAAAGTGGAACGAGCGGTTACAGCATATAATTGAAATTTATAAAACAGTATTCAACTATGATACGTTATACATCGGTGGAGGCAATTCCAAGCACATATCATTTGCACTCGATCATAACATCAAGTTGGCCACCAATAAAGACGGAATAAAGGGTGGCGCAAAGCTATGGGACCTGGAAGAAAAATATCATGTTTTCACCAATCACCCAGCTAAAAAATAGACAATGAATAACAAATATATTTTAGGAATGATCGGCCTTGGCACCATGGGCCGCAACTTATTACTCAACATGGCCGACAACGGCTTTGCCGTAACAGGTTACGACAGGGATGCCAAAATGATTCAAAAGCTCGAAGAAGATGGTAAAGCACATAATTTAAAAGGCTTTAGTTCTATCGGGGATTTTATACAAAGTTTAGAATTACCTAGAAAGGTAATGTTATTAGTACCAGCGGGACCGATTGTAGACAGTGTGATTCAGGAACTTGTTCCTTTGTTAGACAAAGGTGATCTGATCATCGACAGTGGGAACTCACATTTTATCGATACCAGCAGAAGAGCTGAAGAACTATCAAAACAAGGTATCCATTTCTTCGGAATGGGTATTTCCGGAGGAGAAGAAGGTGCACGTTTCGGACCTAGTATGATGCCAGGTGGCGATAAAACCGCCTACAATGCCGTAAAACCAATTCTTGAAGCCGTATCTGCCAAAGTAAACGGAGATCCATGCGTGACCTATATAGGCCCGGGTGCATCAGGTCACTTTGTGAAAATGGTACACAATGGTATAGAATATGCCATTATGCAAATCCTTGCCGAAGCCTATTATATGCTTAAAAACGGTATGGGCTATAACAATGAACAGATCTATAATACCTTTAAAAAATGGAACGAAGGCCGATTGCAATGTTTCCTTTTAGAAGTAACCAGAGATATATTTACAGTTAAAGATGAAAAATCTGGCGGCTATTTAATTGATGTCATCCGAGATGAGGCCAAATCAAAAGGCACAGGAAAATGGACTTCACAAGTATCTATGGATCTGGACTGCCCAATCCCTACCATTAACGATGCAGTAAGCAGCAGAGACCTTTCCAAATACAAAGAATTACGTGTAGCCCTTTCTGCAGCATTACCACATGAGGCCGAGAAAATAGACAATCCGGAAGCCTTTGAAGCAGAATTAGAACAGACACTATATTTTGCCATGATCACTTGTTATGCACAAGGAATGCACCTGCTGAGCCAGGCTTCTGCAGAATATAAATACGATTTAAGCTTACAGGAAATCTCAAAAATCTGGCGCGGCGGCTGTATCATCAGGGCCGAATTGCTGGAAGATATTTACGAAGCTTATGAAAAACAACCCGATCTAGCTCATTTATATGCAGATGCGGGAATACAAAACAAACTAAAAGAAATTTTGAGCAGTAGTAGAAAGGTGATCGGACACGCCATACAAAACGGTTTTGCCTTATCTGCCTTTGCTTCTGCAATAACTTATTATGATTCATTAAGAACTGCCAATTCACCACTTAATTTAACACAGGCACAAAGAGATTTCTTCGGAGCCCATACTTTTGAACGTACAGACGAACCTGGAATTTTCCATGCCGACTGGAATTCAAGTAATTTGTAAACACCCTAATAATGAAGACAAGTATCAACCTAAGCCCAACCATTATTGTAATTTTTGGTGGTACCGGGGATTTAAACCTGCGCAAACTTGCGCCTGCACTTTACAACTTATACGCTGAGAACTACATGCCCGAAAAGTTTGCCATTATTGGTACAGCGAGACGGCCACTTACAGATCAGAAATTCAGGGATACCCTGATGGATGGCGTAAATAGTTTCTCCCGTACTGGTAAAGTAGACAAGGACAAATGGGCAAGCTTCTCTCAAAGTATTCATTACAAGCCAGTAGACGTTCAGGATTCGGCTTCTTTTGATGAACTTAAAGTCATGGTAGAACAGTTTAAAGCTGATTTCGGTGCTGATACACATATCGTGTTTTACCTAGCCGTATCACCAGACCTTTTCCCAGCAATTGCCAAACGCTTAGCCAAGTTTAAAATGGCAGAAAACGAAGACAATTGTCGTATTGTAGTCGAAAAACCATTTGGTAAAGACCTTGAAACTGCACGCGAGCTTAATGCTTTGATCAAAGAACGTTTCAAGGAAAAACAAATTTATCGTATCGATCATTACCTCGGTAAAGAAACCGTACAAAACATCATGGCATTCCGTTTTGCCAATTCCTTCCTTGAGCCACTTTGGAATAGGAATTATATCGACCACATTCAAATCTCCGTTACCGAGCAATTGGGCGTAGGTGATCGTGGTGGCTATTACGATGGCTCAGGTGCCTTGCGCGACATGATCCAGAACCATTTGCTACAATTGCTTTGTATCATTGGTATGGAAACCCCAATTAACTTTGATGCTGATGAAATCAGAGATAAAAAAGTAGATGTATTAAAGGCAATGCGTCCTTTCTCTGCCGAAGATATCCGTTTCAATACTGTACGTGGACAATACACTAAAGGTTGGATCAAAGGAGATGAAGTTCCGGGATACCGCTCAGAAAAAGATACTGATGAGGATTCTAATACTGAAACATTTGCAGCAATTAAGTTCTTTGTCGACAACTGGCGTTGGAAAGGAATTCCTTTCTATATCCGTACCGGAAAGCGTTTGGCACAAACTTCTTCACTGATCACCATTCAGTTTAAAGATGTACCACATCAGGTATTCCCTGAAGCCGTTACAGAGCATTGGCAACAAAACAGGCTAATCATTAGTATACAGCCAGAAATGAGTATCCGTTTACAAGTACAGGGCAAACGCCCGGGATTAGACATGATTCTGAACCCGGTAGATATGGTGTTTGACTATAAAGGAACTTATACTACTGAATCACCAGAGGCTTATGAAACCCTATTACTAGACGTAATGACTGGCGATCAAACCCAGTTTATGCGTGCTGATCAGGTAGAAATAGCATGGGAATTATTAATGCCTGTGATCAATGCCTGGGAGAATAAAAAATCATTGAGTTTCCCTAATTATACCGCAGGTTCATGGGGACCTGAAGATGCTGAAGCATTAATTGCGAGAGATGGTTTCCATTGGTTTACCTTACCTTTAAAACAAGAATAAATGAATTTATTGATCTATAAAACTCAAAGCGAGTTACTGGAAGATATAGCAGCTTATATCATCAACATTGCAAACAAATCTATTGATGAACAAGGATGCTTTAATTTTGTATTAACTGGCGGAAATTCGCCTAAAGCATTATACGAAATGCTGTCCACTACCTATAAAGAACAAGTAGACTGGACAAAAGTATATTTCTTTTTCGGTGATGAGCGGAATGTAATGCCAGACCATGATAGCTATAACGGCTTAATGGCGAAAAAAGCAATCCTTGATCCTTTAAATATTGCAGCAGACCATATCTTTTATGTAGATACTACCCTTGCTCCAGAAAAAGCAGCTATAGAATATAATAAAGCTATAGTAAAACACTTTGATGGTGCAGACCTGGTGTTCGACCTGATTCTATTGGGTATGGGCGATGATGCACATACAGCCTCCCTGTTCCCTGGAACAGATGTCCTGAACAATAAAAATGTTGAAATCGACTCTGTATGGGTTGAAAAACTAAATACTTACCGCATCACTTTCACCGCGCCATTGATCAATAAAGCTAAAAATGTAGCTTTCCTTGTATTTGGTGATAATAAAGCAAAAGCGGTTAAACATGTTATTGAAGCAGATCAAAAGAATATTAAACTTTACCCATCACAATTGATTAAACCGATTGATGGCAAAGTGACCTGGTTCTTAGATGATGCAGCAGCGAAACTGCTAGATAATTGATTTATAAAGGCCGGTTAAACCGGCCTTTATCATTTAAAATAAGGTGATAAACAATATCGCCAAGCCTGCTACCGAAAGCTCTTTATACGATAGCCTTAAATGTTTCAAAGCCTGTGTAATCTGATTCTCGACAGTTCTTTTAGAAATCCCCAGCTGATCAGCAATCTCATCGTTCGACAAATGGTCGATCCTACTCATCCAAAATATCTCTTTGCATCTTTTAGGTAATCCCAATAAGCATTGATCCAATTGAGTTTCAAAATCCTTATGACGCAACCTCGACTCCCCTATGTTATAATCGGCGGCAATGCTCTGCTCATCATATTTTTCAATATAATCAACGATAGATACTTTGGTTGCTTTAAGATATTTGAAAACATGGTATTTGGTGGTGATGAACATATAGCTACTGAAGTCTTCTATTTTCAAAAACTTACGTCTTCTCCATAGCACCACAAAAACATCATGTAAAATCTGTTCCGCAGCTTCTTCATTCTTTAAATAATAGACCGCAGTTTTATACAAGGTCTTCCAATGCCTATTATATAGAATAGCAAAAGCCTGAGAATTATCTTCAACAATAGAATCCCACAATTCTTTATCTGATAACTGTTCAAGTGTCATATTTGGATTTTCTAAAAATAGGTATTATTATTTAAATCATCAATTTCCAAAACCGATTGATACAAAAGTATCTAACTCTTGTTAATTATACGTTAAATCCCTCAATCGTTTGATGAACTAACTAAGATTATACTAAAATATTACCAAAATTTGTCAAACAAAAACAGGCTGTATCATTCATCATGATACAGCCTGTTTATAAAGAAAGGGCAGAGGGTGCTTGGAGAGTGTTCTAATATTAGACAACGCTAATAAGCGTTATTTATTTCTTTAACGTATAAAACTCTGCTATGTTTGAATTATTCAGACGATTAGATTCCGTAATCGTAATTCGTACATACTTTGCTGTCACCGTTTCACAGTAGAAATACAGTGGACCTGCGTTCTTAACAGTGATTGGTCCGCAATCAAAGGTTGTTGCCATTTTCCAGTTCTGTCCATCCGTTGACACCTCAAAATAACCTGCTTTCAAATCCGAAGAATACAAAGCATTTTGATCCGGTCTTCTCCAGATTTCAAAACCATCAACAACAATTTGCGAGCCCATGTTAACCACCATAGAATATGGAAGTACCCGAACACCTTCATGTGTAGCCAACCATGCTGGTTGCCAGAAAGTAGTATGGTTACCATCCAATATCAATCTTGCGTAATTGGTTCCACCTTGCGAATCGAAAGATTCCAGGCTCCACCCCGTACGTACAGCTCTGGTAGTTGTACTTCCATTTGCAAATCTGATCACTGCAATACTATTGTTCTTCACCTCAATTGGTGCACCATTCATATTGGCACTTTTCAATTGAATAGCCAAAGAATGTACCCCACTTGGGATAGCCAATTTATTTACGGTTACTTTAAAGCTTTTCGTAGACTCACCAGGCACCAATTTCGAGATCGGCTCAAAAGTATATGAATTAGCAGGTAAAGATTGGTATATGGTATTGTTAAGCGCATTGTATGCCATTATAGCATCCTGTCCGTCCACAATCTCAAATTCCGTTTGCCATTTGTTATCAAACTCGGTAAACACATCAAATGTATAAACTATCTCATCTGTGTCTACAGTATCCAAATTCACTTCTTTGAGTCCTAATTCTTTCATCTTTAATTCTGCGCCCAACATATTTGGGTGAATCAAAGTATAAGACAACTTAGGATTAGAAGAAAGGCTACCTTCAGTAGTTAAACTTACCGGCAATACATAATCATCCAGATTACCCAGCTTTGCCAGTTCTATACAATTGAACTCTATATCGAAAGCTGCCGATTTAGATTCCGGAGTAACATTCTGAGCACTACTTTTCAAGATATAAGTAGTTGCAGGCAACATCTTTAAGTTCGTTTGGTTTTCAGTATTATAGCTGTTCAAGGCCTCTTGCGATACTACCAAATTTACTTTAGTACTGCCACCTTCCTTAAAACCGGCATTAGTAGCATAAACTGTATGTACATAAGTACCTACCACATCATAAAATTCCACATTTACCACACCAGCTCTCGATAAATTGATGACTGATGAGGGAATATTATCATCTACGTGCCTTTTTTCGCAGGATATCAATACTGCGCATAATAACAGCATTGAGGCATAAATATTTATCAATTTCATAATAACAATCAGATTAATCTACCATCCATAATTTTGAGTGAACTTTACCAGTGTAACTTCCTTTTCAGGGAAAGGGAATAAGTACGATTTTGGGGTAAAGACTCTATTTCCGTCATGACCACCATCCTGTAATAACACCGTACGTTTCCAGTAATCGCCAGTAGGATTATGATCCATTGCAAAAACATTCATGCCATAAACAGGACCATTATTTTCCTTGTCAGCAATCATCCATGTACGAGTATCAAAGAACCTGTGGTTTTCAAAGCACAGCTCAATCATACGCTCTTTACGAATCATTTCGCGCATTTTTGCCTGGTCGCCCACTACCTGAGGATAAACTGTCTCCAGGTCAGGAACACCAGCACGCTTACGTACTTTATTCAGGTAAATTAAAATATTCGGATCACCCGGTGCATACTCATTCAAAGCTTCAGCATAGTTCAGTAAAGTTTCTGCATATCTGAATGTAGGGAATGAAATTGCTCCATAAGCATCCTCACCATATTTAATCGATTTATCGATAAACTTATAAGTCAGGTAACCTGTAGTAGGGTAATTATGACTTGAGCCGGGACCAGAATTACCATTTCTATAAAACTGAATATTAGGTGTAGTCCTCGTACCATTCGCATCAATCCAGGTTAAGCCACTCCAAAATACATTTTTATAAAAGCGAGGCTCTCTATTCTGATACATTTTATAAGTATTCAGATTGGTTTTAAAGATTGGGTGTACATAGTTTGAAAATCCTGTTTCCGAGTATCCGGAACCGGCATCGATGATTGGCGTAGCTCCATTATTGGTATAACCAGTAATCGGGTACTTACCATTGTTCATGGCAAAGGCATCCACCAATTTCTGCGTTGGACCTACCCCACCATAACCTTTTAATACCTGCGGAACTGTAGTTCTTCTGATCTCATAAGCATCACCTTCATTAGAAAAGATGATCTCTTTATTAGAAATAGTTCTGGTATTGTATAAATCTTCTAAACTTTTGTAGGGATCATAATTCGGTGCATCCATTTGTGCCTCACCCATTAAGCTATAAATCCCTAAATCGATAATTGCTTTACTCGCGTCAGCTGCTAATTTCCATTTATTCTGGTCGTTATTCACTGGGAATAAGTTTTCACCAATTTTAGATTTCACACCTTTATATAAGTCAGAACCATTGAACAAAGGTCTGGCCGAATACAACAATAAACGTGCTTTAGTTGCCATAGCAGCACCTCTTGTTGCTCTACCATACCATTCAGCTCCCCATTCCTGAGGTAATGCTTTCGCACTTTCTTCCAGTTCATTCACCACAAAGTTCACACACTCATCCCATGTATTGCGTTCACGCTCACCTAAATCGGTATCATTAAAATCAACCATGTCATTACCCAGGATAAACACCGGGCCATAAACTCTCATCAGGTTATAATAGAAATAAGCTCTTAAAAAGCGTGCTTCATTATACCAGATTAACTTTTCACCATCCGATAGTTCTTCACACTCATACACATGTTGCATGAAATAAGTTGCTTCACGAATCCCCGGGTAAAAGCGGCCATATAAGTTACCGCTGTAATTATTAGAGCTTGGTGTCCATAAGTTTTTGTTGATGGCACCAAAACCCCTACTGATATAAGAAACAGAAGATTCATCTGCAGATCCCACCCATGGAGTTTGTAAACCTGCGGGGAAATGTTCCTGTGGCGAAAACGAATAAACGTTCATTAAATAATTACGGGTAGTTGTAATTTTCTTAAATATATCCTTGGATGTCAAAGCATCATCTGGCTGACGATCCAGGTACTTCTCGCAGCTGGTAAATAAAACTGATGCAAGAAGAAAAAACAGATATGTAAACTTTTTCATATTCTTTTATTAAAATGCTAAGGATAGACCCAAATTATAAACCTTGTTTTGTGGATAAACCGTTCCAACAGTTTGATCAGGATCCCAAAGTTCGAAATTGCTGAAAGTATGCAAGTTCACACCAGAGAAAAACACACGTAAGCCTGTAATATTCAGCTTTGATGTTACACTTTTCGGGAAGCTATAGCCCACCTCTACGTTTTTAATTCTTAAATACGAACTGTTAGCTAACCAATGTGTAGAGTTTTGGTTGTTATTAGGATTAGAAGAAGTTGTAAGCCTTGGATATTTGGCATTCAAATTATCTGGTGTCCAGTAATTATTATGAATATCTTCATAAACGCCAGATTCAAACATATTTCTAGCTACAAAAGCATTGCTCATGTCAGAGTTGTACAAGAAATTAGAGTGTGCATTCCCTTGTAAAAACACAGAAACATCAAAACCTTTCCAATCTACCGATAAACCAAAACCATAAACAATTTCAGGAATGTCAGTATAACCGATTGCTTTTCTGTCGTACGTATTGATCACACCATCACCATTCAAATCAAGGTATTTGATATCTCCCGGTTGTACCTGACCACCTACATTTTGTGTTGGCCATGCATCAATATCTGCCTGATCTCTAAACAAACCTGCCGATACATAACCAAACTTCTGCCATCTTGGTTGTCCGGTACCGTATAAATACTTTTCTTCATACTCTGGCTGATCCTGATCTAAAATGATATTTCTTGCGAATGTAAAGTTACCCAAACCAGATAGTTTAAAGTCGCCCAGGATATGATTATACTTCACAGAAGCATCAATACCTGAGTTTCTCATTTTACCAATATTCACCCATGGCGTAGTGGTAATTCCAACATATCCAGGTATTGTTCCACGCGCTAAGAAAATACCCTCCCGATTTTCCTTAAAGTAATCTACCTGAAAGTTCAGCTTATTAAACAAATTCAGGTCTACCCCAATGTTCGCTTTTTTTGCAGTTTCCCAGCTCACATTTTCGTTTGGCCACTCACCCAGTCTGGTAATGCCAGGCTTTGAGAATTTATCACCAAAGCGTATCTCACCTGTATCTCCCCCTCTTATGGTTTCCAAATAAATAAATCTCCTACCACCACCGATGTCATTGTTACCAACCTCACCGTATGATCCTCTGAATTTCAACATGCTTACCACATTTAGAAGAGGCTCAAAGAATTTCTCATTAGAAACTAACCATCCTGCTGCTGCAGAAGGGAAGAAACCAAAACGTTTTCCTGGCGAGAAGTTTTCAGAACCGTTATAACCAAAGTTACCCTCTAAAAAATAGCGGTTATCATAATCGTAGGTTACACGACCGGCTACACCTTGATTTCTATAAGGTATCGCTGCTGAGGAAGTAGTTACCCCATTATAATTTAACTGTGATTGTTGATATAAGGCCAAACCACCAAAGTTATGCTTACCAAAACTGCGGTTATAGTTTACCGAAGCCTCTAAATAAAATCTTCTGTTACCAGACTTGGTTTCTGTATAACCTAAGGTTTCACTACCTGTAACTTTCTGGTTCATGATCAAATTTCCATCCTGATCACGACCAGTTGCCAACCATTCCTCTACTACTCTACTTCTTGTATGTAAATTGAAGTTTTGTGCATCAAAAGAAGCTTTAATATTTGCGGATAAACCTTTAGTTACATATTTACCTAAATCCTGTGTAATACCAAACAGCGACTGAGCATTATTCCAGAACGACTCTCTATATCCTGTTTGCGTAAGCAAAGAATAAGGGTTAAAACCTTGTTGATCACCAGGACCCGACATTAAGCCGTTTGAGTACCTCATTGGGAAAGCATTTGGTGAAGTCTTTAAAGCATAAGCCCAAATATTTGACACATCTGTACCCGGTGCATTTTTACGTTCAAATCTGGTTGATAAGTTTACGTTTAAGGTTGTGTATTCAAAGATCTTTACATCAATATTCGATCTGAAATTGTAGTTTCTATAAAAGTTGGTTGAATTATAGGCTTTCATATTATCGATTTTAAACAAACCGTTTTCATTATAAAAACCTCCAGAGATATAATATTTTGCGGTTTCACTACCACCTCTGACATTCACGTTCATCCTCCTATTGTTAGAGTAGTCCTTATATAGCTCCTCTACCCAATTCACATTAGGATATAAATCAGGGTCGCTACCTGTTTTATATGCGTTAATCATTTCCGGAGAATAATATTCGAAACCACTGGCTGCATTATACATTTCTGCGAACTGTACAGAATTGATCATTTTAGGCACTTTTGTAGGAGCTAAAAGGCCTTGTTCAGCCTTTACAGTTACGACAGGTTTTCCTATTATACCAGATTTTGTGGTAACCAATACCACACCATTTGCACCTCTAACCCCATAAACAGCAGTTGCTGCTGCATCCTTTAAGATCGAGAATTCCTGAATATCTTCAGTATCCACCAAATCTAAAGCCCTTTCAATTCCATCTACTAAAACCAAAGGATTTGAATCTGTTCCGAAAGTACTGATCCCTCTGATCCAAAATGTAGAACCAGAACCTGGCTCACCACTTCTTTGAATAGCAACTACACCAGATAATTTACCGGCCAGTCCGCTCGATACTTTTGCAACAGGTGCTTTTAACTGTTCAGCAGAAACTGTAGAAATAGCACCAATAATACTGGCTTTCTTCTGCGTTCCATAACCTACTACAATTACCTCACCCAATCCTTCAGATACAGCTTGCATCTTTACATTGATGATGTTTTTACCTATTACTGGTTGTTCCTGACTTTCGTAACCGATATAGCTAAACACCAGCACATCATTTTGACTCTTAGAAGTGATTTGGTAATTACCATCCTGATCAGAAATAGCCACTACGTTAGTACCTTTAACAATAATACTAACACCTGGCATTGGCAAATTCATCTCATCAGTAATTTTACCATTAATTACCACTTCCTTTACCTGAATAGGTTTAGGCTTTTCGGCAGCGATAATGGTCACAGTTTTCTGGTTAATCACGTAAGTAAAAGATTGTCCGGCCACACACTTATCCAGTACCGTATTGATATTGGCACCTTTCAAAGAAACGGTGATTGGTTTGGCATTCTTAAGCAATGAAGCACTATACACAAAGTCGTAGCCACTTTGCTTTTGAATCTCCATAATGAGATCTTCCAGCTGGGCATTTTTGGCCACAATAGTGACTTTTTGAGCATAAGAACTAGCATTTACCTGAACTATAGCCATGAGCAACAGCATACAGGTTAACTTCATAATTCTAACTATTTTTTGGTGAACAAAGGAGTACCTCCTGCACATTAATGCAGTAAAAATTTTATACATTTGGTTGTTTGGTTAAATTTATATTGTTGTTACCTACACAATTTAAGCGTTACCTTACACAGCCTTGGCTGAATCAACCAGGGGCGGTACGAACGCTCCTGGTTAGATAACTTTTTCTTCCTTATTTAAGATGTCACGATGATCCTCCTTCCCTCTATCTTAAAATGGACCAGACCTGTTAGTTCCAGGCTATTTAACAATTCCGAAAGCTCTTTATTTTTCGAATAGATCCCACCGAATCTATTTGCATTTATCTTACCTCTATATTCTATCTCCACATCATACCAACGCTGAATTTGCGTCATGATATCATGTATAGATTGATCCCTAAACATAAAATACCCGTTTTTCCAGGCAATTACTTCCTTTACTTTTACCTTGGAAACTTTAATACCGTTAGCCATGGTCATGCCTTGCTCCCCAGGTTTCAGGATCACCATACTATTTAGATTGTCGCTCAACCTAACTGAGCCCTCCAACAGCGTTGTCATTACAGGAAAAGCATCACCATAGGCAGAAACATTGAAATGTGTACCTAATACCTCTACATTCATTCCATTGGTTTCCACTTTAAAAGGCTGAGCTTTTTTAACCACTTCAAAATAAGCCTCACCTTTCAACTCTACCAATCGCTCCTTACCTGAAAAAGTAGCTGGAAAAACTAAACGCGATTCCGAGTTTAACCATACCCAGGTGCCATCAGGTAATTTCACCTGATATTTGCCCCCTCTGGGGATCACGATTGTGTTCCTGGCCAGACTGTTATTTCCTTTTATATCTGTTGGTACCTCATAAACCAAAGTACCATCTTCTGTTTTTCTGATTTTGGTTTTACCCTCAGTAGATACCACTCCACTTTTTACGGCATCCAATTGAATTTCCGTACCGTCAGCAAGAATCAGCACTGCTTTATCAGCACCCGGTTTAATTGGCAAGTTTACTAAAGGCTGTTGATTTGAGAACATATTGTTAAAAAACAAGATGCCTACACTTACCGAGATTAGCAATATTGCGGCCGCAGCCCACCATGATGGCTTAAGACCTACTCTAGATTTCTTCTTTTCTATAAAGCTATCTCCCTCATTAGCAATCGACTGTACAATCTCTTCGTAAACCCTGAGTTTCACCTCTCTATCTTTATCCTGTTCATTTTCAGAATCGCCCAAATCCTCGGTACTTAATTTAAAAGCATCGGTATTACTGAACAAAAGTTGTTCTTCCTCAGGACTACAAAGTCCTGAAATATACTTTTCATAAAGTTTAATAAATTCTTCAGGCTTCATTGGTACGTACAATTTATATTTTATTGAGGGTTGATTTCCTATAAAGAGTATCATACCTAGTACCAACACACATAGATTCAAAAATATAATTTTCAATGAATAAAATGAACAGCGGTTCTACCTGTCCTATACTAGAATACGTTTACAATCTTCCCCATCTTTAATAATCACCCTATTATGTAGAACCTTACTAAACCTCTTG
>JBEBUV010000003.1:0-112503 GCA_040393085.1 Pedobacter hiemivivus | reverse complement strand
CCCACAATCAAAACTTTGCCGAAAATTCTGGAAGAATCATCGAAATAGATGATGGAAGAATTGTGAATTGATACTTGGGAATCCTGTTTGAAATAGGGATAGTTCCATTGATTATCATCTGTTTGAATGATCGCTATCACTATCTTGTTCGTTTTTTTTAGGAAACTTTGTTTGGTGAAAATAATAAAAGGAACAGTTGGTTAAATGGCTAAGTATGGAAGCATTACTGCACAATATTTTTGACGACAGGGGACATGCAGGAAAGTTACTGGCAGATAAACTCTTAAAATGTCATGACCTGAATGTGACATATACGAACTTATGTAAACGGGACCTATAAAACCCAACTTTGGGATTAAAAATATTCTACAGCAGGTTTCTTGAAAATGGTTCAGTCTTAAGATCCAATAACGGATAGCCTTTTATTTTTTTTTGGATAAATATTTGTGTTTCAGTTACCTTTATTGCTGCGAACATTTATTCTTGTGGGTCTTTTCGTACCTACATTTGGAACAGTTATTCATGCATTGCTGAAGAAGTTTTATAAATGGACTGTTAAATGATGTTTTATGAGAAAGAACCGCTCAATATTGAGCGGTTCTTTCTACAATTCTAATAACTTATCCGTTGGTAGGTCTTGGTGCCCACCTGTCGTATGGTGTCATATCGAAGTTGTTTACTTCATCCATGGTTAAGTCAAGCGCTGTAGCTACACCTTCTCCATATTCCGGATCTGCTTTAAAACAGTTTCTGATGTGTCGGATTTGAATGAATTTATCAGCACCACCCACCTGAGCAGCTGTATTGTTGAATAACAATTCGGCTTTCCCATCGGCTTTGATGATACGGAATAAATCACCAGGTTGAGTGAAGTAGTCCTGGTCATCATCTCTAAAATTGTGGGCATAAGCGGTACCTTCAAGTGCTAAATGTGGTTCTTTTGCTACGGGCTGTTCCTGCCATTCCCCATAGCTATTAGGATTATAATGTTTCGCATTGCCATAATTCCCATCTACCCGCATAGCTCCATCCCTGTGGAAAGCATGATAAGGACAGGTTGGTTTGTTTACAGGAATTTGGTAATGATTCACACCCAATCTATAGCGTTGCGCATCCCCGTAAGAGAATAGCCTTCCCTGTAACATTTTATCTGGAGAGAAGCCGATTCCCGGTACAATATTCGTTGGGTTAAATGCAGCCTGTTCTACATCCTGGAAGTAGTTTTCAGGATTTCTGTTTAACTCGAATTCACCAACAGGAATAAGTGGGAAATCTTTTTTAGACCAGACTTTTGTTAAGTCAAATGGATGAAAACGGTAAGTTTTAGCCTGCTCTTCGGTCATGATCTGGATAAACAATTTCCATTTTGGGAAATCATTCCTTTCAATGGCATCAAAAAGATCCCGTTGAGAAGATTCTCTATCCGAACCGACCACTTTAGCAGCTTCTTCATCAGAAAAGTTTTCGATTCCCTGCTGAGAAACAAAATGGAACTTTACCCAATGCCTTACATTTTCGTTGTTAATCAGGCTATAGGTATGGCTTCCAAATCCATGCATGTGTCTGTAACCTTTAGGAATCCCACGATCACTCATGACGATGGTCACCTGGTGCAACGATTCTGGTAGTAGTGTCCAGAAATCCCAGTTGTTGTTGGCGCTACGTAAATTGGTTTTTGGATCACGCTTTACAGCGTGGTTTAAGTCGGGGAATTTCATCGGATCACGGAAGAAAAATACCGGAGTATTATTTCCTACCAGATCCCAGATTCCCTCATCTGTATAAAACTTCATCGCAAAACCTCTGATGTCTCTTTCAGCATCGGCAGCACCTCTTTCTCCGGCAACGGTAGAAAACCGGGTAAACATTTCTGTTTTTTTTCCAACTTCGCTAAAAATATGGGCCTTTGTATATTGCGAAATGTCATGGGTGACTGTAAAAGTGCCGAAAGCACCTGATCCTTTTGCATGCATTCTTCTTTCGGGAATTACTTCCCTGTCAAAGTGTGCCATTTTTTCTAAAAACCAAGGATCTTGCATTAACATAGGACCCCTTGGGCCTGCAGTTTGCACATTCTGGTTATCCGGAACCGGTGCCCCGTTTGTTCTTGTAAGGTTTGATTTTTTCTCTTCCATTTCTATTGATAATATATATTAAGATTGAGAATAATAAGATACACAGTTAAGTTAGTCTTATTTAAATGATTAACAATGATATGATTTGTATGTTGACCTATTTCTTTTCCACATTTTTTTCTATTTCAAAAGGCATATCTATCGGTGGGTAATGAATTAATTGAGGGTAGGCGCCACTTAATCCCATGGCAATAAAAGCATGATCTTATTTTATTTATATTTGGAAAGCACTAAATAGCTGTATTTTGGAATTACTGATCATATTTGTCCTGACTTTATTAAACGGTTTTTTTGCGTTATCTGAAATTGCACTGGTCTCAGTCAAAAAAAGCAGGATTGAACATCTTGCCGCTCAGGGTAGTACTAATGCAAAAACAGTGCTTAAACTGCTGGATAATCCAGAAAATTTTCTTTCCTCGGTTCAGGTTGGAATTACCCTTATTGGTATTATTTCAGGTGCTTATGGAGGCGCAGCACTTACAGATGATATGGTTGTTTTGCTTTCAGGACTAACTTTTCTGGGCGACTCCTTGCATACGGTTTCCTTGATCATTGTGATTGGGGGGATTACCTATTTTACCATTGTAGTGGGGGAGCTGGTGCCAAAGACTATCGCTATGAACAATTCGGAGCGGATTTCTTTATTTTGTGTTCCGGTGATCCGGGTCTTTACTTTAATTACTTATCCTTTTGTCAAACTACTTTCTATCTCCACCTCTTTAATTCTCAAACTGCTGGGAATTAAAGAAAATGAAGCGGAAAAAGTTAGTGAAGAGGAACTTCGGTTTATGCTGAAAACTGCTGGTAAACAAGGCGTTTTGGAAAATGAAGAAAGCGAGGCTTTTCAGAATCTTTTTTCTTTTACTGACCAAACGGCAAAATCACTGATGACACATAGTTCAGAAGTTGAATGGATCAACTACAACTGGAGTAAAGAAGTGATCTTCAATAAGGTGAAAGAAAGTGTCCATTCCAGGTTTATCGTTGCTGATGGTGTCCTGGATAAACCTATAGGTGTGATTAACATTAAAGATTTGTTGGAGAATTATAGCCATGAAGATTTTAGCCTTGACCGGATTTTAACCAAGCCGATTTATTTAATTATGAACACGCCTGCTTTTAAGATTCTGAATTTATTTAAGGATAAAAAGCAATATATGGGAGTGGTGGTGGATGAGTTTGGGAGTGTTCGTGGGGTAATCACGCTTCATGATTTGATTGAAGCTATTGTTGGCGATCTGCCTGACGAAGATGAAACGGATAAGAAGTACATCATTCGTAGAGAAGACGACAGTTACCTGTTGAACGGAAGGACTTCAATTTTTGAACTGAATCAGTTTTTTGCGCGCGAGATTATCGAAAACAATATCTCGCATTATTCAACAGTTGCCGGTTTTATGATGGATCACCTAAAAGCAATGCCTCATGAGGGCGACATTGTTGAATATGAGAATTTTAAATTCGAGATTGTTGATATGGATGGTGTCCGTATAGATCAGGTTTTAATGACTAAAATTGATTTAAATTAGTATAATTTCAAACCTTTTTATCTGCTATTCGTTTCATATACAGCTTTGTGTAAAAAAAAAAACTGTGTCATGGCGACTTCAGCAAAACTTGGAAATAGTGCATGGACAATAGTCATTTTTACTGACTTTTCTAATGCAGCCTTGAATGCAACAAACTATGCCGCAGCTTTAGCCGGACAGTTGAAAGCCTCACGTCTGCTGATCTGCTACTCAGAACACATTCCAACTACAATGGAAATGAACTCGCAGAGCATCAGGCTAATTCAACAGGAACATCAAAGATATTTAAAGCAGCTCCTGACCTTAAAGGATGAGTTGCAAACTCGCTTAAGTAAAAAGATAATTGTTGAAACATCTATAGACCAGCGACCTCTGGATGAGATTGTCAATAGTTATAATCAGGATCAATCCGCAGGGCTTGTTGTGATGGGGATAGCTGGTAAAAACCGGATGGAACGAACTTTCATTGGGAGCAATGCGATTCGTGTTGCCCAGATTGCGGCTATTCCATTATTGATTGTACCAGAACATACCCTATTCAAGAAGATAGAGCGGATTGTGTTTGCCTGCGATCTGAAGAAAATTACAAAAACCACACCTGCACTTGCTATAAAACACATGGTAAACACATTGGGTGCAAGATTATTTATTTTAAATGTAGATCATAATGAACAGCGCTTTAATCCTGATACTACTATAGCTGAAATGACGAACCTGCATCAGCTATGGGATGATGAACAGCCTGAGTATCATTATACGGATAATCAGGATATTGCTAAAGGAGTAATGGATTTTGCAGATAAACATCAAATGCACCTGGTCATTGCAGTGCCAAAGGCTTATGGATTCTTTGAGAACCTGTTTCACAGCAGTCTGACCAGAAAGTTAGCTTATCATATTCATTTGCCTTTATTGCTATTTAAAGAAGAAAAACCAAAATAACCTGCCCAGGCATCATCAAACTGTATGGTATGTCCAGATATTATTTTTTATTACTGTTATTGCCATTAAGTTTATGTGCTTGTTTTAAAGTATATAAAGGAAAAATAAATATTGATGGTTCAAGTAGTGTTTATCCTTTAACGGAAGCAGTAGCTGAGGAATTTAGAAAGCAAAATAGCGATATTAGGATTACAGTAGGAATATCCGGTACTGGGGGAGGTTTTAAAAAATTCTTGAGAGGAGAAACCGATATTAGCAATGCTTCGCGTCCGATTAGTCCTGAGGAACTAAGAATAAGCCGAGCAAACGGGGTGGAATTTATTGAGATACCGGTTTGTTATGATGGAATGGCCATAGTAGTTAGCCCTAAAAATACTTTCGTGGATTACATTACAGTTGCGGAGTTAAAAAGAATGTGGTCGCCTCAAAGCCAGGGAAAGATCATGACCTGGAAACAGGTCCGGGAATCCTGGCCGGATTTGCCTTTGAATTTATACGGCGCAGGTACTTCATCGGGAACCTATGATTATTTTACTGAGGCAATTAATGGAAAAGCAAAGGCTTCCAGAGGTGATTATACCGCAAGTGAGGACGATAATGTTTTAGTGCAGGGGGTATCTTCCGATATAGGTGGATTGGGTTATTTTGGTTTGGCCTATTTTACTGAAAATAAAGCGAAGCTTAAACTTGTTCCCCTAAAGTATAATGAAGAAAGTGAAGCTGTTTTTCCGAACGATTCAACAGTTCAACATGGAAAATACCAACCTCTTTCAAGACCTGAATTTATTTATGTAAATCTTAAATCGGCAAAAAAAAAATATGTACAAGCTTTTGTGAAATTTTATTTGAAACATGCGACTTCCTTGGCGCAAGAAGTTGGCTATGTCCCTTTGCCTGAAGCGGTATACCGGTTATCTTACCAGCGTTTTATAAAAGGAAGTACGGGCTCTGTTTTTGAAAACAAATCAATAGTAGGTGCAAATCTGCTGCAACTTTTATCCTTGCAAGAGTAATTATGGCCAGCATGCGGATCAAATCGGAAAAAGTAATAGAATGGATCATGATCCTATGCAGTATGGTTTCTATACTGACTACTGTAGGTATTATTCTAGTATTGTCAATTGATGCCTTTAAGTTTTTTAAGGAGGTGTCTTTTATTGATTTTGTAACCGATACGCAATGGACACCCTTATTTCAAGATCAGCATTTTGGCATTATGCCCCTGCTTTCGGGAACTTTACTCACTACCACAATAGCCATTTTATTGGCAGTACCAGTAGGCATTACCATTGCTGTGTTTTTGAATGAATATGCCTCTAAAAAATTTACAGCAGTAATTAAACCCATACTTGAAGTATTGGCTGCTGTGCCAACAGTGGTATATGGCTTTTTTGCTTTGCAGTTTGTCACTCCATTGCTGCAGAAAATTATTCCAGACCTGGCTGGTTTCAATGCGTTATCTCCCGCAATTGTAATGGGAATTATGATCATTCCTTATATTACTTCTTTGAGTGAAGATGCATTACGTGCGGTACCAAAATCTCTAAGGGAAGCTTCCTACGGTTTAGGGGCCAATAGGTTTCAAACAGCCTTCAAGGTCATCGTGCCTGCCGCCAGTTCTGGTATTGTAGTTTCAGTAATCCTGGCCATTTCTAGGGCGCTTGGAGAAACGATGATTGTGGCTATTGCAGCCGGACAACAACCCAAACTTACTTTTAATCCACTGGAATCTGTTGAAACGATTACGACATATATTGTACAGGTGAGCATGGGGGACGTACCCCAGGATTCGCTGGAGTACCGTACCATATTTGCAGCTGGAATTACACTTTTTGCATTTACTTTTCTGCTCAATAATATCAGTTTCTGGATGAGGAAAAAATATCAACAGCGTTATGAATAAGAAACATTTAATTAGCCCGAAATTCCATGACAGCCTTTTCAAAGTATTTGCCATATTTTGTACCGGCCTTGTCTTACTTACTTTATTGGTACTGTTGGTTGATATCCTCATCGAGGGGATACAGCGGATCAACTGGTCTTTTTTTACCAACCTGCCCTCCAGGCATCCTGATGAATCTGGGATTTATACAGCACTTGCGGGCATGGTCGGTCTTTTGTTTTTCACCATAATTATTGCTTTGCCTATCGGGATATTGTCAGGTATTTACCTGCAGGAATACGGTAAACGAAACAAACTGGCAAAGTTTGTAGAAATCAACATTTCTAATCTTGCCGGGGTACCCTCGGTAATTTATGGTATTCTTGGATTACAATTGTTTGTAAGAACAGCAGGGTTTGGTAACAGCATCATTGCCGGGGCGCTTACACTTTCACTTTTAATTATGCCAGTGATTATCGTATCTACAAGGGAAGCTATAAAAGCTGTTCCTGATTCTTTACGCGAAGCTTCATTCGGACTTGGTGCTACTAAATGGCAAACCATACACAGAGTCGTTTTACCGGCTTCTTTCGGTGGAATACTTACAGGGATTATTCTATCTACCTCCAGAGCAATAGGGGAAACAGCTCCTTTGATTGTGGTAGGTGCTTTAGCGTATGTTCCTTTTATACCGGAGGGGCCGATGGATCAGTATACCTCTTTGCCTATTCAAATATTTAACTGGACATCGCGCCCGCAACAAGGTTTTATAGTCAATGCAGCAGCAGGCATCATTGTTTTATTATTATTTACTTTTATACTAAACGGCACAGCTATTTACCTAAGAAACAGATGGTACAAAAAGACAGCTATATAACTGAAAGTAGTCCTTATGGCGTTTATAAACTAAGGGTTGAAAGGCTTAATTTGTACTACGGTACCAAACAAGCGCTGAAAGATATTTCCATTAAAATAGAGCCAAGTACTGTTACCGCCTTTATTGGCCCCTCGGGTTGTGGGAAGTCTAGTTTTTTACGGTGTTTTAACAGGATGAACGACCTGATTGAAAATGTGACTATCACAGGTAGTGTTATGGTAGATGATGTTGATATCTATAAAAATATGATTGATATATATCAGTACCGGAAAAAAATCGGAATGGTATTTCAAAAACCTAATCCTTTTCCCAAATCCATTTTTGAAAATGTTGCTTTTGGTTTGCGTATTAATGGGGAAAGTTCAAAATCTTTTTTGCAGGAAACTGTGGAAAGTGCCTTGAAACAGGCTGCGTTATGGGAGGAAGTAAAAGATAATCTTAATAAATCTGCTCTGGCACTATCAGGAGGACAACAGCAAAGGCTTTGCATTGCAAGAGCCATCGCGGTTAAACCGTCGGTATTATTAATGGATGAACCTGCGTCCTCACTGGATCCCATTTCAACAGCCAAGATCGAAGAGTTGATCTATCAGCTGAAAGACCAGTTTACAATAGTAATTGTAACACATAATATGCAACAAGCTGCCCGGGTTAGTGATAAAACAGCATTTTTCTATTTAGGAGAATTAATTGAGTTCGATAAAACCGATAAAATATTTACCAATCCGGCAAAGGAGGCAACGCAGAATTATATTACGGGCAGATTCGGATAGTAATAAACTAAGAATTGATATGACACACTTACAGTCAGAATTGAAATTATTGAAAATCGATATTATAGAAATGTGGGAGTTGGTTATTATGCAATTGGATAAATCGCTGACTTCCCTTAAAACATTCGATAAGGATCTTTCCAGAGAAGTTGTTGCTCATGAAAAGCGGGTAAACTCTTATGAACTGAAAATAGATCGGGACTGTGAAAGTATATTTGCGCTTTTTAATCCGGTAGCTGTAGATCTTCGTATGGTACTTGCAACCCTAAAGATCAATAGTAATCTGGAACGAATTGGTGATATCGCTAAAGGCATCAGTAAATTCATTATCAAGGAAAAGGAACCTTTTGATGAAGCTTTACTAGAATGTACTAGATTTCATGTAATGTTTGAGGCTTCAATCCAGATTGTAAAGGATGTATTGATGGCTTTTGAGAATGAAGATACAAAGCTGGCCAGAAGTATTTTTAAGAAAGATGAACTGCTTGATGAAATCAATGCCGAAGCCCATCAATTCATTACCCGGTACATCAAAGATCATCTGGATAAGACAGGGCAGGCATTAAACGTGCTCTCTATTATACGCAAATTAGAGCGGGTGGGTGATCAAGGTAAAAATATAGCGGAAGAGATTATTTTCTATCTTGAAGCAAAAGTACTTAAACACAAATGATGCCAGCAAAATATTTTGTTAGTTCTTAGCTCCTCCATCACGTACTAAATTAATTTATCGGATCATTTAAGGTTATTTTTCTGCTGAATGGTCTGAAATACCAGGATACAACGATGGCTGCGAGTAGTATCAAAGAGGGTATGACCTCAACAAATGGTTCTTTCATAAGCAAATGAGAAATGGCAGCACCAGACATCACAAAAAAGAAACCTGCGTAGGCCCATTCTTTAACTAAGGGAAACTTTGGCCATAAAATTGCCGTTACACCTAATATCTTCCAAACACCTAAAATGGACAACATATATAGAGGATATCCTAATCTGGTCACTATTTCATTATAGCCTCCAATTTGAAGCATTTGCTGTATCCCACCAGCAAGCATTCCAAAGGATAAAAACAGGGTCGCTGTCCAATAGATTATTTTATTTACTTTGGTTGAGCTCCCTAGCTCGGTTCTTTTTGACATACGCTATTATTTTAGATTAGTTAATAATTCCTGCAAATGATTATGGGCCGTATTTAAACCATACTCAAATGGCATTTTTAGTTGTATAGATCTGTGTTCAACAGAGCGGTAAATGATTTGCATGGTCAATTTACTGGTCTGTTCTGTTAATTTTTCAAATTCTAAAAACTCAATCTGAACGCCCATCTCTGCATTTTCCATCTCAAAGGTTCGTGTTATTTTTTGGTTAGGTATAAATTCGTGTATGGTCCCATTGGCCCGAAAAACGACATTCCCATTGTGTGATGTTTCAAACACATAGGAACCGTGTTTTTTGTTTTCCAGCTTCAAAACTCTAGTGCCCATCCATTGCTCCACAAGTTCTGGTTCCTGATAAGCTTTAAAGAGTAATTCCAAAGGCAAATCAAATACTCTCGTTATAGTTAGTTCTTGTTTGCCTTCTTCGGCATTGATTTTTGTTTTCTGTTCCATACTATTTGCTTTTATAGTTCTTCATGATGCTTTCTAACTTGTTGAACCGTTCATCCCACATTTGGCGGA
Source organism: Pedobacter hiemivivus (assembly GCA_040393085.1). Taxonomy (GTDB): domain Bacteria; phylum Bacteroidota; class Bacteroidia; order Sphingobacteriales; family Sphingobacteriaceae; genus Pedobacter; species Pedobacter hiemivivus_A. Next base: position 102,686 of record JBEBUV010000003.1, on the reverse strand, counting down.
AAGGCTCAATAAAGTCGGCTATTGCTTTCATGTTTCTAGCATTAATGTGATAGTGAATTTCCCTGCCGTTTTGTTCTTGTTCTAGTAATGCGCACTCGGAGAGTATTTGCAAATGCTTTGAAACAGTTGGTCTGGCGGTGTTAAAGTTTGCGGCTATAGCGCCAGCTGTCATCGATTGGGAGGCTAACAACAGCAAGATAGCTCTTCTTGTAGGATCGGCTATGGCTTGAAATACATCTCGTCTTAAATTCATTGCGTAGTCATTTGACTACAAATATATGTGTAGCTATTTAACTACGCAAGTGTTTTTTAAAATTTTTCTATTTCATGTTTACCAAGACATTTCTGTGGTATTATTTACTTGCCAAAATTTCAGAAGCCTCATGGTTAAGGTATTTTGAGGTATAGAACTGCGATGTATTATTGATAAATAATACCGTTCTTCCTTCCATAGCATTAACCACTGTTTTAACCTGATGTTTGGGAACTGCAGGACAGCCCTGACTACGTCCTAATCTGCCAAGCGCATCAATTGTTTGTTGACTAACATAATTTGCTCCGTGAACTACAATTGCTCTTTTTCGCGCATTTGAGTTAAAATCTTCATCCATACCATCCAATCTTAAAGAAAGACCATGTTTGCCATAATACTTTTCTCCGGTGATGTAAAATCCGATACTGCTTTTAAAAGATTGTATTGCATTTGAGAAATGTGATGCCATATCAGCACCACTAAATTCACCGTGCGCAACCCATGTATTAAGAATCAATTCCTTTTTGTCAAGGTCAATAATCCATAATCTTTTCTCTGTACTGGATTGGTCAAAATCTACAATGGATAAAACTGACTTATTTATTGTCGCCTTGCCATCGTTTCTTAAATTATAAAAACCGTTTACAGCTTTTTCAAAAAGAACATAGCTTAGCCCAGTTTCTGATAATCCAGTACTATCATAAATTGATTTTAATGATTCGTAATTTGTTGAATCTGATGATGTGAAAGCGTATGGTGCTATCTCTCTTTCGGTAGGTTTCCAGCTAATCAAAGTTAAGGCAAATGCAATTATAACTAATCCTACTCCTCCTAAAATTCTTCTCCCCATAAGTTATTACAAGTACTTTTGTTTATGATTTATAATTTATTGTTTAGTGTTAAAAAAAATATTTTTTACAAAGATGGCAGTAAAAAGTTAGAAAAACTATTCATTTACAATGGATTGTGATTTTATGACTTTGCGAAGTTTTATCCAAAGCTCTATATTGGCTCTGCAAGTACAGCTGTGTCCTGCAACATTTTTCTGAATAATTTCTGCAAATGCTTTTGTGTCGAATATGGATAAATAAACAGGTAACATATCATCTTCCATCGCCTTCTATATAGGCATCGTAAATTCAGGAAAAACTGTTTTTATGCTCCATCGAAATAAACGATGTAAAAATCTAATTGTAGTAAGAGTTATTACAATTAGATTTTATTCTTAAATTTGTTGTTAATATGAACAATACAAGATTTGCAACAGTAACACATATCCTTTCAATTTTGGCCAAGAGTCCGGATGAATGGCTAAGCTCTGATTGGATTGCAGGTAGTATCCAAATTAACCCGGTTATTGTCCGAAAGGAGCTAAGTACATTACAGCAACAAGGGTGGGTGATCACCAGAAAGGGAAAAGAGGGAGGATCCAAATTGCTAGTTCCGAGTAATGAAATCACCTTGGCAGACATTTACAAGACTGTAAAAAATTCAGATGTATTAGGAAAAGTGAACCTTAATCCAAATCCAAAATGTCCTGTTGGTAAGGATATCAATAATGAGCTGGAGGGATTATTCGTGGAAATTTATGAAACAGTATTGGGTGCGCTTGAGCACCGAACTTTGGAGAGTTTTGTGAAGAAGTTCAATTAAAAAAAAATTTAAGTATTAATGTAATGAGTTTTATTACATATAGAGATTATTATGAAGATAGGAATTACTGGTGCTACTGGACAACTAGGTCGTTTGGTAGTGGGAAAATTAAAACAAATTGTAAATGCAGAAGATCTGGTTGCACTGGTAAGGTCATCCGATAAGGCTGCGGAGCTTGGGATTGAAGCAAAAGCATTCGATTACACCAAGCCGGAAATACTTGTGGATTCTCTGCATGATATTGATCATCTGTTGCTGATTTCCGGAAGTGAGGTTGGCCAGCGTAAGGTACAGCATCAGAACATCATTGAAGCTGCTCAAAAGGCGGGTATTAAGTGGATCGTTTATACAAGTCTATTACATGCAGATACCAGCTCATTGAGTCTGGCTCCGGAACATTTAGAAACGGAAGCATTGTTAAAAGCTTCGGGCATCCCATATACCATTTTAAGAAATGGATGGTACACAGAAAACTATACAGGTTCGGTAGCAGGTGCAGTATCGGCTGGTGCATTTATAGGCAGTGCAGGTGAAGGGAAGATCTCATCGGCTGCACGTGAAGATTATGCTGAGGCAGCAGCTGTGGTATTGACCAGCGAAGGACATCAGGGAAAAGTGTATGAGTTAGCAGGGGATGTGGCCTATACGCTGAAAGATCTTGCAGCAGAGATATCGAGACAGACTGGGAAAGACATTCCTTACAACAACCTGTCCGAACAGGAGTATGCAGGTATATTGAAATCATTCGGTTTACCTGAGGGACTTACTCATGCTATTGCCGGTTGGGATATTGGAGCTTCGAAAGGTGACCTATTTGACGATAACAAAGTGCTTTCAGAATTGATTGGTCGCCCAACTACACCTCTGGTTGATACCGTTAAGAAAGCATTGAATTCGTAAAATAAACTTTAAATTTCATGTTGATTTCATGATTGTGTTGCAACTTTGAGTATTGAAAGTATTCACTTAAATAACAAAATTATGAAGAAGCTAGTGTTAACTCTTTTTGCGGTAGTGCTCCTGATCTCGTTCCGCGCATCTGCACAAGTGAGTATAAACGTAAATATTGGGTCGCAGCCTTTATGGGGGCCAGTTGGTTATGACCATGTTGATTATTATTATCTTCCTGATGTTGAGAGCTACTATTATGTACCTAAAAAGCAGTTCATCTACAGGAACAATGGGAGATGGATTTTTTCGACAGTATTACCTTCCAGATATAGTGGTTATGATTTGTATAATGGGTATAAAGTTGTAGTAAATTCAAGGAATGCGTACCGTAATTTTGACCGCGACAGAGTTGTATATGCAAAATATAAAAAGAGATCTGGTCAAAAGGTAATTCGTTATAGCGATGATCCGCGCTATTATGTAGTTAAGGGACATCCACATGGGATGCCTCCTGGGCAAGCTAAAAAACTATATTCAAATGGAAAGGGTTCAGGTAAAGGTAATTCGAAAGAACATAAAAATAACAAAGGGAATGGAAAGCATTAAGTATCCTTGGGCATTACTATGGAACAGCCAGAAAAACTAAGAACGATCAATTACTCGGGCATATTCCTATCCTGTTTTTCAGATTATAGCGAAAAATGTATTCATGCTACCCCGGAACATGTGCTTTTGTATTTGTATTCAGGAGAGCAAATTATAGAAGACAGAAATAAAAAGATTACGATACGGGCTGGAGAATGTGCATTTATCAGACGGAATCATAGGCTATTGATGTATAAGAACAGTAAGGGAGATGAACTATATAAGGGTATTTCTTTAACATTTAACCGTGGTTTATTACGAGAATTCTACAGCAGGATTAACAATGCGGAGATACCTAAAAAAGTGACCATTCCAGAAGAAAACGTTTTCAAGATTGAGCGTCAGGCTGATATTAACAGTCTGTTCCAATCATTGACACCTTATTTTGATGATGGTGTACAGCCGACGGAAGGAGTATCAAAGTTAAAATTACAGGAAGGAATTTATGCCCTGCTGAACAGTTCTGATACTTTCTTTCCAATACTGTTCGATTTTACTGAACCCTGGAAAATGGACATCCTGGAATTTCTTAATGAAAATTACATGGACGAGCTTTCAATGGAGCAGATAGCTGCTTACACCGGGCGAAGTCTAGCGACATTCAAAAGGGACTTTAAAAAAGTCAGTAAGCTTAGTCCACAAAAGTGGCTGATCAAAAAACGCTTAGAAGCTGCTTATGTTAAATTAAAGGAAGAAGGCCGAAAGGTTCAGGAGGTATATATTGAAGTTGGTTTTAAGAACCCCTCACATTTCTCTACTGCATTTAAAAAGATGTATGGATTTCCGCCAACACAGATCTAAATAATAGCCAAGGTTGAGCTTTTCAGAAAAGTAAATTGAGCCCCACAGTAACGTAGTTGTGGGGCTTTCTCATTAATTTTGCTTTATGAAATTAGATATATTTGAAAGGTTAAGGGCGGGAGAACCTATTCGGTTAAATGACCAGGAATATTTCAAGATCAATGATGTTGTTAGCAGGACTATAAGACTCTCTCAGGAGCTGAATAGTGCAACTGATATTGATAAGGTACGCCATCATTTAAGTGAAATTATTGGGACAGTAATAGATAAAAGCACCACTATTTTCGCTCCATTTTACACCAACTTTGGCAGGTTTACAAAGATCGGGAAAAACGTTTTTATCAATCACGCCTGCTCATTTCTTGATATGGGCGGTATTACGATCGAAGATGAAGTACTGATCGGTCCGAGGGTGAACTTGGTTACAGAGAACCATCCATTAATCCCAAATGATAGAAAGACATTGATTACAAAACCTATTACTATAAAGCAACGGGCCTGGATTGGTGCTGCAGCCACAATATTACCTGGGGTTACCATTGGCGAAAACTCAGTGGTAGCAGCAGGTGCGGTGGTTTCAAAAGACGTACCAGATAATATGATAGTGGGAGGAGTTCCTGCAAGAGTAATTAAATCCATTAATGATTAAAAAATCAAGACAATGAAGCACATCACACTAATTGCCTTTGCAGCAATGCTTTCTATCACACAATTGTTTGGGCAATCTAACTCAAATCAAAAATCAAATACAATGAGCACAACTATAGACCACTATACTTTTCAGGTAAGCAATAAAGTAAGCAGAGAGAAAGTAAGCTTCAAAAACCGTTACGGCATCGTTCTATCTGGCGACTTATATATTCCGAAAAATAGCAGCGCACCTTTGGCTGCAATTGCAATAAGTGGTCCGTTTGGGGCAGTTAAAGAACAATCGTCAGGCTTATATGCCAATCAAATGGCAGAGCGTGGCTTCATTGCCCTGGCATTTGATCCATCTTATACAGGGGAAAGTAGTGGCGAACCTCGTAATTTGGCTTCGCCGGAAATCAATACTGAGGATTTTAATGCGGCCGTAGATTTTTTAGGCATACAAAAGAATGTAGACAGAAATAGAATTGGCATTATTGGTATTTGTGGATTTGGTGGTTTTGCCTTAAATGCTACAGCGATTGATAAGCGTGTAAAAGCAGTGGCAACAACCAGTTTATACGATATGACACGAGTAATGTCAAAGGGATATAATGATGTAGTTACTCCGGAGCAACGCTTCCAGACCTTAGAACAATTAGGACAACAACGTTGGAAAGATGCTGAAAAAGGTAGTCCGGCTAATGGAACTCGCAATCTACCTGAAAAATTACAAGGCAATGAACCCCAGTTTGTAAAAGAATATTATGATTATTACCGTACATCGAGAGGTTTTCACGAGCGTTCATTGAACTCAAATGGAGCATGGTTGGTTACCAACCCACTGTCTTTTATGAATATGCCTATTCTTACTTATGTAAAAGAAATTTCGCCACGTCCAATGTTGTTGATTGCAGGAGACAATGCACATTCAAGATACTTTAGTGAAAATATTTACGAGGCAGCCGCTGAACCAAAAGAATTAATGATTATTCCTGATGCGGTACACGTGGATTTGTATGACAAACTTGACAAAATCCCTTTCAATAAACTGGAGAGCTTTTTCAAGGAACATCTTCGCTAAAATTTTGTATAGCCACTCAATGTAAAAATAGTTATGATGAAATATTTAACAGCCATAGTTTTCGTACTCCTTTCTTTTTCGATTTGCATTGCAAGTTGCAGTATGTATACGGGTACCGAAGAGCCCGAAATAAATAATAATAGAGCTCACAACAATCAAATGGGAAATAAGATGAAAATCACTGTAGGTACTAAAGTATTTACCGCTACACTCAACGACAATGAGACAGCAAAAGCATTTAAGGCAATGCTTCCCCTTACCATCAATATGAGTGAACTAAATGGTAATGAAAAATATTTTGACCTTTCAACAAAAAGCCTACCTGTAAATTCATCCAATCCAGGAACTATACAGAATGGAGATCTGATGCTTTACGGTTCACGTACATTAGTTCTTTTCTATAAATCTTTCCCTACTTCATATAGCTATACCAGGATTGGAAGCATAGATAATATTTCAGGGTTAGTCGAAGCATTGGGCTTGGGGAATGTGATGATAAAATATGAATGACATCTATATTTTAGCTTAAAATCTTTACTAAAAGCTTCTAGTGCAAACTAGGAGCTTTTATGATTTTAGTACTTTTTTTTAATTTTAATTCTTCATGTATAGTGCGGTTGTGGATATACTACTTTAATAAGTGTTCTATTCTGAATTAGCACAATTTATTGTTTTATGGCTCTCATAAATAACAATTCCCTTTTCTGACAGCCGTTTTATCTACTATTCACGGCAGACATTCTAATAGCTGATTTTTTGCTGTTTTTGTTTGTATTTACTTCATTCTTAGTGTTTAAGGAGTTAAGTGAGGTTTCAGATAGCTATCTTCACTTTGCGATATCATAAGATAAATTTATGATTGTTAGTTTAGTCTAACAAAAATGTTTTATTTATCATTGTTAGATCAAACTAACTTATTACTTTTGTAGTTCTAAAAATTTGATTAGTCTAATAAAACATTGAAAATTATGAAAGAATTCAAGACGCTCTTTTTAACAGTATGTTTCTCTCTGATCGGGATCTTTACATTTGGGCAGTCCGGTAAAATATCAGGAAAGATCACGGATGCGAATGGCGAAATTATTGCAAAAGCAACAGTCTCAATTCCTAAATTGAATAGAGGAGCAGTAACCGATAATTCAGGGACTTATCATTTAGATGACATGCCTTATGGTACTTGGAAAATAGAAGTAAGTTCTATTGGTTACGCAACTTATAAGACAAATGTGACTGTAAATCTTGAGCAACTGAACCATAACATCAGTTTGGTAGAATCTAAAGACGATTTGGAAGAAGTAGTAGTGTCAGGTACATTAAAAGAAGTATCTAAATCTGAGAGCCCTGTTCCGATTGAAGTATATACCGCTAAATTCTTTAAGGCAAATCCGACTCCCTCTTTGTTTGATGCTTTACAAAATATCAACGGGGTGCATCCGCAGTTAAACTGTAACGTGTGTAATACTGGCGACATCCATATCAACGGACTTGAGGGGCCATATACAATGATCCTCATTGACGGGATGCCTATTGTAAGTGGCCTGTCTACAGTTTACGGCTTAAGCGGTATTCCGCAATCTCTCATTGAACGTGTAGAAATTGTGAAAGGACCTGCATCTACATTATATGGAAGTGAAGCTGTAGGTGGCTTAATCAACGTGATCACTAAGAAACCATCTAATGCGCCACGTATATCTTTGGATGCTTTTGGCACGAGCTGGGGAGAGGTGAACACAGATTTGGCAGCGAAATTTAATGCAGGTAAAAAGGCGCAGTCGCTTTTGGGAATAAATTACTTTAACTACCAAAATCCTGTTGATAAAAATCATGATGGTTTCACTGATGTAACCTTACAAAATCGCGTTTCTATTTTCAATAAGTGGAATATTGATAGAAAGGAAAACAGGGTATTCACTTTGGCAGGAAGATATGTATATGAGGATCGCTGGGGAGGCGAAATGAATTGGACTAAAAAAGACAGGGGAGGGAATGAAGTATATGCTGAAAGTATTTTTACCAGTCGTTGGGAACTTTTTGGAACTTATCAGTTGCCGGTAAAAGAAAAAGTTCTATTCCAGTTCAGTACCAATGGACACAATCAGAATAGTGTATATGGAGATATACCCTATATGGCTGATCAGTATATTGGTTTTGGACAATTAACCTGGTTTAAAACATTGGGCAACCATGATTTTTTGACGGGATTAACCTACCGTTATACCTATTATGACGACAATACACCTGCAACAGCAGATGCTAATGATCTTAATATAAATAAAGCGATGCAGACCAATCTTCCGGGATTATTTATACAAGATGAGATTACCATCAATGAGCAAAATAAAGTTTTGTTGGGGCTGCGTTATGATTATAATTCTTTACACGGAAGTATATTAACGCCAAGGATTAATTATAAATGGTCTTCAGCTGATAAGAATAATATTTTACGTCTAAGTGCGGGTAATGGATACCGTGTTGCTAACGTATTTACCGAGGATCATGCTGCCCTTACAGGTGCAAGAGAAGTCGTATTCTTAAACGACCTAAAGCCCGAGACCTCATGGAATGGGAATTTAAATTTTGTTAAAAAGATTTATGCGGGTAGTACATTTATCGGATTGGATGCTACAGCTTTCTATACATATTTCGATAATAAGATCATTGCAAATTATGATACCGATCCTAACAAAATTATTTATGATAACCTAAGTGGACATGCCATATCTAAGGGTATTTCTTTGAATATCGACGTCGTTTTACCAAATGGGATAAAAATGTTGGCTGGTGCAACTGCAATGGATGTGTACAGCAAACAGGATGGAGAAAAAATAAGACAGATGTTTACTGAGAAGTTTACAGGGGTATGGAATGTTGGTTATACTTTTAAGGGTGCCGGACTGACTATTGACTATACAGGAAACCTCTATGGACCAATGCGCTTACCACTATTAAGTGATACTGACCCTCGTCGTGAATATTCGCCTTGGTGGAGTATTCAGAATATCCAATTGACAAAAACAATAGGGAAAAGTCTTGAAATCTACGGGGGAGTTAAAAACTTGTTGAACTGGACTCCTAACAAAGGAAACCCATTTATTATCGCAAGAGCAAATGATCCATTTGATAAAAATGTTCAGTTTGATGCAAATGGACAAGCAATGGTAACTGCGGGTAATCCTTATGGGTTAACATTTGATCCTTCCTATGTTTATGGACCAAATCAGGGTATAAGAGGCTTTTTGGGACTGCGTTATAACCTGTTCTAATTTAATCGTGGTATGATGAGATTTCGAGAAAGTATTTTTTTATTGTTAACTATAGCACTCTTGTCTATAGGGAGTTATTGTTCTGCTCAAGTAAATTCCTTACCCATAATTAAAGTAGATAGCAGTATGCAGGTCATTGCTAAACCTGTATTGATCCTTTTATCTACTGATTGGTGCAAATACTGCCAGATGCAAAAAGTTCAATTGCGTAAAAACAAAAGATTTCAGGAAAAGGTAAAGCAAATCTATTATGTAGAATTCAATGCAGAGGATAAGGAGGAGATCAGCTTTAATGGACAGAGCTATCACTACAAGGCAACGGGTGTAGAAACTGGTATACACGAACTTGCTGTAGCGCTAAATGGAAAGGAGGGATTATCCTTTCCAACATGGGTATTATTGGACTGTAAATATCAGGTTCTTTTCCGATATAGTGGTGTTATGTCTGAAAAACAGTTGAATGAAATATTGGAATATCTTGATCGGAATGATTAGAATAGAGGCTTTTTATGGATGGAATGCTAAGATAAATCTTCTATTTCCATAAAAATAGGTATAAGTGCTTTTCCTCGTTTAGATAGCGTGTATTCAACATGTAAGGGCTTCTCTTTTACAACTGTTCGGATTAATAATTCTGCTTCTTCCAGTTCTTTTAATGCAGTAGAAATGGATTGTTTATTTGAGTTCGGCAATTTCTTTAATAAGCTATTAAAACGCACTGAACCATCAACTGCCAAACGAAATATTTGAGGTTTCCATTTACCAGATAATAATTTTAAAAGCCCTTCTGCGGGGCAGCTTTCCTGCAACAAATCTTTCTTTATGGTAGTCATGTTTTTTTGACTTATTGTATACGGATATCCTTGTGGGTATCTTTGCACAAGTTAATGAATAAAGAGATAAGAATTAAAATATGAAAACGACAGAAAATAAAAATCCACTGTTTTGTGATATTGAAACAGGCGTATGCGGTGTGCAGGACACCATTAGCACAGCAGAAGAAACAAATCTTTCCTCCCCCAAAAAACCTGTTAAAATAGTCTACTTTACGGATCCTATCTGCTCTTCTTGTTGGGGGATCGAACCGCAATTGAGAAAGCTTAAACTAGAATACGGAGATTACTTCGAGATAGATTACCATATGGGTGGTTTATTGCCATCTTGGGCTGTTTATAGCAGTGGAGGCATTAATAAACCATCAGATGTAGCTGCTCATTGGGAAGAAGCCGGAGATCATTATGAAATGCCAATTGATGGTGATGTTTGGTTTGAAGATCCTTTTGATTCTTCTTATCCCCCATCTATAGCGGTGAAGGCTGCAGAACTCCAAGGCAAAGAAAAAGGAGTTTCTTTTATGCGCAGATTAAGAGAGATGCTTTTCCTGGAAAAGAAAAATATCACCAAATGGGAACACTTACAGCAATCTGCACGTGAGGTCGGATTAGATACTTTCCAATTTAAAGCTGATTATGAAGGAAAAGCCAACAAATTGTTCCAAGAAGACCTGAATTTAGGTAAGCAATTAGGCGTGAGGGGGTTTCCGACCTTGTTTTTTACGGATGCGAATAATAACCAAGCCTTGGTTTATGGATTCAGACCCTATGAAGATTATGTGAACACCATAAAAAAAATCGTTCCTGATGCCCAAAGAAAACAATATGATCAATCACCATTAGGGGTATTTTCTTTTTTCAATACATTAATGACCAAAGAGTTTGCAGTATTGACTGACAATAACATTGAAGATGCTGATAGAATATTGAATGGATTACTTGATGAGGGTAAAATAAGCAATTTTAAAAGTAAAAATGGGATGCTTTGGATGAGAAAGCAATAATTCAGATATTTTTTACGAGGACTCTCTTCTGTTCATATATCATATAAAGTGAAAATACGGCTCAGCAACGCTATCAGGAGCTAATACAAGAGCATCCCGAAATTATCCAACGGATTCAGCAACATTATATAGCTTCATATTTGGGGATTACGTCTGTTTCTTTAAGCAGGATTAGAAATAGACGTTAATCTGTATTTCTTTACAATTGTTATCGTTCAATAGTTAACTGTCTTCTCATTTTTGTATTCTATTAAATCAATACAAAAATGAGAGCAGTTATCGTATTAAATCATCCTTATGAGGGAAGCTATTGCAATGAAATATTAAGTTCAGTAACAAAAGGACTTAAAAATTCAAATCTTTCCCCATTTTTCCTGAAGAAATTTAATCGTTCCACTGATCAGCTCCTTAAGTATCTCAATATTTATGTCTGCCAGCTTTTTTACATAGATACAACCTTTTCCCATGGTGAATTTTCCCAATTGTTTGAGGAGTTCTTCCTGACCGGGGGCAGCACTATAGACATATAAGGAGATAGCTGCCTTTCGAGGAGAGAACCCAACTAAAGGCCAATCTCCTTCTTGCTTGCTTCTTTCTGATTTGTAATGATAGTATCCGAAACCGATCATCGTCGGTCCCCACATTTTAGCGTCATATCCCGTATGTTCTTTCATCAATTTCAATAATTCGAAACCGTCTTCTTTTTTCTGCGGTGTAGCTGCGAAGTCGTTGATGAAATCTTCTACGCTAGCCTCTGTTTGGGTCGTTTTAATGGTCATTTTGTCGAATTATTTTAAGCTCCATACAATATAATATTTCTTTAAGGATTTACAATTTAAATATTCGTCCATACTGATATGTTTCTCTAGATTTTTCCTGCAATAACGGCTAATCTCATCATATCTCGTAAAATTTGGACAAAAGCTGCTAAATATTAATTATGTTCAAATTTTAAATTATATTCAATCAGTTTGTAGTTAATTTCAGTGTCGTTTAATTAAATACTTAAGATTTTAAAATTAATTTTATTTCTTTATTTAAGTTCGTTGCTTTCGTGTTATTTGCAAAGAATGATGGTAGTTTGGTGTATACCAGATACTGCTCAGGTACTGGTCTGATACTGGTCTGATACTGGTCTGCTACTGCTTTTGCAGTAAAAAACCAGTGTTAAAGCAGTTGTAGGGCAGTATTTGGTTGACATCTGTTACAATTCAATGTCAAATGGCAACATTCTATGATCTCCTGAAAGATTATACTATTAAGAAATTTATAGATTTCAACCGAGGGACAATTTTAGTATAACAATTTGTATGAACAATGTCCGGTTTATGAACGGTTTAATTTTGATGGAAGATAATTTTAAAAAAAAACAGAGCCGTTTTTCTGGGTTTAATGATGTATTTAAGTGGTTTTTGTAACAAGGGTCTCAGACTCCGGGGGACTGGATAAGGCCCCAGTTTTTTATTTTCTTTGTATTGTTGTTTGTGACGCTAGCAATGCTGGGCTATTGGGATCGGACAAATAGAAATAGAATATTTAAACCTGGATCTATTGCCGCTTTCAGGTGTTTTTTAACATAATAAAAGAATTTATAGGTTTTTTGTGACAAAAAATAATAAAATGATTAACAATTAAACTAATTTAGTTGATCAAATACCGATTTTATAACAATTTTTTTATATAAAGCCTAATACATATTATTAATTTTAGCCACATGAAGAAACTCATTTTATTACATCTCTTTTTTACTTTATTTACATTAAGCGCTCAATCTCAGGATATAAATAATTTATCAAGCTTGCCAGATTCAATCTATTCTGGAAAACAAGGCAAACTACATGTTCAGGGGACCGCTTTAGATAAAGCAAATGGGTTTGTTTATTTTTCTTTTACAGATAAGTTAATCAAGATGGATCTTAACGGTAAATTGATAGGAAGTGTAACTGGTTTTGTTGGGCATCTTGGCGATTTGGATTTTAATGAAGAGGACGGAAAGATATATGGTTCGTTGGAATATAAAAATGATGCCATCGGTAAAGGAATTAGAAAAGAATTGCAAGCGAAAAACAGCAATGAAAGTGGTTTCTATATTGCCATTTTTGATGGGTCCGATATCGTTCGTCCTAATATGGACGCCGAAAAGGAAAATTTACTACGTACAGTATATCTTAAAGAAGTTGTAGAAGATTATGAAGCAAAGGTGCAGGATAGGGGTAAAACAAAATCACATAGATTTGCATGCTCAGGAATAGATGGTGTTGCTTTTGCGCCAGCAATTGGTGGTGCTAATCCCAATAAAAAATACTTATATGTTGCATACGGTGTTTATGGTGATACCGACAGAGACGATAATGACCATCAGGTTTTATTAAAGTATGATATTGCCAATTGGAATAAATATGCGCAACCACTATTTCAAGATAAACTTCACCATTCCGGCCCTGCAAAACCCATAGAAAAATACTTTGTAAAAACTGGTAGTACGAACTATGGTATCCAAAATCTGGAATATGATTCCGCAACAGGAAACTTATTTGCTGCTGTATACCGTGGAAAAAAAGAACAGTTTCCAAATTATGACTTGTTTGTAATTGATGGACATACAAAGCCAGGTAAAGCCTTAATATCATCAGACAATCAAAAAATAAAGGTTAAAACCCTCTCTTTATTGGAAGCTGGGCCTAAAGATGCTAATACAGGTATTAGAGGATGGGATTTTAAATGGGGAGCTACAGGATTGTGCTCAATAGGTGACGGCCTTTTTTATATCTCTCATAACAAGAAAAACGAAGATGGACAACAGGAAAGTATTATATATAAATATAAATGGGTTGGGGATACTCAAAATTCATTTATCCGAGTGAAATAAAAGTGTAGAAAATCAATTGTTTTAGTAATAAAAAAAGCTGCTTAATATAAAAATTAAGCAGCTTTTTTTATTAAAGACTTAACTAAAAAGTTAGCGTCTTTTGTAAAACAGGAGCGTAAAAAGTATCTATAGACAAGGTGTCTGGTTTGAAATAGGTACGGTAACTAACGGTACTCTTACTCATAATGTCGCTTATCGTATTTGTAGCGAGACTACCTTTGACGTAAATTTGCTTTTTGGCATTGACGGGCGTTACGTAATTAACTTCTACACCAAGTGCAGTAGATTCAAAGACTCCCCAGGTTAATAAAGCGCTACCATTACTGTTTTTTGTAATTGTTTGTAGACTTCGATTTAGTAAAGATTCTTCATAGTTTTTACCATAAGCTTTACTTGTGACATAGACAGGGACAGATGTATTGCCTTTATTGTCGTGCAGAAGAACTTTAAAACTATAAGTTGCCTCTACCAACTTGGGTATAATCACACTAAAATACTCTACACCTGGTTTTCTGATGATAGGTAGAATCAATGAATCTGAATTATTTGCCCAATATATAGAGGCCTTATTGATCCTTGGGTCAGAAGTAATCTGCCATGTCAATTTAATCCTGTTTTTACCCGGAAATGCCTTTAAAGAATCGGCTCTGCCTGAATAGGAAATTTCCTTACCATCGGTGAACCTCTTATAATCGTCCATTTTTGTACAGCCTATACTCAAAACGAGCAGTGCGACTATACTATATAATATTATTTTCATCAGTATATAATTTGATTTTAATCGTTATGAAGCTATCATGAGTTTTATTCATTGCTATAATTAATTGATTTTATCACTTCCCCATAAGGTAATTTCCGCAATGGCCATGTTTCCATTCCCCGAATAGTTTTTTAGACATTGGATTCTGATATAGCGCATAGGAGCTAAAGTGGGTGAAATGTTGAGATTATCGCCAGCTGCCCATGCTTTTTTGTCCTCGTCAGAATATCCAGATGCTAAACCAGACGGTTTGATTTGTTCATGATGAGCGAGTTCCACCCATCCCGCCCAACCGCCATCACTTGGAGGTATCCCTGGGTATCCCCACACTTTATACTCTTTCATGTTCCTATTGGTGTAAGTATAATAGTTACTCATCCTGATCCTGCTTAATTTGGCGGTAACACCCATATCAAAGGTAATGTGTAAGGGTCTGCCATCGTTAGAATCATTCGTAGTCACATTTCGATAGGTACCATAAGGAAGTGCGAAATTGGTAGACCATTGTCCATCCCATAAGTATGATTTTTTAATATTTGTTTCGGTTGTATAAATAAAGGCATCGCCTGGTAAAGTAATGTCTACGAATTTTTTCTTATCCATTTCTACTTCAAATAAGGGGGTCAATTCCGTATATAAGGTATCTGAGGTATTCCCCCATTTATCTATTACAAAAGAGCCGAATTTGTTTGGTACTGCTTTCATTCCCCTAAATGTAAATTCTCCTGTTTTAAGTTTTGTATAATGAGAACCATAACGTCTAAATTGCTTTAGGGAATCGATATGATATAAAACTACTCCAATATTTGCCAGGCTTTCATTAGTGAAATCAACACCAACTCCACCAAAATCGGCTCTCATAGATAAGGTTTCAAATACACTTAAGTAAGGAGGTTTTCCAGGATTGATTTCAACCTCAATAGGAGCAGACCTCTGCTCACTTTTATTTACGCTATATAATCTCACAGTATATGCTTTTTGCTCTGCAAAGCCATCAAGTAATAGCGTATTGGTATAGTTAGATGCTTTAAACTGTCTGACTTCACCATTCTTACCCTCTACTTCTGCCAATACGTATAATACATTAGAGGAGGAAGGTAGGGTATAGGTTAGTTTAGCAGCACCAGGAAGGTTCGCTATGGAGATATCAGAAATATTCTCTGTAATTTCACCACCGGCTTCCAGTGGTTGATTTATTTCTTCTTTACATGAGGCAAAGAAGAATAATAGTATGATAAAAATTTTAGTTTTCATGATTTAATGGTGTTAGTTACCAACCTGGGTTTTGTACTAATTTTGGATTTCTTAGCAGTTCTGATTCTTTAAGTGGCCAGAAGTAATCGCGCGGCGAAATAAACTCCATATTATGCAATGTTCTGATCCTGTAGTAATCCGCTGTCGTTGAACTATTGATATCCCATCCTTTTATAGGTTGGTTTTGAAACGTTGCTGCAGTTTTCCATCTTCTTAAATCCCACATTCTGATACCTTCAAATGCAAGTTCTATCATTCTTTCCTGTTGAATGATTTCTCTTAATCCATAATTAGTGGTGAATTTTGTAGGGTTGCTAGAATAGTTTGTCCAGGAGTCTTTTACACCATCAAGGCCAGATCTTTCTCTGATCTTATCTAACCATGTTATAGATTCTTCCATTTTACCATTTTCATTTAACGCCTCAGCATACATCAGATATAGGTCTGCTAGTCGCATTTCAGGTCTGGGATATCTTTCTGTAGTATAGCTGGTTGCAGTTTGTGTAAATCTATAGTTAACCAGTTTTTTAGGCCAATATCCTGTTGGATTATAAAAGGTATCCCTTATTTTTCCACCTGATTGTCCTAGTTTGGCATTTACAGCCCAATTATTCTCATCCGAGCTATTTACTACGTTTTGCATGAACCATACACCACCGTCAAAACCAAGACTGGCATAAAATCGGTTTTCTCTGTTAAAATTAATCTTAGCAGTTACCCAGTCTTTTTTAATGTTAAAACGTTCCTTATAAACAGCTGTTCTCAGGTCATATCTATTCGCGTAATCGAAAGTTAGGTCTTCATTTATTGGAACACCTTTATCGCTATAATACATCTCAGCGATCTTTAAAGGTACTGCCAGGTATGAGTTCCATCCTGAAGTGATCAGTCTGCTATCTAAAATCCCCGGTACACAGGCATTTTGTATACTATTGATAGCTGTTTCTGAATTGTCAGTAAAGGCCCAGATGATTTCGCTATTCCATTTCTCTGTAACACTACCACGGATATTCATTTGAATTTTAGTAGTATCAGTAATTTTCCCTAATATGTTATTGAACTTAAATAAAGAATAACCCCCTGAATGTGCCATTTCAATAGCTTCTAAAGCAGCATTTTCTGCAAGAACCCATTTGTTTGGATCATAAGTAGGATTGAAAAGCACAACACCATCCTTATCAGTGAAATTAGCATAGTCCGGATTTCCGTTAAAAAGTGGGCTTGCAGCCATAAGAAGCAATCTTGCCTTTAACATTTTGGCTGCCGATGCAGTGGCACGACCAGCTTCAGTAGTTTTGTTTTCAATCGAGACAGGTAATGATGCTGCAGCTTCATCACACAAATCAGCAATATAACTTACCACCTGATCAACCGGATCACGCTTGGTTTTTACTTCATCAGGAGAGGCAGAGATAGATAAGTTTACGTCTGTAATTGGAATTGGTCCATACATCCTAAGCAAGATAAAGTGTTGATAAGCCTTTAAAAACTTAGCTTCAGCCAGCCATCTTTCTCTCATGCTTGGTTCAAGATCCAGAAGTAACTCTGGTTTTTGAACATTCTCAATGAAAATATTACAATCTCTGATTGCCTTAAAGGCTGATTTTGCATGGTTTTCACCATTCCATGCATTAACCCATGGTGAGACTTTGTTCTGTTCTCCCAGAGCTATTTTCCAAGGTGATTCAATGCGATAATTGGACTCATCACGATAGGTCCATAACTCATCACCACCTAAGAAGTTAATATTTGCTACTGCTGCATCACTGCCACCCCGTGTAAACGGATAAGAATAACAAGTGTGTAAATATTTCTCGGCTTCATATTTATTGCTGAAAGCATGTGCCAGTGTGGGTATGTCATCAGGAGCGACGTCTAAAAATTTCTTGCAAGACGAAAGTCCCAGACCTAAAATTAATATACTATATAATGGTTTTTTGAATATACTCTTCATGTTCTTCTTATTAAAAGCCTACGTTAATACCAAAGTTTATAACTCTTTGAACCGGATAGCCCAGTCCATTTCCACCCATTTCGGTATCCCACATTTTAAATTTACTTAGGGCAAATAAATTGAGTGCATTAGTATAAATCCTAACATTTGATAGTTTGGTGCGTTTTAAGATTTTAGGAGATACATTGTGTCCTAATTCAACTGTTTTTAATCTTAAAAAGGCACCATTTCTCATCCACCAGGTTGATGTTTGAGTATTGTTTGATACCACATCAGGGGATAGTCTTGGCCAGAAAGCATACATGTCTCTGTTACTTTCAGACCAATGACTATCTGCGATAGCACTGAGTAAACCATTCTGTTTACCTATATTCACACCAGTACCTTTTGCAAATGGTGATATCTGACCTGAGTTTATCCAAAATGATGATCTTGCAGAGCCTTGGAAAAATGCACTGATATCAAAAGATTTATATCCGTATGAAAAACCAAAACCATAAATTATTTCAGGAGTAGTAGGGTATCCGATAGGTACGATGTCTAAACTTGTAATTTGACCATCTCCGTTTACATCCCTATACTTAATGTCGCCACCCATATAAGCACCATAGTTTTGTAGCGGAGAGTTTAGCACCTCGGTATCATCCACAAAATACCTTTCAGCAATTAATCCGTACACCTGACCAAGGGAATAGCCAACTTTTGAAAGTGTCTTTTGTGACCCCTCATATTCTGGTTCCTCATTAACAAGTAGTTTACTGGTAGCATAGGTAAAGTTACCTCGGACAGTTACCCAGCTACCATTTGTAAATGTTTTATTATAGTCTAAGGCAATGTCCATACCTTGTCCCTGCGCTTCGCCAACATTCGCCATAACAGATGTATTTAAGCCCATACTTGATGGGATATTAGATCTGGTCATTAATATGTTTGTTCGCTTTTCTTTAAAAATATCAAACTCTACATTTAAGGCGTTGAATAAGCCTAATTCAAAGCCGACATTGGTTTTATAAGCCCTTTCCCAGGTAATTTGTTTGTTTTCATAGCGTGATATGCTGATCCCCGGGTTGTATTCAGTATAGTTATCACCAAATGCATAACCTTTATCTCCCGCATTCATATTTACATTAGCCAGATAGAAGAAACGATCTGTATCTAAACCAATCTGATCATTTCCTACTAAACCGTAAGTACCTCTGAATTTCAATTTATTGACTACACTTTTTATCGGTTCAAAGAATTTCTCGTTGTATACATTCCAGGCTGCGCCAACAGATGGGAAGAACCCAAAACGGTGACTCACATCAAATCTTTCAGAACCATTGTAACCAAAATTGAATTCCATCAGATAGCGGTTATCGTATCCATAAGTAAAACGACCTGATATACCTAAATTTCGGTGTGGTAAAGAGTTTTGAAGTGTTATTGCATTCCCTGTTTGATAATCGCTAAATAATCCAATAAGCATGGCACTTAATTCGTGTTTAGTTCCTATTGTTTTATTGTAGGCAGTTGCCAGCTCCAAATAATTATACGTATTTAGAACCTTGTCTCCAGGGCTGTAAGTAAGGTACTCGGTACCGGTTTCTTCATTTAAGATTTCAAGACCTTTAAAACCAGTTTCTGGATCCATTTTGGCACCATAATAGAAAGGGTTAAGTTGTCTGGAAACATCGAAGTAGGAATTACGTCTGGTATAGGTCATTAGTCTTGATGTTAAGCCAGGAGTAATGAAATCAAAATCCTGTTTCAATTCAAATTGTACAGTTACGTTAGACTTACTTTGTTTTTGAAAACCGGAAACTGAATTTGCAAATGGATTGACGTAGAAGCTCTTATCTTCTCGTAATGAATTGCCAAACAAAGAGTGTTTGGTGAACGGAGAGTAACTCTGTGGGTAGATGGCAGGAAACATAACAGGGTTTGCGGCGATTACCTGAGCAAATATATTTGAACCTCCACCAATAGGACCGTTGTAAGAATCGAACTGTCCAGTAGTTCTGATGATGGCCTCAGTAGTATTTGTCAGTTTAACATTGACATTGGAGCGGACTTCAAAATTACTTGCTCTTACATTACTGTTAAAGTTGTTAAGGGAAATCGTTTTAAGCACACCATTATCAATATTATAAGTTCCTGATATATAATACTGAGCTTTTTCTCCACCACCATTCAAGTTCATATTCAACCTTTGGTTATTGGTGTAATCCTTGATCATTAATTTCATCCAATCGTTGTTTGGATATAACATAGGATTCTCACCATCTACGGTATAATCTATCTTTTCCCGGTCGTATGGAGTTTCTAGTAGAGGATTTCGTGTTGATGCAGCTTCATTAGCCAATTTCATATAGCTAATATTATCTGCAAGTTGAAAGTTATCTGTATTGGAGGAAAGTGAGTTCTCAAACCTTACATTGAACTTGGTCTTGCCTTCAGTTCCTGATTTAGTGGTTACTAATACCACACCATTTGCACCCCTTGCACCATATAAAGATGAGGCTGTAGCATCTTTTAAGATAGAGAAACCAGCAATGTCATCCGGCTGAATCCTGGCCAAATCTGAGGCAGAAACCTCAATACCATTAATTAATATCAATGGATCTTTTTTTCCAGTTCCAAAAGTTGTAACACCCCTAATAAAGAACTCAGCATTGTCACGACCAGGCTCACCACTTCTCTGATAAGCGATGATACCAGCAACGCGTCCTGCAAGCATGGTGGTTAAATTACTTGTTGGTCCTTTCAGCTCTTTCGGATTGATGGAAGTAACGGAACCAACCATAGTAGACTTCTTTTGCGCTCCAAAAGCTACAATAGCAATTTCGTCGAGTTGACCATCTGATTGATTCAGGGTCACATTGATGATGTTTTCACCTTTAATCATGACTTCCTTTTTTTCATAACCGAGCAAACTAAAAACTAATGTGCCATTTGGTGGTACTTTAATGGTGTACCTCCCGTTAACATCCGTTGCAATACCAACTT
The DNA here is from genome assembly GCA_040393085.1 of Pedobacter hiemivivus. Taxonomy (GTDB): domain Bacteria; phylum Bacteroidota; class Bacteroidia; order Sphingobacteriales; family Sphingobacteriaceae; genus Pedobacter; species Pedobacter hiemivivus_A. The sequence continues at coordinate 81,807 of JBEBUV010000003.1, read as the reverse complement.
TACTGTCGGATTTTAGTGCAACCGTTACACCTGGGATGGTTCCTTGTCCATCGCTTACAGTACCACGAACCGTTATTTGCTCTTGTACTATAGCGGCTGTTCTAATGGGTACGTTACCGGCGTTAGGGGTAGTTTTAATTAGAACAGTGTTGTTGATAATTTTAAACTCCAGAGGGAAACCAGTGAATAATTTAGTTAGAGTCTGTGTTAAACTTAAATTCTTAATGTTTAAACTTAGGTTTTGGTATTTCTTAAGTTCATTGGCATCAAATAAAAAAGTAAATTCAGACTGACGTTCTATTTCTTTAATAATAGGTATTAAAGCTTTGTTTTTTTGCTGAATTGTAATTTTCTGCTGTGATACAGAAGTGTTTGCCTTCAAAGAAAGACAAAATAAAACTGGTAGCAGGAGTAGAGGCGTTCTTAATTTTCTTTTAAGATTAGGCCAGCGTGTGACCTTTAGATAAAACAGACTGCTCATAGTGGTTTAGTTAAAGTTTGGTTCATACAATAGAATTAATTTGTTAATAAATGGTTAGAAATGGATTTCCCGTTAGGTTATCTAGGAATTGGTGTTAATCTTTTTAATGTGAAGCTCTCTACTTTTTATTTCAAATTTGATATCAAAATATTTAAGTATTTCAAGAACTGCTACAAAGTCTGTATTTCTTGGTAATCTTCCAGTGAATTTCTTTTTGGAAATGAAATTGGCTTCATATATGATATCAACATTGTACCATCTGGAAATTTGTCTTAGTGTTGATTGTAAATCTGCATCTGTGAACTGGAAATAACCATTTTTCCAGGCCAAAGTCTCTTGGAGGTCAGCCTCTTTAATGGTCATTTTATCTGAAATTGTTGCCTGATACCCTGGTTGAAGTAACTGAGGCTTTGTACTTTCGTTAAGATTTATTTGTACCAGCCCTTCAATGAGTGTTGTTTTGCTGGTCAGTTCATCATTATAGTTTTGAACGTTAAAGTGTGTTCCTAAGACTTCTATCTCTTGTTTATTAGTTTTTACTACAAAAGGGGTTCTACTTTTTGCTACTTCAAAATAGGCTTCGCCGTTTAGTTCAATTCTTCTTTCTTTTGATGAAAAAGAAACGGGGAAACTAATCTTAGACATCGCATTTAACCATACTTTCGTTCCGTCAGGTAATACAATTTCGTATTTACCTCCTTTAGGAGTCTGAATTGTATTTATCGCTGATGCTTCCTGAGTAGATTCAGCCATCTGGTAGGTTAGCAATCCATCTTTTTCTTTTTTAAAACTAATTTCACCTTGTTTAACTGACTCATTTTTATCTAAATCGTTTAAAGAGATGGTACTTCCATCAGCCAGGGTTAAAGTAGCACTATTTGCTCCTGGGCTAATGACAAAGCGGTTATTGCTATCGTCAGTATTCAACCAGGTGTTTTGGGCATAATCATAAATGAAAAATGTGAGACCGATAAGAAATAGAAAAGAGGCAGCCATACTCCATCGTTGCCAGAGAATTACAGATTTTCTTTCCTTATTTTCAATTTTCGTCATGATGCCCGAATGGATTCTATTAGAAACTTGTTCTTTAGTGCCCATAGTCTCATTATTCCAGGCTTCCGGATTTTCTTGGAGTTTTTCATAGGTAGCAAATAGCAGGTTTTGCTCCACCTGGTTTATGTCCCCACTAAGAAATTTATCAATAAGGTTTTTCAATTTTTTGTCATCCATACTTACTCAAGCTTTTACTGGCTCTATATTGATAAGTGTCAAAAAATAGAGGTATCCCCCAAGCAGCTTAAATTTATTATTTAATAAAGTCCATAAATGATGAAAGAAATCAGTGTTGCCGAGTATTTTTGTTGATTATCCAATTGCTTCCTTATCTTGTTAAAAGCTATGGTTAATTGATTTTCAACAGTTTTAGGACTCAGGCCAAGTCTCAAAGATATTTCTTTGACGGTTAAACCTTCTGTTCTTCTAAGAATGTAAATTTCCTGACATCGGCTTGGTAATTCAGAGATGGTCTTTTTTAAAGAGTTGTTTATTTCTTCAATTTTGAGATTGCTTTCCGCATCATTTGGGATAGATAGTTTAATCATATCGAGCGAAGTGAGCGGCATATTGTTGTTTTTTCTTATCGTTTTAAAGATTTGGAATCTAGTGCTTTGATGTAAATATGCATTCAGGTTTTCGATTTGTAAATCTTTTCTTCTTAGCCACAGAGATATCATTACTTCTTGAACAATATCTTCAGCCATATGGTTATTTTTCAGAATAGTATATGCCGAAATATATAATTTCTCCCAATATTTTTTGTATAAAGCGGTATATGCCTCTTTGTCTCCATTACTTATTAATTTTAAATAAGTATCATCAGACATAAAGTTAGAATTATCTTTAATCATGAAAATGCTGATGCTAAATAAACACTTTAAACGGTCTAAGTTTTGTGATACGTAATTAACATTTTTTTCATCAGAATAAAAAGGAATATTTTGAAATTAATAAAAGCTTTATATCAAACTCTATAACATTGATTTTGTTATAATCAATATAACTTTAATTTATTGAAATATGATATTACAATATCTAACAGGTGAATTCGAACATGAAGTAAACAGTACCCGTAAATTACTTCAAGCAGTTCCCGAAAAAGACCTTGGTTATAAGCCATCCGAAATTTCCTGGACAATGGGGCAACTTGCTCAGCACATTGCTACTATTTATTATTGGTATGAGGGCACCCTTACTAAAGATGTTTATGATATGGCAAATGATCATATGGAGCGAGGTGATCCCAATGACATTACGGCTACTTTGGCGCTTTTCGAGCTTAATGTTGAAAAAGCAAGAGCTGCATTAAAATCATTGACGGAACAAAAATTGGAAGACAATTGGACAATGACAGTTGGCGAAAAGGTGGTTCTTGGTCCTATGCCGAGAGGGATAGTTTCGCGTGGGTTTCTTTTTAACCATATTTATCATCATCGTGGCGAATTGGTGGTTTACCTGCGGGCTACAGGAAATAAAGTTCCTGGAATGTATGGTCCTACTTATGAGGATAGTATTAGAAGCACTTAAACCTGAATGTTCATATAACATGAACATTCAGGTTATTAAGAGTTAATGATATAGAATTAAGCATCTGGTATTTCTGGCTCTACAAGTCTGGTCAATTTATCCAAAGAATCCTGCCAACCTAAATAGCACATTTCTACAGGTATAACACTTGGGATTCCCTCTTGTGTAACTTTAATTTCAGTCCCTGCTATAGTTTTTCTAAGTGAAACAGAGGTAATCATTTCACCTGGAAGATTAGGGTCATCAAAGGTGTCAGTATATTTCAGGAACTCATTGGGTTTAACCTCTATATATTTTCCACCGAATGAATGGCCATTTCCTGTAGTGAAATTTTGAAACGACATGCGGAAAGAGCCACCAGTTTCCACTTTCATTTCATGAACTGTACAAAGAAAACCGTATGGTGGGAGCCATGAGGCAATTGCAAGCGCCTCAGTAAATGCGCGATATACCTTTTCTGGAGATGCTTTTAGGATTCTGTGTAATGAAACTTTATTATCTGACATAACAATCAATTTTTTCCTTTCCTACTCGTCTGGCTTTTCGGTTTCGCCCGTTTTAAATTATGGTCGCTGCTCCATTTCTGTTGTAAATAGCTGTACTATAAACACCAACAGTACAAAGGTGGTTTGAAAAATTGATTTTAAAAGTGGCTAAATAAGACAATGTAGAGGGGGATTTGCGACCAGGTTTTGAGAGTAATATTAATCTATTCCAACGATTCCGGTTGAATAATTACAAATTGAATCAGGGGAAATTCCTGTTTTATATTTGCTGTAATATCATCTATTGCTTCATTGATTTCAACTATTGTATTGTCGTTTTTAAATACGATAATCAGCATAAGGACAACCTGTTCGGGTGATTGGTAGGTAGACAATAAATGTAGTACTTTAATAACCGTAGGGTGTTTTTGTACCAAATCAGTGATTTTTGCTTGTGTTTCGGGGGCAATTCCTTCTCCCATTAACAGACTCCTGCTTTCACGGGCAAGGATAGCTGAAACACCTACCAGTAGTAAGCCCACTAATACTGAGGCAAGACCATCCAGTTGTGGTATGTTTAATTGATGGCCCAGGAAGAGACAAATCGTAACAATTAAAAGACCGGCTACAGCAGCAAGATCCTCAAAAAGCACCAGAAAGGTGGAGGGATCTTTACTCTTAACTATAGCATTCCACCAGGATAATTCACCCCTGGTTTGGTTGAAAGCTTTGATCGCAATGACTAGCGATGAACTTTCGAAAATAATGGACAATAGGAGTACTATATAGCTGATTGTCGGATCTCCTAAAGCTTCGGGATGAATAATATGTGTTATCCCTTGATAAATAGATATACCTCCACCTAAACCAAAAATCATGATAGAGACAATGAAAGACCAGAAATAGAGTTCTTTGCCATACCCAAATGGATGTTGGGCATCTGGGCTTTTTTTGCTGCGTTTGATGCCATATAGAAGTAGTATCTGATTGACAGTATCTACAAGAGAGTGAATGCCCTCGGCAAACATGGAAGCACTATTACTGAAATGGCCTGCTATAAATTTAGTAATGGCGATTAGGAGATTGGCAGCTAAAGCACTGTATATTGATTTCTTTGATGATGCCATATCTGGGGTTTAGTTTTTAAAACAACAGAAATTGATCATAGTTTGATATTATTCATCTTTAGGCTAAACTTCTATTAGCCAGCTACAAATAGTCATAGTTAAGTGAATAAGAAAGAATCCTGATGGGTTTAATTGTATTTTCTACGAGGTTTTTTTTATATATTTTGTATATGGTTGTTGTTCAGGATCTAGTGTGTCAACTACAATTGTTTGTGCCCACATATCACCTAAACGTTGGTGTCTTACAGAGTATTTTACAGCGATGAAAGCTGGTATTCCGTAGAATAAAATATCAATTGGATCTAAGAGGTGTCTTTTAAGGGCGTGTGTAAAATCAATATCCTTTTTGTCAAGTGTCATCACTTTAAGATTAAAGCTGTTATGTCCAAGTGTTGCTCCGTATTCGGCCTCAATTACAACAAAATAGACGAACCAAACTATTGGAATTACTAATGTTTTGAAGCCCGTTACTTCCATCTTACCATTTTCATTTTCTGCCCCAAAGAAAATAATGTATGTAAATGTTGAAACAAAGATTAAACTATAATCCAAAATTGTTGCAAATATTCTCTTCTTTAAATTAGCCTTTAATATCATCATTTGAGATTAATAGCATCTCAAATAAACACTTGAATGTTTGAGAGCTCATTAGTGTATCGAATATAATAGAAAGGTTTGGATTTTCTTAATACTGGTTTGTCATTTTTTAAGGAAATCAAATCAATTTCAAACCAATGATGTTTTGTACTTACTAAATATAAAGTTCATCTCTGTTTTTTGTCCTATTGCTCGATGCTGAGCTAAGGAAGTTCTCAAGTTAATATACTCTTGGAATAAATTAATTGAGTAATCATGAAAAAACAAAAAGTATCAGACCATCATTCAGATAAATCGAGTCGTGTATCTCCCCCAAAAAATGAAAAAATAAAAACAGATGAACCTTTATCTGAAAAAGATGAGGTGAAACAAGCAGAAGAGGAGCAACGTAAGCGGATGAATGAAAAGGGAAATTAAAATAACTTAAACCATTCATAATCAGTGTTGTTTTGTGAATGTGTATATGTGATAAATACAGTTTGAAATTAAATTATAGTCCAATGAAAAAACTAATGATTACTTTGATGTTGGCTGCCTTTTGTTGGTCAGCATACGCAGTTGTAGGTCCTCAGCAAGATACTACTGGTAAACACAAGGAGACAAAAAAACATCCTATGAAGTCTAAAATGTCAAAAAAGAAAACCACTGAAAAAAAAGGAACCAAAAAGGATACTACAAATCGGAAATCCGGGGATACTCTTATGAAAGTTCCTGTAATGTGATTTTCCTGAATTCGTACTGTAAAAACAAAAAGCGCTGTTTAATTATAAATTAAGCAGCGCTTTTCGTTGGTCGTTCTCTTCATTTACAAGTTGCCCAAATTTTAGGGGCCTTTAACGACTTCTAGTTTTTTCGCTTCCCATGCCAATATGCCTCCCTGTAATTCATGGATATCTGTAAAGCCTAATTCCTTAAGTTGTTTCACAGCCATAGCACTTCTACCACCTACTTTGCAGTATACAAAAATTGGGAGTTTTTTATCTAAGGTCGATACTTTCTCTTTAAAATCTTTGTCGTAAACATTGTGGTTTATTGCTCCTTTAATATGACCAACACCATATTCTCTTGGCATGCGTACATCAAGAATGGTTTTGTTTTTAACGCTATCCATTTTAGCTTTAAAACTAATGGCATCTTGTGCTTTAGCCTGATTAGGCATATAGCCAGTAGCTACGCTTAAGAAGTTAAAACTGATATAGGTAATAAAGATCAGAAGATATTTCATAACACAAATAAAGTTAAACATTAGGTTATAATCAAAGTATAGCATCTTTCTTTACAAAATGATTATTTAAACGGCAATATCTTGCGTTATTTAGTGTGGAAGTTTATTCCTGAATACGCCATAAAGATAAGTCCCTAGTAGTGCGCCAATAACTACCACAATCATAGACCAGTACCCATAACCAATGTTTACAAACATAGGGCCGGGGCAAGCTCCTGTAAGTGCCCAACCTAATCCAAATATAGAGCCTCCAATAATGTATTTTTTCCAGCTTTTATCTTTATCAACAAAAATGATCGGATTGCCTTCAATATCCTTAATCATAAACTTTTTGATTAGGAATACGGAAAGTGTGCCTAGAACCACTGCTGTGCCAATAATACCATACATATGGAACGATTGGAATCGGAACATTTCTTGAATCCTATACCATGAAATGGCTTCTGATTTCGCCATTATAATACCGAAAAGTATTCCCGCGAGTATAAACTTTAGTCCTTTCATGATTAAAATATTATGGGTAATAAAAGATGAGTCATTATTAGGCCACCGATAAAGAAGCCAATAACGGCAATAAGTGATGGCAATTGTAAATTGGAAAGACCACTGATGGCATGTCCAGATGTACAACCTCCGGCATACCGGGAGCCAAAACCAACTAAAAGGCCTCCAATTAATAAGATGATGATTCCTTTTGGAGAACTGATGAAATCAGGTCCAAAAAGTTGTGCAGGATTCAATTGACCGTCAAAATTTATGTTAAGTTTAGCCAGATCATTAATAGTGGCCTGCGACAATGCTAATGGTGTGTCACTATTTAATAATGTTGATGAAATAACACCACCAATAATAGCACCTACAAGAAACAAAAGATTCCATTTTTGGGTTTTCCAGTCAAAGTCAAAAAAGCTATATCTTTTTCCAGCACCTGCAATCGTACATAAAGTTCTTAAATTAGAGGAAAAACCAAATGACTTTCCAAAGACCAGCAGCAAGATCATGATAAAGGCAATAGCTATTCCTGAGGTATACCAGGGCCATGGTTGTTTAAGTAATTCTAGCATGTGTTTTTAATTTTTAGTCATTTTAGAAAGACAAATATAAAGGTTGTTTTAAGTTCTCCTGATTACAGGGGAGCATTTAACAATTCGTTGACTAACTAAATAATGCTTTTGTCGATGATACCTGTTACAATTTTATCTAGTTCTTTTGCAGAAATATCAAGGTACGATAACAGTTTTTGCTCATCTGTAACAACCTTATTTTCTTCGTCTTTAAGTAGCTGAACAATCCCTATGATACGTGCCAGAGGTGCCCTAACCAAATGTGCCTGTGCCCAGGCGATATCACTAAGTTTAAGATTCCGTTGTTCAATGGTATGAATGTAATTTACCCGTTCTGTAATATCTTGCATGGCACCGATCATTCTAATTACTTTACCTTTATTATCAAAAATCAAGAAACCTCTGTCAAGCACAGCCTTGTAAGATCCATCGTCGCATCTAAATCGGTATTCTCCAATCCAACGTGGTCGTTGGTGTGAAATACAATCATCAAAAACAGCTAAAATCTGGGCTAAATCATCGGGATGAACATGTGCTTTCCACCAATCATAAGTGTCATTAGCTTTCCTGTGGCCAAAAATATTTTTGCCATCATTGTTCCAAACGATTTGATTAGTTAGCAAGTTATAATCCCAAATTGTATCACTTGTAGCCTTAGAAACTGCATTATACCGTTCCAAATGTTCTTTAATTTTGAGTTCATGCTCCATTCTCTGGGTAATGTCTTGCAAAACGCCAATCATTCTTATTGCATTACCATCAGTATCCCTAAGAACATATCCATTTTCCTGAACAAAAGCATATTCACCATTAGCCTTTTTAAGGCGATATTCTATGGCCCAATTAATTTTAGTTTTGTCTTTTAATAAACGTGATAAACTTTCGTTGGTGTAATCAAGATCGTCAGGATGTAGCATTAACGACCAGTTTTCAATAGGGAATTTTCCGCTGTTTTTATAACCGAAAACTCTGAAAAAAGCTTCACCCCATTCCAAATGATTCTGTACAATATCCCAGTCATAAATAGCATCGTTGGTTGCTTTATTGACATAATCATATAGTTCATTACTCGATTTCAGGGCATCTTGTGTCAGCTTGCTTTTTGTCACATATTCCTTAATATGCGTTATATCTTCCCAACTTTGTACTATATACTCAATATCTCCTGCCTTATCGAGTAGGGGGTATACATCAATTTTCCAAAATGCGGGGGTTGACTGTTCTAAATCAGTGGTGTTATGCTGATATTTATAGCTTTTAATCTGATAATTTTTTTTCTGTACCAGAACCTGTTCAAAAGCCATTAACATACTATCCAGGATATTCTCGTCAGCGATTTCAGGGAATTTATCAAAAAAATCTTTATCCTTAATAAGAGCAAGGTCTGTATGGGTAGCTTTTAAGAACGCACTGTTAGCCATAACAATAGAAAAATGAGGAGCATTAGCCTTTAAAATGATACTGGCAGTAGGCAGAGCATTGTAAATATAAGCAATATCATTAATTGTAGGCATAAAACATTTTTTTTAATTGGTCTGCTAAGTCCTGATTAATAATATAATAATACGGTAAATAAGCCATTAATTGAAATTCTAGTCCTCAATTATATCCTTGCGCTTAATCTGTAAGCAATAAAGGTAAATGGAATGGTGCTACACATCACAACAGTGGTGCTCAATAATGCATTTTTCGAAAATAAAGATACAACGGCACTCGCTAAAAAGCAGATTCCTAACTGAATGGTGTTTTGCAAAGCCGCTGCCTTACCCAGGTTGTTTGGAAACGACTTCAATGCTTCGGCAACAACAATAGGATAGCAGGCACCATTAGAAAATGCCATTAAGCAAAATGGAATCAGTAAAATTGTTAAAGTAGGAGTCATCAAAATAGTGATTAAATACAATGCTATACAGCAGATGCCATTAAGTATAAGTAATGCAGGGATAAGCTTTTTTCCTTCAATCCGGGTTGAGATACTTCTGTACCCATACCCGCCGATTAAAAATGCGACTGTCTGTGGGAAAAAGCTAAAACCAATTTCACTTTCATTGTATCCAAGTTCCTTTAAAAAGAATGGAGAGCCAGTAAGCCAAGCAAAAAATGTTGCTGAACACAGGGCATAGATCAATACATTACCTAAATACTTATGGGATTTAAAAAAGGAAAAATAAGACCTGTCGGATATGGAATCAGTTGGTTTAGTGTTTTGACTGTCAGTAGTTTTATTCTCTTTTATAGTTAAGGTGTACAAAATCAATAAAACAGCAATAAATGCCAGTGCAATAAATATAGATCTCCAGCTAAAATAATTAAGCAAGAAAGCGCCAATTAGCGGTGCTAATGCAGGGGACAATGCTACCAAAGGCATAATTGTTGCAAATACTTTATTCGTTTCCTCTTTAGGATACCTTTCAATAACCAGTGCTTGCCAACAAACAGCAGCTGCACAAACTCCAATTGCCTGTATTAATCTTAACATTAAAAGTATATTCACACTTTCGGTAAAATAGATACCTAAAGAAGCAATGGTAAAGATACTTAAGCCCATTAACACTGTTTTGGGTTTACCTGCTTTATCTGAAATGGGCCCCCATAATAACTGTGCAATTGCATACCCTGCTAAAAACAAACTCATTGTAGCACTTATACTACTTTTATTGGCATTTAAATCAATCCGCATTTTATCAAATGCAGGTAAATACATATCTGTCGCTAAAAAACCAATAATACTCAGTCCCGTTAGGTAGACAAAAAATAGAAAACTATTCTTTTTATTTTTTGACGTCATCTCTCTCTCCTTATAAAAATGCAAAGCTAAGATAAAAGAAATCTAAAAGGAGAATTCGTATGGTTGAGTGTTACTTAATTCTGATGTATGTAGACTTAAAGCCATCATAAACATTATCTGCAATTGTTAAGCTATCGTTTTGTATTGTAACGATGGTATTTCTAGCCGGATCGTTTGATATATCTGAATTGCTGGGTATTGATTCAAAGCGTATCGCATTATCTTCTTTGCCCGAATAGATGCTCTTAGTTTTATATAGCTCATATTTTCCCTTTGCAGTACTCTTATCATTTATTTTCCGAATATAAAGGTGTCCACTTTTAAATTCAAGAGTATTGAGAGTCGCAGGATCTGCCTTTTCCTGTTTACCAGCATAACCGCCACTTTTTCCTGTATATTTCCATACACCAATGAGTTTTTTTTCAAGATCCGAACCTGGTATAGCTTTCTTACAGGTGGCGGCAGATAATAATAGGATGGTGATAAAAGAATAACAAATGGCCTTCATATCAAATAGCTTTTATGTAAGAATAATTATGATAAGAACAATTGAAATTCCAAATGGTTTATTTTATGAAAGATTGAGCTCTTCTATTGAATATGATTATAAGCAAGATTATTTGTTAGCAGAAAGCAGATTGGTGAAAAATGAGAGGGGGCATGAACTTTCCAGTCCAGCCCCCTCTGCGCCTCTCTACAAATAAAGGTAGGTAGGATTAACTGATATTTTTTTGTTCAGTTTATTCATTTAAATCATCAAAATAAACATGAATTTTTGATAGTTTTACTATCATTGCTTGTATTCCCAAGTGATTGATTTTTAAATAGATTGTGTTTGTGAAATACGATTTATCTTAATAAAGATAATTTTATTGATGTTTAAGGTGTTGTGAGTTAACTGATTAGATAGTTGTATTGCTTTATATCTCAATTATTACACTGGTCTTGTGTGATAATCCATTAATGAATGCTAAATTTGCATTTAAATCATAGATTATTTGTTTAAAACAGGCTTGCCTATGGGTCTGATAAAAATGAATGATCTTCCCTAATATGTTTTATTATGCGTTTCCTAAAGAAATTAACTGACATCGGCACTCAACAATTATACTCAAAGCAGTATTTAACTCTCTATACAGGTTGTAATCTGTTGGATAACTCCTAAAATATAAGATTTTTTATTTAACCCATCTTTCAATAGGATTGGGTGTAAACTGGTAGTTTAATTAATTTCCAACAGAAGCCTATGTGGTTTCTTTTTCTCCTATTTATAAAATTTTTAGCATAACACCATCTAAATATAATAATCTCATGAATAAACTAGTTAAGCATTACGCCGTGTTTTTAGGATTGCTTTTTGCTTTTAGCGCAAAAGCACAAGTAGGTATAGGCACCAGTACTCCGGATGCGAGTGCGCAGCTAGAAATACTATCAACATCTAAAGGATTGCTTATCCCAAGATTGTCGCTTGTACAACGTAATGATATCAATAATCCGGCAAATGGATTATTGATTTATCAAACTAATGATTCACCAGGGTTTTATTTTTATAGCAATGGACAATGGCAAAAATTGGGTACCAGCAATGATGCTGGTTCAGGAGGAAGCAATGGCACTAATGGTAATACCATATTAAGTGGTAGCTCGATACCGACAGCAGGGTTGGGTAAAGACGGAGATTTTTATCTGAACCTGACTACCACAACATTATTTGGACCAAAAACAACAGGAAACTGGCCATTAGGTGGAACATTGTTGGTGGGACCGAAAGGAGAAAAGGGTGATTCAGTGAATCCACAAGATTTAGCACTAAGTTTTGACGCTAATTATAACCTATCCCTTAAAGGAGGAAACGCGGTTAGTCTTAGCGATTTAAATCAAAGTTTAAGTCTGGCTGGAACCATCTTGTCTATCTCAGGCCCAAGAAATAGTCATGTTGACCTTGCTGGTCTACTTGGTGGTAATGGAGGCGGTGGTACTGGCGGAAGCGGAATAGTTTATCGCGATGGTACTTTAATTGGAAGTGGTATAATGACAAATCCCCTGGGGCTTTCTACTACAGGCGTAACTGCTGGTGATTATACCTTAGCTAATATTACAATAGATCAACATGGAAGAATAACAAAAGCAGCTAATGGAATCGGCGGCGGTGGCGGTACTGGCAATGGGAGTGTAACAAAAGTTTCTGTTGCAACGATGAATGGTTTAACTGGAACCGTAGCTAATGAAACAACAACACCTGAAATAACCTTGTCGACTACCGTAACAGGTATATTGAAAGGTGAGGGCGGTGAACTGAAAGCTGCTACAACTTCAGGTACAGGAGATATTGTATTATCAGATGGAGCAACCTTAAATAATCCAACACTTACTGGAACAGTTCAGGGTAATATATCTGGAACAGCAAATAATGTAACTGGAATTGTAGGTATAGCAAATGGTGGAACAGGAGCAAATAATCCAACGGATGCCAAAGCAAACTTAGGGTTGGGCGACGTAGAGAATACCAAAGACCTTGACAAACCTGTAAGTAATTTAACACAACAAGCATTGAACGATAAAGAAGATAAAGCAAATAAAAGCATTGACATGGTTTTAGATGCCGCTTCCGATATAAAATATCCAACAGTAAATGCGGTCAAAAAATATATAGATGCTAAAGGAACAATAGAAGACGCAACCACTACTGTAAAAGGGAAAGTGATGTTATCTAACGATCTGGGTGGTACAGCCGATGCTCCATCAGTTTTAAAGGTAGGCGGTGCGACATCTTCAGATATTAAAACGGGGGTTGATTTAGCCAATGCGGCAACTGATCAGAATGTTGCTGAAACGATAGTGAAAAGAGATGCAGCAGGAAATATTGTGGTAGGAACAATCACTGGAGATTTGAATGGTAATGCCAATACCGCTAATTCTGCTACTTCCATTACTGGAGTAGTGATGGTGCCAAATGGTGGTACAGGAATCACTTCGTACACACCAGGTAATTATATTAATGCACTGGATGCTACTACCATGCAGCAAAGAACCCCAGATCAGGTGAAAACTGATTTAGGAATAGATCTTAAAGAAGATTTAATTAATAAAACTACAGATGGTACATTGTCTACCAACTCTGATGTGAAATACCCATCAGAAAAAGCAACCCGTACTTATGTAGATGCTAAAGTAAATGCCGCAGTCATAGGGGCAGGTGCCGTACCTGATGCAACAACAACTATATTAGGAAAAATCAAATTAGCAGGTGATTTATCAGGTATTGCCGATGCGCCAACTGTTCCGGGATTACTAGATAAAGAAGATAAAATTACGATACTACCAGTTTCAAAAGGTGGAACTGGAATGAATACTTATGTAACTGATGGAATTTTAGTCGCAGAATCGCCGGGAAAATTGAATCAGATTCCTAAATCGCAGCTTAAGCAGGATATGAATCTGGACAAAGTGAACAATACAGCCGATATAGATAAGGGTATAAGTAAGGATACTCAGACAGCATTGGATGATAAAATTGATAAATCTGATAAAGCAAAAGCTGATGGAGTTGCAACGCTTGGTCCTGATGGTAAGATTCCTTCTAGTCAGATGCCATCAATTTCATTCTCTTCGGTAGATGTGGTAAATACAATTCCAGAAATGCTTGCCTTGACAGGTGTACAGGAAGGTAGTACCGCAATTGTACTTGTAGATAAAAAAAGCTTTATACTGGCGGAACTTCCGGCTACTGATTCCAATAACTGGAAAGAGATATTAACTCCGGCAGGTGCAGTAAATTCGGTGAACGCCAAAACAGGTCATGTCGTGTTAACAAGCACAGACATTGGCTTAGGGAATGTTAATAATACAAGTGATGCAAATAAGCAGATTAGTATACTTACACAAGCTGCATTGGATGAGAAAGAAGTGTTAATCAATAAAACTTCAGACATCAATTCAGCCCCTACATCAGATGATAAATACCCAAGTGTCAAAGCCGTCAAAATGTATGTTGATGGGTTGGTAGCTAGTGGAGCACCAGATGCTACAACAACAGGTAAAGGTGTGGTACAGTTATCGGGCGATTTAAGTGGGACTGCAGTTTCACCAAAAGTAGCTTTTGTAGATGGCTTAGCCGCGGCACAAGTAGCAATAGGTGCAAAAGCAGCTAATGATGCAACTACTAATAATAATCCTGGTACTATTGTCAAAAGAGATGCAGCTGGAAATATTGCAGGAAATATCACTGGAAATGCCAATACTGCAACTTCAGTTTCGGGAACAGTAGGTGTGTCTAATGGCGGTACAGGATTAAATATTTTAAATCCGGGAAGCTATTTAAAAGCAACAGGTACAACTACAATTGGACAGATAACCGTGCCAAATATGAAAACTGAGTTGGGGATAGATGGGAAAGAAGAATCAGCAAATAAAATTACAGATTTGACTGCTGGTGTGGTTACGGATATGACATTCCCAAGTGCAAAAGCAGTTAAAACTTATGTAGATGCTAAAGTATCTTCTGGAGGTGTAGATGCTACATCGACTGTTAAAGGTATTATCCGTTTAGGGGGTGATTTGGCTGGAGCATCCAGTTCGGCCACTGATCCTCGTGTATCTCATGTAGCTGGAGTAACGGCTGCAGATATTAAAAAAGGGGTGGACCTAGCTAATACTGCAACTCCAAATAAATCTAACAATACCATTGTAAAAAGAGATGCTACGGGAAATTTCAATGCTACATCAGCCGATAAATTGTTGAATGCAAGAAAAATTAACGGAGTAAGTTTTGATGGTACGGCAGATATTACTATTACTGCAACAGCAGTAGCAGATCCTGGCAAACAAAATATAGATGCAGACCTTACGGCTATCGCTGGATTAAGTGGAACAGGCCTAATTACAAGAACTGCCGATGGTACTGCAGCTGTAAGATCAATTATTGGAAATAACGGCATTATGTTGACCAACGGGAATGGTGTAAACGGCAATCCGACTATTGGACTGGCTACTTCAGGTGTAACAGCAGGTATATATAATTCTGCCAACATTACAGTAGATGAATATGGAAGAGTAATCAATGCAGTGGCAGGATCAGGTGGAGGTTCAGGTGGTGCAACAAACCTTGGTTTTAGCAGTAATGCTACTTCAGCAAGCATCACTTCATCAACCGGTACCAGTGCAGATATTCCTGTAGGTTCTAAGGTGTCTCCAAGTTTATTATTGGCAGATGATAAAAATAAATTAGATATGATTCCTAATATCATCCCTTCAGATGCTAAAAAGGTGTTGACAGTAAATGACACTGGTGATGCTGCATCATGGGTTACACCAACAACCGGTGGCGGTGGCGGTGGTACACTGATGTCTTATCATCCGGGTGGCAATAAGAAATACTATGTAAGAGCAACAGGGGCGGGTGTAACCGTAGCCTTTAATGGTCAGTATGATTTTACTGTAACTATACCTGCTGGAGTGAGATTAGATTATTTGAAAATCAGCTCTTCTTATGCTGAAATACAAAGTCAGTATAAGCTACGAATACATTTAGATGATTTAGGAAAAACGGCTAACAACAGTATAGATGATGTGATTGTCCCGACTGTTAACATTGTAGATTTAGTAGCACCAGCAGTCCCTATTCATAAGATAACACCAGCAGGACATAACCTGTTCCAGTTAAGTGTTGTTGGTTTTAATAATGGAAAGTTAAGTCTGGAATCTGATAGTATGGACGAGCATATGGGTACATGGTACATTACAATTAGACCATAAATTATGATGAAATTGAGAAATTATCTTGGCCTGATTTTATTGTTGTGCTTGTCCTTAGGGACAAACGCACAAACCATTTTGCAATTAAACGGGCAGTTTACAATTACCCGTATTAAATCGCTAACAGGTAATTTTGAAATTACAGGTGATTTTGTGAATGTCAATTTTGCTGCTAGTCAGGTAAAAGTAGGAGACCGTATAATTGATGCAGGTGGTAATACATTTGAGATTTTAACGGTAACCTTTGCCGGAGCACAAGTGACTACCACTTGTAAAGCATTTGATAAGAATCCCCCTGTAATGGGGACAGGGATATTATTCAGACCAACTGTAAGTGGTTTCCCTTTAATTAGTACAAATACACCAGCTACGGTCTTAACCAGTTCTTTAAATACTGGAACAATAAGTATTAATAATGCTATACCAAACTACTCGACAGGATCAGTTTTACCATCGTCTGCCGGGGCAATAGGTGATGTAGTTTATAACTCCAGTGATTTAACTTTATATCGATTAACAGTATCTGGATGGGTGTCGATTGTTAAGAACAGTATTCCCAAAGATTATTCCTCGCCCGTCACCTCTGCACCAGCAGGTAATAAGGGCGACTTGATTGTGTCATATTGGGATAACCTCGCATACGTATATGATGGAAGCACCTGGGTTCTCCCAACTACGATATCAGCATTACCTACTTCAGCAAAGTTTGGTGATGTTTTTTTCGTTTCTGGTGAAAAGAAATTGTACATGATGAGTGATGATGGTACATGGACGCAAATTAGTAGTGCATCGATTCCTGGTGGACCGGGTGTTGACTTACCTACACAGGCAAAGCCAGGCGATATGTTTTTCAATACCGATGAAAATATATTGTATGTATACGACAATTCCGGACAATGGATAGAAGTTTCTATTAACGGATCGGTACCTACAGGACCGGTTAATCCAGATCCGATTGCAAATGCAACAAGAGAGGGGAGCTTATTTTACAATACCGCAGATCACAGGCTTTTTGTTTTTAACGGTACCAATTGGATACCAGTTGAAAACACCCTTAAAAACGGAAATATCTTTGTTGGGAACACTTCAAATATTGCCGTATCTGTTCCGTTATCAGGTGATGCAATAATTTCTGCTACCGGAAAATTAACCATAAAAGATCTAGCCATTACTGATGAGAAATTAGACAAATCTAATATCCCATTAAGTGGATTTGGGGATCCGATGGACAATATTTCGATGGGGGATGGAATAACTAATTTTAAGATCGTAAATCTAGGCAGTCCTTCGATTAGTTCTGATGCTGCAACCAAAGGTTATGTAGATGCATTGTTAACCAATCCGTCATTATTGGCTTTGTCTAACGAACATATGTTTGTGGGTAATGCCTCAAATAAAGCTGTAGGTGTTAATAAGAACATGATTCCTATAAGTGGTTTTAGTAAAGCCCTGGCACACGTAGCGATGGGGTCTGGAGTAGCAGGTGGTAATTTTAAAATTACCAATATGGCAGATCCTACACAAGCACAAGATGCAGCGACAAAGAATTATGTAGATACAAGAATCATTGATCCAATAACAATGAGCCTTACAACAGGAAGTATGTTTGTTGGGGGCGATCTGAATACAGCAGTAGTTACTGCAAAAAATATGATCCCATTAAGTGGCTTTGGTGCTGCGGCAGCAGACGTGTCAATGGGGACATTTAAGTTAAGTAAGCTTGCAGAACCTACTGTCAGCGATGATGCAGCAACGAAGAAATATGTAGATGATAAAATCATTAGTCCGACAAACCTAAGCCTGAGCAATGGCAATCTGTTTGTGGGCGATGCCAATGGAAAAGCAGCTGATGTATTGAAAAACACCATTCCACTAAGTGGATTTGGTGCAGCACTGGCTAACGTATCCATTGGCGGTTTTATACTAACCGATCTGGATAGCCCAATTGCAGATACAGATGCATCAAACAAAAAGTATGTTGATGATTTGTTTAAAACACCATCTACATTACTGTCTTTACCGAAAGATAATATGTTTTTAGGGGATGCAAATGAGAAAGCAATTGCAACACCTAAAAAGAATATTCCTATCAGCGGATTTGCAAAAGCAATGGATAACATTTATATGGGCGATGCAGCATTGAGATTTAATATTTCTGAGCTTGCAGATCCGATATTTGATCAGGATGCAGCTACTAAAAGCTATGTAGATTCTAAAACATCAACTCCAGGATCTTTGGATTTACCAATAGATCATATTCTGGTAGGTGATGCAAATAATAAAGCCAAAGCAATTGCAAAATCGGCTCTTCCATTTAGTGATTTTGGTGCAGCAACAGCAGAGGTGCAAATGGGAGATGGAACAGCTAATTTTAAGATCAGCAACCTTGCAGACCCAACCGCAGATCAGGATGCTGCAACTAAGCAATACGTAGATTCAAAGTCTTCAAAAACACCAACTGGCCCGACGGCACCAGATAGTTCAACAGCAAAACCGGGCGATACTTTTTACAATACAAACGATAACCGTTTATATGTTTTTAATGGTACAGATTGGGTGCCAGTAGACAATAAGCTTTCTGATGGACACCTCTATGTAGGTAGCAAAGAAGGTATAGCTGTTTCAACTCCTAAAAATGTAATTCCATTAAGTGGATTTGGTTCTGCACAAGGGGATGTGGCGATGGGTAACTTTAAGCTGATTAATCTGGCTGAGCCTACAGTAGATCAGGATGCAGCAACTAAGAAATATGTAGATGCCAGTATTGCCGATGCAACTGCAACTATGCCAGTAGGAGAAGATAACCTTGGAAATCACATCGCTGAAAAAAATATACAGCTATCTGTATTCTCAATTAGTAACAAGGGTGGAGATGGTGAAGGGTTAAGTTTTGATGCGCAGGGGAATGCAAGCTTCGGACAAGATGTAACTGTGAACGGAAACTTCAATACTCCATCCGATAGGAATCTGAAAACACGAATAGAAACGTTAACCAGCGTATTGCAAAAGATAGATCAACTTAGAGGGGTAAGTTTTGTGTATAAAGACCAATGTAAATATGCTACAGGAATTAAAATTGGAGTCATTGCACAGGAGCTTAGAAAGGTATATCCGGCAATGGTAACGAAAGGAGCAGATGGTTATTTGAAAGTAGATTATACGCAGCTGACCGGTATGTTAATACAAGCAGTAAAAGAACAACAAAAAGAAATTGATGCCTTGAATAGGCGCCTGGATAAACAGCAGGAACAGATCAACAGCATCCTAAAGAAATTGAAATAACAATATTTTGAAGAGACGTTTACATTTTTATAAACTCATATTTCTCTTAATCTTTACCGGATTTACAGCATCGGCACAAGATTATTTTAGGGTAATTGGCGGTATTCCACATCTTCCATCGGTAGACCCTACAGCTATATCTTCGCCAATACAAGGAATGCTGATCTATAATAATATAGAGCAGCAACCCATGATTTATGGAGGTACAGGTTGGGAAACATTATGTAGTAGCAACGTCAATTCACAAACCGTTAAAAATTACCTGGAAGTAAAAACAGGAATACCTTATTTATCGGCCTTAACCGATCAGCCTACTGGAAGCATCCCTTCAGGTGGTATTTACTACTCGAAAACAGATAACACCATGATGGTGTATAATGGAAACGAATGGACATCAGTTGCTAAATTATATGGAAAAGGTAGTTTTACTACTCATAGTGATTTTGCAACAAACAGCGGTTTGCAAATTTCAAGACTACCGGTATTAGCAGATAATCCAATCCCTTTGGGATTATCTGCCGGTGCAATTTACATTAATTCTATTACCAGATCTATACGGTATTACGATGGAATTGTTTGGCAGGATATTACTTGTTTACCAGTCATTTCAACTATCCCCCCAGATAAAATAACAAATACTGCAGCACATAGTGGTGTTGATATTAAAAGTAATGGCGGTTCGACCGTAACGATACAAGGGATTTGCTGGGGCACTACGCCTAATCCAGATGTGAACCTGAGCACTAAGACTGAATACCAGATATTTGGTCCGGATACTGGAATATTTCCTAGTATACTATCGGGCTTAAAAGCCAATACTGTATATTATGTACGTGCTTATGCTATTAACGATTCAGGAATTGTGTATGGTGATGAGTATACTTTTACCACTGCTTTAGCTTCTAAACCAACCATTATCACCCTTGATATTACTGATTTTACTCCGGTTAGTGCCAATAGTGGTGGAATTATTAGTAGTGATGGTGGGGCACCAATAACAGCAAGGGGTATAACCTGGAGTACAGTAGGAGATCCTGAGTTAGACCCAAATGCTGTCATTACCCTGGATGGTTCTGGGGTAGGTACTTTCCCGAGTAGACTGACCGATCTGTTAAGAAATACTACTTATTATGTGCGTGCTTATGCCGTAAACGTAATGGGTAAAGCATATGGAAACCTGATTGAATTTACTACACCAAGTGCTACAGCACCAGTATTAAGTTCTCCAAATATTAAGATTGTAGACATTACTGATGTATCGGCAGTTAGTGAAGTAACCATTATCAATAATGGTGGTGAGCCAGTTCTGGAGCGTGGAATGAGTTGGAGTACCGACCGCGTAAATATCATTTATGGGCCGTCGACCCAGGTTAATGCCACAGATATTGGAACTTTTGTCTGTAATATTACCGACCTTGAACCGGGTACATTGTATTATGTAAGGGCTTATGCTACTAATATTATTGGTACCAGTTACAGTAGTGAATCCAGTTTCATTACTACATCTTTACCCACATTAACCACTTTGAAACCATATAACTACGATGCTGCCAGTCACCGCGATGGTTGGTTTGCCGGTTACAATGGAACCCTTGCTTTAAGCGGTGGCGACATTACCAGTAATGGTGTTTCACTGATTACCAAGAAAGGAATTTGCTGGAGTACTTCTCCTGATCCCGATGTAAGTTTAAGTACGAAAACAGAAATTAAAGTAACGGGCAGTGGCACAGGAACATTTCACAGTTACCTGACTTCCTTAACTCCCGGTACAACGTATTACGTTCGCGCTTATGCGATCAATAGTTTTGGTACCGCTTATGGGGATGAAATGGTATTTACTACACCACAGATTCCTGATCTGATTACCAAACCCGGAACCGACATCACCAGCACCAATATTACCAGTGGTGGTGATATTGTAGACAATGGCCGTATGCCCATCAATACTCAAGGGATATGCTGGAACACCACCAATAATCCAGATATAACAGATCCACATATTAATGTTGCAGTTAATGGAACTAGTTTTAATGCTATCCTGAAAAACCTGATGGGTAGCACTACCTATTATATACGTGCTTACGCAACTAACTATGTAGGTACAAATTATGGTAATTTAATAGAAGTTACTACCGCAGCACCTATAAAACCGAGTATCATCACCGCTGAAGTGAATGGAACATCCGGTACCAGTACTTCTGGTGCTGGCGAAGTAACTAGCCATGGAGGTGCCGAGGTAACCGCAAGAGGGATAGTATGGAGTTTAACATCTGGTTTTACACCTGATTTAAACAGTCCTACTAAGTCGCAGGTAGCCGGAGGGACAGGGAAATTTACCAGTCCGATTACAGGATTGTCTCCTAATAAAACCTATTACGTACGTGCTTACGCCATTAACAGTGCAGGGGTAGAGTTTGGTGATGAAGTCGTATTTAAAACATATACTATCGCTTCCTTAATCACTACTGCTGCCAGTCAGGTGAGCAGTATAGGAGCAGTAAGTGGTGGTGATATTTTTAGTGATGGTGGTGATAAAGTAACCACAAGTGGTATTGTTTGGAGTGCTTCTAAAAATCCGACAATAGCTTTAAATACAAAAACACAGGGCGGCATTGGGATTGGATCATTTATTCATAACATTGACGGACTGCTTGGAAATACGACTTATTATGTTCGTGCATATGCCACAAACAGGGCTGGTACAGCCTATGGTAATGAGCAAAGTTTTACAACAGGGCCACCAATAGTACCTACTGTGAAAACTGTAGATGCGACAGATGTAACAGGAAATAAAGCTACAAGTGGCGGGATATTGGTGAGCAATGGAGGAGCATTATTATCAAAAATTGGCGTAGTCTGGAGTACTATTTCTGGATTTACACCAGATCTTTCCTCTCCCAATAAAACTACACAAAGTGGACAAGGTAATTTTGCTAGTAACATTACCGGCTTAACACCGGGCACCGTTTACTATGTACGTGCTTATGCAGAGAATTCGGAAGGGGTGGTATTTGGACAGGAAGTAGTTTTTAAAACAGCAAGTCTTGCCGTAGTAACTACGCTGAAGCCTATTCCTACTTCCATTACAAGCGTTTTGGCAACCAGTGGCGGCAGCGTCATCAGCAATGGTGGTTCTTATATCCGCAGTAATGGTATTTGTTGGAGTACTTCAGAAAATCCGACTATATCGGATAGAAATGCCGTTGCAGGTACTGGTCTAGGTAATTTTACTGTAAATGCGACAGATTTATTAGGCTCTACAACTTACTATGTACGTGCTTTTGCTACCAATTTTGCAGGTACAGCATATGGGCAGCAGGAAAGCTTTACAACTCTTCCGCCTGTAGCATCAACTGTCATTACCCTTAAAGTAACTGATATAACTGGTACTACTGCAAATAGTGGAGGTAACATTACCAGCAATGGTGGAGCATTGGTAAGCACACGAGGACTGGTATGGAGTACCAATCAGGGGTTTGACCCAGCTACAGTGACTAATGAGAGAACCGCAGAAACAGGATACGAAAAAGGGATTTTTTATAGTCAGATGAACGGCTTAACACCGGGTACCACTTATTATGTACGTGCTTATGCGGTGAGTATTGCAGGTACTTCTTATGGGGCAGAACTTAGCTTCACCACACCAAATATGGCTGTAGTGGTGACGAACTCACCAGATTTGGTAACCAATACTACTGTAGCAATAGGTGGTACAGTAACAGATTCCGGAGGTTCTATGGTAACACGTAGAGGGGTGATTTGGAGTACTGTAGAGAATTTTGATCCTACTTCAAGCTCTTTAAAAAGAACAAATAATGGAAGTGGAATTGGTAGCTATAACAGTTTGCTGGAAGAGTTAATCCCTGATACAAAATATTATATCAGAGCTTATGCGATAACAATTGCGGGGACTTCATATGGCCAGCAGATTGGAATCACAACCTATCCACCTACTTTACCCGTGCTTACGACTGTTATTCCGAACAGAATAACCGGGGTAAGAGCATATAGTGGTGGTAATATAACTGACGAAGGTGGTGTTACTGCTGAAACCAGAGGTGTTTATTGGAGTACTGTTCCTAATTTTAAAATTACTGATCCAGGTACGCAAAAAGTGACCCAAACAGGTGAAGGTAAGGGGGTATTTAATAGTCAGATGACAGGATTAAGCCCAGGTACTACATATTATGTGCGTGCTTATGCTAGTAACCGTGTGGGTACAGCTTATGGTAATGAACTTAGCTTTACTACTCAAACTTTGCCGACGCTCACTACTATTAATATAACAGCAAATACTGGTACCACTGCAATGAGTGGTGGGGTGATTAGTAGTGATGGAGATGCTCCGGTAACTACACAAGGGGTGGTATGGGGAACCAATCCAAATCCAACTATTGGTCTAGCTACTAAAACTAATGATAATGGTACTGGGGTATTTACCAGTATGTTAAAAGGCTTATTGCCAATTACTACCTATTATGTTCGTGCTTATGCAACGAACTCTATTGGCACTGCTTATGGTAATGAGATCAGCTTCACAACCATACCAATTGTACCGACTTTAACCAGTAGCGATGCCGTGATTACCTCGAATACCACAGCTAGTGCAGGTGGTACCATTACTAAAGATGGTGGTGCAGCGGTGACCGAACGTGGTATTGTGTTTAGTAAAAAAGCGAATTTTAATCCTGCAGTAGATCCTGTAATAAGAACATCCGACGGACAGGGAATGGGTACTTTTATTTCTGAATTATACGATCTGGAGAAAAGTGTAACTTACTATTACCGTGCTTATGCGGTAAATAGTGCAGGTACAGCTTATGGTAACCAGTTGACCATTGCTATTTTTGCTACTTCACCAATTTTGATAACCAATAAGGTGACACAGATTACAGGAAATACCGCTACCAGTGGTGGAGAGATTACCAGTGATGGTGGAGCACAAGTTGTTACAAGAGGTATTGTATGGAGCACTGACCAGAATCCAACGATAAATTTGACTACCAAAACCAGTGA
Source organism: Pedobacter hiemivivus (assembly GCA_040393085.1). Taxonomy (GTDB): domain Bacteria; phylum Bacteroidota; class Bacteroidia; order Sphingobacteriales; family Sphingobacteriaceae; genus Pedobacter; species Pedobacter hiemivivus_A. The sequence continues at coordinate 57,405 of JBEBUV010000003.1, read as the reverse complement.
TGTAGATTTAGGTGATGGTAAATTTGTGAGTAGAATGACAGGCTTATTGCCGAATACTCAATATTATGTTCGTGCTTATGCCATTAACGGCATCGGTGTTGCTTATGGATTAGAAGAATCATTCATAACCCTTGCATTACCTACACTTACCGCTACTGATCCGGTAACCAATATCAGAGCGACTACAGCTACTGGGGGTGGAGAAATTACAGATGATGGGCGTACGCCAATTATTAATCGTGGTATTGTGTGGAGCACTTATAGCAATCCGACCACTGCTTTAACCACAAAAACGACTGATAATGTAACACAAGGCATTGGTAGTTTTAAGGCAGAAATGACTAAATTAACGCCTAATACTACTTATTATGTTCGTGCTTATGCAACCAATAGTGTAGGTACAAACTACGGTAGTGAGACTAGGTTTACTTCGAACGTGGTGATGTTGCCTACTTTAATCACTACGCCAGTTACAGAAATAGAGGGCTACTCTGCAAAAGCTGGTGGTGATATTACGGATGATGGCGGTATGCCGGTAGTTACAAGAGGAGTAGTGTGGAGCCTTAATCCTGAGCCAAAAATAGACTTGCCCACTAAAATTGTAAATGGTACTGCGGGGACAGGTACTTTTGAAAACGTATTTGCTGGCTTAATTCCAGGTACTACTTATTATGTTCGTGCTTTTGCAACCAATAGTGTGGGTACCGCTTACGGAAATGAACTGAGCTTTGAAACTTCGGCTGTGGTGCCGGGTGTAAGCAATGCGATACTGAGCAATGCAACCTTAAGTACCGTTGATGCAAAATCGAGTGTAGTATTTGATGGTGGATCTGTGATTACGGACCTTGGTTTTGCATGGAATACTTTAGACTTTATTCCGCTAGCACCTGATCAGCATTTATCTACAGGGAATACAGAAACTGATATTTTAGGAACGATATCTGATCTGCTACCTGCTACTAAATATTTTGTTTGGGCTTATGCAACTAATGCTATAGGTTCGGGGTACAGTCTGAAATCGGCAACTTTAACTACGCCAGATCTTCCTAAAATTACGACTACAAAAATAACAGCTATTACTCAAAGTACAGCTAATTCTGGTGGTTCAGGCATTACCGATGGTGGTATGCCTATAACAATGAAAGGTGTTTGTTGGAGTACAGAAGAAAATCCTACAATAGACCTGACTACAAAAACACAACAAGGAACTGGTGTGGCTAATTTTGTAAGTAATATTACCGGCTTAACCAGAGGTACAACATATTATGTAAGGGCTTATGCTACCAATGCGATGGGAACCAGTTATGGTCAGCAGGAGACATTCAAAACTATTGATATACCCGCACTTAAAACAGTTGTTGCTACGGATGTCTTAAGCAGTACGGCAAATAGTGGTGGTGAAATTATAACTGATGGCGGAGCTAATATTACTGTAAAAGGAGTAGTTTGGGATACGATAGAAAACCCTGAAATCATCTTGTCAACTAAAACAAGCAATGGTGCTGGTATTGTCAATTACATTAGTAAACTAACCCCTTTAAGCAGGGCGACCAAATACTATTATAGAGCTTATGCAACAAACAGTGTAGGTACAGCTTATGGTCAACAAGAAGAATTAACAACGTTGCCAGAGCTTCCGCTAGTGTCGGTAGTAACCTTGTCTGATATGACTGATGATTCTGTAAAAGGTACTGCAGAAGTTACTTCAGATGGAGGGGCAGAGGTGACAACAAGGGGACTTGTATGGAATAAAACAGGAAATCCAACCCTTGAAAATGGAGTGATAATTCCTAAGGGGGAAGGATTGGGGACTTTTGTTGATGTGATTGAAGACCTGGAAGAGGGACCAACATATTATGTAAGCGCTTATGCTACGAACTCGGCAGGTACTGCCTATAGTTCTTTGAGTGTAGGTTTTAAAATATGTAAACCTGTTAATGCCATCCATACGGCCGGACTAAACGGTGCACCGGTTGATAAGATGATTACTTACAAAACTATTAGCAGCAATGCTTCTGGTGCTTTGCGTTGCTGGATCACTCAAAACCTTGGTGCAAGTCAGGAAGCAACAGCAGTGGGAGATGCAACACTAGCATCTGCTGGTTGGAACTGGCAGTTTAACGTTGCCCAGGGATACCAGCACGATGGTGCTATCCGTACGCCATCTAATGCTTATACCAGTTGGAACTCTAGTCTTGGAACTGGAGGAACTGGTTGGGTAGCAGCAAATGATCCTTGTAATTTATTACTTGGACAGGGATGGCGTATGCCAACTTCAACAGAGTGGAAGAATGTAGTAGGAGCTCCTCAGAATTGGAAAACAGGTGTAGATGCCTATAATTCGGAATTGAAAATGCATTTTGCCGGGCAACTAAATAATGCTAATGGTGCGCTTACTGGAAGGGGTACAACCGGTAATTACTGGAGTAGCACAGTAAATGGTTATTCTTATGATGGGGATGTATTGTATATCAATAATGGAACAGTTCCTAGATTGAATAGAGCCTTTGCCCTACCTGTACGTTGTTTGAGGGATACCATTGTGTTATCGAAAGCATTTGTTAGTAATGTAACAGTGCCTACTTCAACGATGACAGCTAATACTGCAGAGGGATCAGCAATAATTGCTTCAGATGGTGGATCAAAAGTGATTTCAAGAGGATTTGTATGGAACACAACAGGAGAGCCAGGCCTGACTGATAATGTGATTCCTAACGGATTTGGTACTGGTAACATAAACAGCATACTGGAAAATCTTGAAGAGGGGCCAACCTATCATATAAGAGCCTACGCAACCAATGCTTTGGGTACAGCTTATAGTCCATTGACGACTAGCTTTAAAATATGTAACCCAATTACCGTAATCCATACCGGTGGACTAAATGGTGCACCAGTTGATAAAATAATTACTTATAAAACGGTTAGCAGCAGTATTTCTGGAGCACCACGTTGTTGGATTACTCAAAATCTTGGTGCAGATCAGGAAGCAACGTCTGTGGGAGATGGAACTGAAGCATCTGCAGGATGGTACTGGCAGTTTAATGTTGCCCAGGGATACCAGCATGATGGTGCTACACGTACACCATCTAATGCTTATACCAATTGGAACTCTAGTCTTGGAACTGGTGGAACAGGTTGGGTAGCAGCAAATGATCCTTGTAATTTATTGCTTGGATCAGGCTGGCGCATGCCTACTTCAACAGAGTGGAATAAGGTGATTGCACCTCCTCAGTTTTGGAAAACAGCCGCAGAAGCATACAATTCGGAACTGAAAATACACCTTGCGGGACAACTAAGTAATGTAAACGGTGCGCTTACGGGAAGAGGTACAACTGGCAATTACTGGAGTAGCACTGTAAATGGTTATTCTTATGATGGGGATGTGTTATATATTAATAACGGGACAGTTCCAAGACTGAATAGAGCCTTTGGGTTGCCGGTGCGTTGTTTGCGAGACACCATTGTATTAGTTAAAGCACTTGTTAGTAATGTAGCTGTGCCAACTTCAACGATGACAGCTAACACGGCAGAAGGAACAGCAACTGTTGCTTCAGATGGTGGATCAAAAGTTACTTCAAGAGGATTTGTATGGAACATAACAGGAGAGCCAAGTCTGACTGATAATGTGATTCCTAATGGGCTTGGTACTGGCGAAATGATGAGTGTAATGGAGAGTCTGGAAGAAGGACCAACCTATTACGTAAGAGCTTATGCAACGAATGCTTCGGGTACTGCTTATAGTCCATTGACAACCAGTTTTAAAATATGTAATCCAATTACGGTAATTCATAAAGCTGGATTAAATGGTGCAGCGGTTGATAAGATTATTACTTATAATACTATTAGCAGCAGTATTTCTGGAGCACCACGTTGTTGGATTACTCAAAATCTTGGTGCAGATCAGGAAGCAACGTCTGTGGGAGATGGAACTGAAGCATCTGCAGGATGGTACTGGCAGTTTAATGTTGCCCAGGGATACCAGCATGATGGTGCTACACGTACACCATCTAATGCTTATACCAATTGGAACTCTAGTCTTGGAACTGGTGGAACAGGTTGGGTAGCAGCAAATGATCCTTGTAATTTATTGCTTGGATCAGGCTGGCGCATGCCTACTTCAACAGAGTGGAATAAGGTGATTGCACCTCCTCAGTTTTGGAAAACAGCCGCAGAAGCATACAATTCGGAACTGAAAATACACCTTGCGGGACAACTAAGTAATGTAAACGGTGCGCTTACGGGAAGAGGTACAACTGGCAATTACTGGAGTAGCACTGTAAATGGTTATTCTTATGATGGGGATGTATTGTATATCAATAACGGAACCGTTCCAAGACTAAATAAAGCCTTTGCGCTGCCAGTGCGTTGTTTACGTGATGCTATTGTTTTGGCTAAACCTTATGTAAGTAATGTAGCTGTGCCAACTTCAACGATGACAGCTAACACGGCAACGGTATCTGCTACAGTTGCCAATGATGGAGGAAGCTCCGTTATAGAACGTGGTTTTGTTTGGGATACCAATACTAATCCAACTCTTTCTGCCAACGTAATAACTGTTGGCGTTGGTACTGGAGATATTATAACTATTCTTAAGGACTTGGTTGAAGGACCAACTTATTATATAAGGGCATACGCCACAAATAGTGAGGGAACAACGTATAGTCCGGTGACAACCAGTTTTAAAATATGTAATCCTTTTACAGTTATACATACTGCAGGGGAAAAGGGAGCACCTACAGATAGAGTTGTGACTTATCAAACAGTGAGCAGCAATGTATCAGGAGCTTCAGGTTGCTGGGTTACACAGAATCTTGGAGCAGTTCAGCAGGCATCTTCGGTTAACGATGTATCAGATGCTTCGGCAGGTTGGTATTACCAATTTAATTTGGCTAAAGGTTTTGAATATAATGGAACAGTACGTACTCCATCAACGGCTTGGGCATCTAGTCTTGGAACTGGTGGAACAGGTTGGACAGCTGCTAATGATCCTTGTGCATTAATGCTCGGATCAGGCTGGAGGGTTCCGACTTCAACCGAATGGACGACAGTTTTAGCCCCACCACAGTATTGGAAAACACCTGCTAATGCCTATAACTCAGAGTTGAAAATACACCTCGCAGGTTTTCTAACAAATACTGCTGGCCTTTTAAGTGGTAGAGGTACTACTGGATATTATTGGAGCAGTACAGTAAATGGTTATTCTTATGATGGAGATGTATTGTATATCAATAACGGAACCGTTCCAAGACTGAATAAAGCCTTTGCATTACCAGTTCGCTGCATTAAAAATTAATAAAGAATTGAAAAAAGTAATAGATATAAAGATGATAGGAAAAGGATTAATGCATATGCTACTACCCGCTGTTTTTGTTGGGTTGATGGCTTTAAATGCAAATGGACAAAGTAGAGATGTCAGTTTGAATATACATTTGTCTGGGGTAGCAAAGAGTAAAATTTCTCTACTTTCACTAGCAGGAACATCCATAAAAACAATTGCAGAAAACCCCGGTATTAACAATGGTGGTATAGCTGTGTTGAACATTCCTAAAGATCAGTTGCCAGGTGAATTTGTATTACGTTTTGATTATCAGGAGAACGAAAACAGCAATCCGTATCCTGCCGAAAAACGCATCATCGTGAATACGCAGGATCTGGAACTTTGGGCACGACCTAAAGCTTTGCATCATCCGGATAGTACTTATTTCCAAAAAGGGGAAATTGAGAATAATGTGATGACCTCGTTTATGGTCAATAATTTGAAAAGAAGAGAGCAGCTGGGCTTGTTGCAAAACTTTTTAATGGGTTATGACCAGCCGGAATCGAAGTTCTTTTTAATGGGAACTGAAGAATATGAACGCAGACGTTCGACTTATAATAAATGGATTGCAGCACAAACTACGCTTCATAAAAACACATTTGCGAGCAGCAGTTTTGTATTTCAGCATATAGGTCCAAATATGTGGAAAGGTTCTGAGCAGGAACGTTCGAATAGTGTGATTGAAAACTATTTTGATGGTATGGATTTTAAAGATCCAATGATCATAAAGACCACGGAGATTAAAGACTGGATGAATAAGTATGTAAATATTTATGGAGCCATGTCGACCACCATTGAACTTCGCGACTCCCTGTTTACCCTTGCGGGGAAACGTGCGATTGAGAAAGCACGTCTGGGCGATCCATTGGTTTACGGTTGGATGGTTGATTATTTCTACATCGGTTTTGAGAGCTTTAATATGACTTCTGGTATTAAAATGTTGGAGCCTTATCTAAATGATCCACGTTGCTTAACAAGTCGTAGGCAAGCCATTGAAGTAAGATTAAAAGGTATAGAAAGTCTAGTAATAGGTTCAGTTGCTCCAGATTTTGATTGGAAACTGACTTCAGGATCTACAGTAAAGTTTCAGCAATTTAAAACTGAAGCCAAGTATAAACTGGTGTTGTTTTGGTCGGCCGATTGCCAGCATTGTAAGGAACTAATGGATAAGTTACATCCATGGTATCAGAATGCTGCTAAAAGAGAACTGATGGATGTCTTTGCTATTAGTCTGGATGAAACGGAAACTGAAATCCCTGCCTGGGAAAAAGCTAAAACAGGTCTTCCTGCATTTAAGCATAAACGTGCTGCTGCTGGGATCAGAAGTCCGGAAGCAGCGGCATATTTTGTATTGTCGACCCCAATGATGGTATTAGTAGAAACAAGTACCAACAAGATTGTAGCCTTGCCAGAAACAGTGGAACAATTGGAAACCGTATTGAAATAAGGAACAATAGGCTAAGAGAATTTAGATTATAAAGGATTATGAAATTAAAATATTAAAGAATGAGACAACATATTGCAGCTGTTTTTATTAGCTTTTTTCTATTTGGTTGTTCAGATTTAAGGGCCCAATTAAAGGTGGGTTCCGAGGGGGTAAATGTGTTGGAGGGAACAGTCTTTCATACCGAAGGCTTAACACTAGTGCCTTACAATGATTGGAGAATGAATAATTTTAGCATCACTAAACACAATACGACAGTGATTTGGCCAAAATACAATAGTATTCAACGAATATATAGGTTCAGCAGGCCTGCAATCTTTCAAGGGGAGCTAGCTGTTAACTATGAGAATTACGAATTGAATGGCAATGATGCTAAAAACTTATTATTAGCTTATTCCAAAGCGAACAGCAACAATTCTAAGGACTTCCTTTTGATTAAGGAAAGTGTAGTGAATCCTGAAGAACGTACTATTGGTCAGCTTTTTACAGATGATATCATTTTATCTGATTTAACTGCGGTAAGTACGGAAATTCCTGGGAAAGCACCTTATAGTGATCTAATCGCCAATAACATGATAACGCCAAACGGTGATGGGGTAAATGACACCTGGATTGTTAAAAACATACATCTGTATCCTAATAATGAATTAAAGATTTATGATAGGGAGGGGCGATTGGTCTATGAAACTATTGGTTATAATAATACCTGGGATGGTTTATTTAATGGTAATCCTTTACCAGAAGACACGTATTACTATGTGTTGTTTTTAGATTCTGGTAAAGATAAAAGAACTGGTTTTATCTCGATTGTAAGGGAATAGTATTGGGGTTTTATCCAGCTTTTAGAATAATAATGAAGAGAATTTTGATCATGAGAAATAGAATATATAGGGTTTTATTTGTTGCTGCAGGTATGATAGCGAGCATGGCTGCTACGCTTTCCGTTTCTGCTCAAATAAGACCGTTAGGAATGCAATATTTTGAAAACCAATACATCAGTAACCCTGCTTTTGCTGGAATGGATGATGGTTTGAATGTGAATATAGCCTATCGAAATCAATGGAGAACTGTTCCAGGATCTCCAGTAACTATGGCTTTGAGTGGTGATTATCGTTATGAAAAAGTTGGTGTAGGACTTACCGTATATAATGATAAAGCAGGTTTAATTGGTCGTACACGCGTAATGGGAAGCTATGCCTATCATTTGCCACTAAATGGTGTTAACAAACATTTACATTTTGGACTTTCATTGGGGATGATGAAAGAAAGCCTGGATAATGATAAGATTATTGCTGCGCCGGATGATGCTTTAGCTCAGCGCTTTAATGAACGTAGTGCTTTTATAGATGGTGATTTTGGTATTGCGTATACCAATGACAGGTTTACCATTCAGGGTGCATTACCCAACCTGTCAAAGTTTTTGCAGAAAGATGATTTGAATATGATTGATGGTTCTACTTATTTTGCAGCCATGTCTTATAAGATTGGTACCACGTTGGATGTGGTATCTATTGAGCCTAAAATTAGCTATAGAGGGGCAAAAGATATTGAGAGTATTTGGGATATAGGTACAAATCTGAAACTGGAGAATAATATCCTTTCATTTATGGGAATGTTTCGCAGTGATAAAAGTTCGGTTTTTGGGGTCGGTGTAAATTATGATAAATACTTTATCCAATGCTTTTACACGAGCCAATTGGCGGGAGATAGAATGAGAACTGGTGGCGACTTTGAGATCAATTTAAAGATTAATCTATTTAAAAAGCAGTAAGGGTTAAAAAGCTAAGATTTAAGAGTAATGAATAATAAGGAAGGTGCTAAGATTAAGGAATAAGAGCAGAGAACCAAGATTAAAAGCATAAGATAATTTAATAAATAAAAAAAGAGTGACCATTTGGCCACTCTTTTTTTATTCTGGTGTTTTATAGATTAAAACAATGTAAACTCAACTCTACGGTTTTTCTGACGACCTTCAGCAGTTTTGTTAGATGCTATTGGTTGGTTAGGACCGTAACCAGTTGCTTCGATACGTGAAGCATTTGCTCCTTGAGATACTAAGTAAGCTTTGATAGCTTCTGCTCTATCTTTCGATAAACGCAAGTTTAAAGCCATTGAACCAGTGTTGTCAGTATGACCAGCTAATTTCAAGCTAAAGTTTTTAGCGATCAATAATTCAGCTACTTTGTTTAATGTAGTATATGAAGTAGAACGGATAGTAGATTTACCTAAATCGAACTCTAAGTTTCTGATGGCTTCATCAACAACTTTACGGTCGGCTTCAGTTACTACAACTTTAGTTTCTTTAATGATTTCACGTTGAACTTTGATTGGGCAACCTGAACCATCTACAACTGTACCAGATCCAGTACCTGGACATTTGTCGAATTTGTTAGCTACACCATCATTGTCATCATCACCCATGTCTTTTGCATATTGAGCTCTGTCTCTTTCAGCATTTGCTTCTGCTGTAGATAATGCTCTTCTTAACTCATCAGACTCTTCTTTAGATTGTTTACGAAGATTAGCTAAAGCGCTATAGTTTTGTAATTGAGGTTTGTCTTTGCTACCTAATGCAAATTCTAAACCTACGTGACCGTAAGAGAATCTGTCATTTGTAGAACCATTTTCATATCCATCAAATTTATCAGATTTAACAAAGTTCACATCATAACCGAAGTCTAAGTTAATTCCTTTAGATAATCCTAATTTGAAACCTACTCCAACTGGAATAAAAACTCTTTCTTTGTAACCTTCGTTAGCCGATAATGGAACATTAGTTGTTGTTGCAGCTGCAACACCATAACCAGCACCCGCTTTAGCGTAAGGGATTAATACTGCATTTTCTTGATTGATACTGATGTTAGCAATGTTATAAACTGCTGTTAATGATCCAGACCATTCAATTTTAGTTTCATAGCTTGATCCACCAATGTAACTGCTTGGAGTTAAACCATCATTAGCTCTTAAACCTTCCATTTTACCTCTAAGGAAATCAACCTGTAAACCTAAAGCTGGTAACACTTGTTTTTTAATGAAAGCACCGTAACCAATTGATTGACCTTCATTAGCTGATTGGAAATCACGTTGTTTACCGTTGAATATTGTATTTTGACTTAATATCCCACCATGAATTCCTACTGACCAAGTACGGAATGGTTGTTCTGAGAATCTACTTGTGGATTGGTCTTGGGCAAATAATTGAGACGATAACCCTACTAGGGACAGCACTAGAGCCGTTTTTGTAATTTTAGAAGTCATATTCTTTAATATTTTTAGATGTTTCTGTTCTTTTTTAATGTTTATGAACGATTATCTACTTGTAATAACCTTGCCAAAGCTATTTTTCATATTTATTAATTTTTAAACAATTGGTATTCAGTTTATTATTTTGATAGTCGTAGTTTTAGAAAAAATGATGAGGCCTGTTAATACCTCAAAATATATGTCTAGTATTTACTACAAAAAACGCCTTTTTTAAGGTCTACAGCTCAAAGGTTTCATCTTTTTTGGGTAGAACAACCTGATAGTTTTCTTGCTTTAAAGCATCGGATAGATGATTCATACTATTTATTTCGCCATGAACCAGGAATACTTTTTTTAAAATCTTAGGATCCTGTTGTTTAACGGTATTTATCAAGTCGTTATGATCACCATGGCCACTTAAAAGATCCGTTTGCTTTATAGTAGCATAAACCATTAGATCCCGGTTTCTTAATTTGATAATAGGATCACCTCTTAAAAGTCTATGTCCAAGGGTACCTTTTGCACAATAGCCAATAAATAGGATGGTACAATAGTAATTTTGGATATTGTAATACAGATGGTCTTGAATTCGGCCTCCTTCAAGCATTCCGGCAGATGAGATAATGATACAAGGTTCGTGATAGTTACTTACAGATAAACTTTCACGTTTATCATTTACATAGGAGAGTTCTTTAAATTCAAACTGTTGTTGTTGGTTTCTATAGAATTCCTGTGCTTCTGGATTAAGGTAGTTTTCATATTTCTGATAGATCTCTGTAGCCAAACCAGCCATAGGACTATCAATAAAAACTTTTATAAAAGGAAGCTTCTTTTCGCTAAATATTTTATTTAAGGTATAGGCCAGTGATTGTGTTCTACCGATACTAAAGGCTGGAATGATTAATCGACCCGGATACTTAACACAAGCTTCAGTAATTGTTTCAATTAGTTTTTGTTCAAGTGTGGTATCTGTACTATGTAAGCGGCCGCCATAAGTTGATTCTGAAACGAGGTAATCTACCTGAGGAAATGGCTGGGGATCGATTAACAGTGGATAGTTTTTTCTACCAATGTCTCCGGTAAAAGCTATTTTTTTTGTTTCCCCATTTTCATTTGCCGTTAAAACGACTGCTGCGGCACCCAGGAGGTGTCCGACCGGAATAAACCTTAAGGATATATTTTTATTGATAGAGAATTCCTTATCGAATTTAATGGTTACAAAGCGATCTACAGTTTCGGTTACATGTTTATAAAGATATAAGGGCTCTGGGCCGGATTTAAATCTTCTGGAGCGGGAACGTTTGTTTTGCTTACTTAAAAATATATTTACTGAGTCTAAAAGGAGCACCTCTGTAAGATCCGCAGTGGGAGGTGTACAAAGTATTTGCCCTTTAAAACCCATTCTTATTAGGGTTGGTAAATTACCAGAATGGTCAATGTGAGCATGAGTTAATATGACTACATCGATACTTGCCGGATCAAATGAGAAATATAGATTTTCATTTTGAAAAGTACCTTTTTCATAATCTAGCCCACAATCAATTAAAATATTGTAGTCGTTTATTTGGAGCAGGTGCATGCTACCGGTGACTTGTTCTGCTGCACCTAAAATTGTCAATTTCATTATTTAATATCCTTGTGTTGGGCAATTTATCATTTTAAACTAGGTATCAGTGCTGCTGATTTCAATTATCTTTATTTAGCCAGGTCATCCAGTTGTTTACAAGGTAATTGTAGTTTAACAGATTTGTATGGGTAGTGGATATTTTTTTCCAGTTCAACAGTTCATCTTTAAAAATTGGCGGACTGAGCGCTGCATTTATTGTGGCCTGTGTGTAGAAATTTTGTTTCTCGGGATGGTCGGGTGCACATGCATTAAAAGTATGACCGAATGCTTCGTTGTCTAGTATAGCTAAGCTTAAACCAATACAATCACTTAAATGAATAAGGTTGATAGGGGCTTTGCCATTTGGTATAGCTGTTTTTCCTGCGAAAAACCGACCTGGGTGACGTAAAGGACCAACCAATCCTGCAAAACGGATTATAGTACTGGTAAAGGTCTTTTGATCTTTAAGTAGTTGTTCTGTTTGCAACATTGCTTTTCCTGATGCTGTTTCTGGTTTTGGAATGCTTAATTCTGTAACTTCTTCATTTGTATCTCCATAAACAGCTGTGGAGCTGATAAATATCACTTGTGTAATGTGATTTGCTTTTACGGCATTAACAATTTGTTCTATTTTACCATAAAAATCTGACTGTTCTGCTGTACTTCTTTTAGGTGGTATACAAATAAATAGGAGGTCACTTTTAAAAAAATCCGGGTCGTAATTCGCACCATCCTTACTAATGTTGACTAAAAAAGGTTGAATATGATGGGTGGAAAGTAGATTAAGTTTTTCCACTGTTGTACTTGATCCTTTAACCTTATATCCTTGTTGAACAAGAGCTTTTGCCAGCTCTAAGCCAAACCATCCACATCCCAGAATACTTATTGTTTTTTTATTGATTGATGTCGAATGACTCATTTCGTTCGGTAAACTTATATTGTTGTGAAAATAGGAAATTAATATGAAACTGGAATTAGTAATTTGAATTAGCTTATAGTAACTGTAGTTTAAAAACATACTATCTCTATAGTAAATCAATGTTTTATTCAGAAAAAATGGACTTACTATGGAACTACTATGGACTTACTCCGAGAAGTAATACTATTGTTGTACTTATATAATTGTCATTTATAACCTTTGGCACCATTTCTGTAACATAAGTGTTATATTTGTATGGTTAGTTTAAAATATAAAGTTATGGTTATGAAAAAAGCATTTTTGGTGGTGATATCAGGTATAATATTGTCATCATGTTCAAATAATGCCAAGGAAGAGGCACTTATCAAACAGCAGGCTATTGCTGCAGTTAAAGATAGTTTGAGATTAGATAGTTTTAAAAAAGCTGAGGTAATCGCTAAAGAAAAGGAGAAAGAAGAACAACGTATAGCTCAAGTTAGAGAAGAGCAACGTATACTATTGTTGTCAGAAAAAAATGAAGCTGCATCTGCTAGATCTGCCAGTGTAAACAGTGAATCGACTACTCCTGCTAAGAAAAAAGGATGGAGTCAGGCTGCTAAAGGTGCTGTTATAGGTGCTGGTGCAGGTGCTTTAGGAGGTGTAATTGTAGATAAGAAAGATGGTAGAGGTGCAGCAATTGGTGGTGTTGTAGGAGCTGGTGCTGGCTATTTGATAGGAAGAAGTCAAGACCGTAAATCTGGTAGGGTGCAACCTAAAAACTAAGACGTAATTACTTTACAATCAGGCTTATTATAGTTTTTATCTCTTGTCTTGTTAAAGATAATAACTTGTTAACTTCATGATCATAATAGATAGTTATTGAGCCGGTTTTTTTAGCAATATTTGTCAGAGCAGTTAGGCCAGAAACAATAGATGTATCATACATTTTATGGCCTAACTCTTGTATTTTGCTTAAATCTTTATTTAAAGTGTGTTCTTTAAACTCTTTAGAGAAGTTCATAAGCTCAGTTCTGAGTAAGGATAATACTTTTGTCAACACTGCAACATCGTCTCCAACATACTCTTTAAGTAGTTCAATATTAAAATGATAAATTGGGTTCTCCGGTGAATGTAATGTTAAATCATTGTGAGCATCATCGGATGGGTTTTTAAGCCATTTTTTTAAGGATAGGGCAATGGTATGTGCAACAACTGGTTTTGAAATAAAATCGTCCATGCCAGCTGCAAAACACTTTTCCTTTTCACCTTTAACATTTCCAGCAGTTAAGGCTATGATAGGAGTATGGATATCCTGCTTAACACCACGCATCTTTTTTGTCGCTTCATATCCATTCATTTCCGGCATTTGGATGTCCATTAAAATGATGTCTATTTTCGTGGACTTGTAAAGCTCTAAAGCTTCTAATCCATTTTTTGCTTCAAATATTGTTGCGTTTGGTGCAATTCTTCTAACAATAGTTTTTGCTAAAAGCATATTTACAGCGTTGTCCTCTGCAATTAAAACTTGAATATGATCATCCATACGCTCCGGTTCCTGAAAGGTGGAATTAACCAACTCTGGTTTCTTGGTAATAACCTTAAACAAGGAGTTGTACATGTCCTTTAACTTAATCGGCTTAAGTAGTCTGTTCTTAACATTCAGATCTTCACATGCTTTTATAATTGATTCATCGGATGAACTGTGTAATAAAATAATCGGTTGATCAATATTGGAGTCCTTTTGAATTTCTCTGATCCGTTTTATGGTCTCTAATCCGTCGAGATTAGGCATATGATAATCCATCAGTATCACATCAAATTTCTCTCCTTCTGAGATCAATTTAATGGCATCGTCCCCATTATTGGCTTCTATAGATTCGATATCTTTGAGAGATAGCATTTTGTTAATAATAAGTCTGTTATTTGTGTTGTCATCAACAACAAGAACTCTTTTGATGGTATCTAGATTTTGTATCTCTATAGATTCACCTGCTTCAGACTGTAATATTATTTCGAAATAAAAGGTGCTTCCTTTGCCGGGCGTACTCTCTACCTGGAGTTTGCTGTTCATTAAACCAAGTAGTTTATTCGATATGGCAAGTCCCAGGCCAGTGCCTCCATATTTTTTTGTGGTAGATGCATCTTCTTGAGAGAAAGCTTCAAATATTTTTAGCTTCTTATCTGGATTAATGCCGATTCCGGTGTCTCTTACTGAAATACGATATTTGATTTCATTTAATTCTGGATCTGTTAAGGCTTCGACTTTCAATTCTATTTCACCTTTGTCAGTAAATTTTACGGCATTACCTAATAAGTTAATCAGGATTTGTTTAAGACGGAGTTCATCTGCCCAAATGTATTTCGGTAAATCAGATGAGATATTGAGTAACATCTCTAAGCCTTTACTTTGTACCTGATATTTAATGACATCAGCAGACTCCTCGGCCAGTTCATAAAGGTTAAATTTCGAACGGTTCATTTCTAGTTTTCCGGCTTCAATCTTCGAGAAATCTAAAATGTCATTAATGGTGTTTAATAAAGCATTTCCAGACTGGGTAACTATAGATAGGTATTGCTGTTGAGTTTCATTTAATTGAGTTTTTAATAATAGATCTGTAAAACCGATAATTCCATTAAGAGGCGTTCTTATTTCATGGCTCATATTTGCCAGAAATTCAGACTTCGCTTTGTTTGCCAACTCTGCATCTTCTTTTGCAGCAATGAGATTGGCCTCCATGTTTTTTATTTTGGTTATATCCTGAACAGTACCTCTTATACGAATGCACCTACCATCAGCAAAATAAGGGATGCCAATTGATCTGATCCAGATACTATTGCCCTTTCCTGTAGTTAATTGTAATTCCAGATCCCAATTAGTCCCGTTTAATACGGCATTGTTTAAAGCATTGAACCTACTATCTCTGCTTTTACCAGATTTATAAAAGAGTAATTCATTTTCTGGATTAGGCTCAAAATCTATATCTACTTCGAATATTTCTCTCGTGATAGCTGACCATATTAGCTTTTGTGCAGATAAATCCAAATCCCAGTTTCCAAGTCGGGCAATACTGTTCGCCAATTCTAGCTTTTTATTTTGCTTTTTTAATTCTTTTGTGAGCTTATACCGCTCAGTGACATCTATTGAATTGCAGAGTACATAAGGTTTATTTGTAGATGTACTCTCAATTATACTACTATAAGCCCAGACAATACGTTCACCTTTTATATGTTTTGTGATCATTAAGCCATCTGTTTTACCAGTAATTTTCAGTTCGTTTAGGTAATTGTCAACTAATAAATGATGCTCTGCAGGTATTAAGTCGTATAGTTTCATGCCCTGCATTTCGGTTTTAGTAAAGCCGAAATACTGCGGACTGTTGTTGCTTATAAATAGGAAGTTGCCAGACAAATCATGAGTAAACATAAAGCCAGGGCTATTTTCAAGAATAGATCTTAATTTACTTTCATTGTTTAATGTTTTCTGATGAAGATTCTTTTCTTTGGTAATATCTCTTGCAATGGCAAGTACCTTATGAGATTCAGGTTCTATAGTTATACTCCATTGGAGTGTTTTATACTCACCTTTTTTTGTTTTAAAGCGGTTAGTGAAGTTTAGCGCATTCTTACTTGTGTTTAGCTTTTTAAATTCATCACTCGTAAGTTGTAAGTCGTAAGGATGAAGAAAGTTGTAAAAAGATTTGCGCAATAAGTCTTCTTCAGTCCAACCTAATGTGCTGCTGAATGCCGGATTTACCATTTGTAAAATCCCGTTGATATTCATTTCGCAAATTAAATCGCTCGATAATTTGTATAGTCTTAATAAATGGTTTAATTCATTTTTGCTTTTGATCTGTTCTACTAAAGAAGTGATTTCGTTAGCCAGAAGTTCAATAATTTTCTTTTGCTTTGGACTTAATTCTTTTCGGGGCTTAGTGTCAAATACAGATAATGTTCCGATGGTAGTGCCCTTGCTATCAGTTAAGCGTATGCCTGCATAGTATTTAACTTTGAGATATTGCTGAGCGGGGCTAGATTTAGTTTGCTCATTAACGGACAGGTTCAACGTCTCATTAGAGAGATTCAATGTTTCGAAAATGTGAGCGCTTCTTACAGTTTGTTTATAAAAATCGTTTTCTATGGCTATTTCTTCAGCGGTAAAGAGTTTATTAGACCTGTACCACTTTTTATCCTGATCAATTAAAGTGATAAATGCAATGTTTGTATCACAGCTTGCTGAGGCGAGTTCGGTAATGCGTTCAAATTGGGCTTCATATATAGTATCAAATGCCTTAGAGCTACTTAATACTTTTAATCGTTCTTTTTCATTTTCGGGAAGCGGCGTATATTTCATAAGAAAATGGTAGTCAGGAGTATCTACTCAATAACAGGGTAAAAATAGTTATTTAAATATTAGGTGCATAAGTAAATGCTATAAAAAAACAATAATGGCCTATACATAGTTTGAAAGAAGTTTTTATAGTTTTATTGCTAGATTACCTAGCAAAACATAGCTGTTTAAACACCTATTAAATGGGTGAGTGTTGACAAAAATCCCCGTATCGGGGAATTTTTAGAAAACTATGTTTATTACTTCTTTATTTTCGGTTAGGCAAATGGTTTTGAGAATTGTTGTTTTAAGGCCTAATAGTGTTCTTTTACAGCGGTTTAATAAGATTGTTGAATATAAAGCAGGAAAAGAGGGCTAATGGCCTGATTTTTTCAATTAGTTCGATGAAAAAGTAATAAAAATGAAAATCTATACCCTATTGATTCTTCTCATTTTGTCCTTTTGCAGTTGCAAAAAGGAATCATTAACGAATGATCTGTCGAACGTTGTCCTTAATAATAAAGGGATTTTACGTATCGAATGCAACGATTGCCAGATCAATTATTCTGTTCAAAATAAAGATTTCTATATGTCTGTAAAGGATGGGAGCGAGGATATTCCTTTTTTTTATGTGACAGATTTTGAATTGAAAACTCAAGTTAAGTCACTAGAAGATCAGGGGATCAGGCTTATGGTTATTGATTCCTATGGCCGGGTAATTTCTAATGAACTCAATTCCTGTGTACAGGGAGAAGTAAGGGAAGGATCTTTCAGGATTAATGCTAAGTAATTTGTGATTTTTGATTTGTAGACAATGCATTTATGTATTTGTAAGGACGATTAATGTATAGATCGTAGCAATATTTTTTTAATCTGTTCAGTAAGAATGGAAAGATAGTAATGATAAATTATGATTGAGAATCAGGAGAATAAAAATTCTTTTAATAAACAAGTAGTTGAAAATATTTGTTTAAGTTTGAGTTTATCTACCTGATACACTATATAAACGCTTAACACCATGGAGAGTAAGGAAGGTAGAAAAAAAGAAATATTAATTGTTGATGACGAGCCAAGTATACTTAAGTTGTTGAATTTTATTTTATCCGCTGAATATACATTGATTATTAAGACTAGTGGTATTGAAGCTATCGCGTGGCTGGAAGATGGAAATGATCCTGATTTGATCATCTCCGATCTGATGATGCCTTATTTTGATGGTAGTTCTATGATCAGGAATCTTAAAATAAGCGGTTTTTACAGAAATACGCCTGTTATATTGTTATCTGGTGCAGAGGATCTGGAAGAAAAAGTGAAAGAGATGCCGTTTAAAATAGAGCGTTTTATTGAGAAACCATTTAACCCTACTGTTTTGAAATCTCATATCATAGAACTTCTTGCATAATGATAACAACTACTATTAATCGCCCTGAAATAAATGCAAAAATTGTGTATTTCGGCAAATTGCTGAAAAGTTCAGTTTTTGAAGATTATGGTAATAACTTTAATATTGAGCACCTGGATAATGCTGAGGAATTTAAGAAGTATCTTGATAATAGGTCCCTATTAACTTTACCTGATATCATTTTGATAGAAGTGGATGATAATAAGGATTGTTTTGAACAGATAAGTTATATTAAAAATAATCCTTTGCTTCATGGTTTGATCATAGTATTGTTGGGAATTAAAGAAGATAAGGAGTGGAGAAAGAAAGCGCTGAAATTGCAGGTTAATGATTATTATACGTATCCCTTTCCTATTGAAGATTTTTATGAACGCCTTAATTTTTTAATAAAATTCAAATTAATAAAACCTAAGCTGCTTGAACTCTCTAAGCAGATGGATGTAGAATATCAGACACCATTAACGAAAAGAATTTTTGATGTGGTAGCTTCAGGGTGTGCATTATTTTGTTTAATGCCTTTGTTTGTTGTGGTTGCTATTTTAATTAGACTTGAATCTAAAGGGGCTGTAATTTATAAGAGTAAGCGTGTTGGTGCAGGGTATAAAATTTTTGATTTCTTTAAATTCAGGTCAATGAAGAATGGCGCTGATCAGATGATTGCTTCTATTGCAGACTTGAATCAGTATTCCAATGAATCGAATAGTAAGAATGGGAAAGCTGCATTTGTGAAGTTTAAAAATGATCCCAGAATTACTAAGCTTGGAGCATTTTTAAGAAGGACAAGCATTGATGAATTACCGCAACTAATTAATGTGTTTATTGGAGATATGTCCTTGGTCGGTAACAGACCCTTACCATTGTACGAGGCCGAGCAGCTGACTACTAATGAATGGTCGACCAGGTTTTTAGGACCTGCTGGTTTGACTGGTTTATGGCAAATTAGTAAAAGAGGAAAGTCAGATATGTCGGAAACTGAAAGAAAGGAACTGGATAATTATTATGCAGCTAATTATTCTATTTTATTAGATATGAAGATTATTTTGAAAACCATACCTGCATTAATACAAAAAGAGAGTGTTTAAGAGTGCGTTCAAAAAATGCATTTTTTTTCAAAAAAATACAGTAAATTAAATTAACCTACAAAAATAAAAAAAGACATGAAAAAGTTATTAAATATGGTGCTTGCATCTCTGATGTTTTTAAGTGTGGATGCGCTGGCTCAGGAATCTATTATTCCTCAGATTAACTATGCAGATATAGAGAAATACATCTCATTGGCTAAGAAGAACTATCCGAAAAGGAAAGTGTTTGCAGCACAAAAAGAGTCAATGAAAGCAGGAATACCAATATCGCAGGTTTCTTATCTTGATATATTTAATGCAAACTATTTTTATAGACCAGAAGACCGTGCAGTTTTGGATCCGATTAATCCATATAATGTAAATGGTTTTCAGTTTAGTATAAACTTTAATTTAGGAAACTTTCTTCAAAAGCCATTTGAGGTAAAAAGAGCCAAAGCAGAATATAAAGTAGCTCAATATGAGGCTGAAGAGTACGATTTGTTATTGGAAAAAGAAGTTAAAACGAGATATTATGATTATATCAGACAAATTAGCCAATTAAAGATTAATACACAAAGTGCTCAGGATAATAAAGGAGTCGCGGAGAATTTAAGAAGTAGATTTGAAAGAGGAGAAATCACTATAGATGCTTATAACCAATCACGCATTGCGGTTTCTTCTTCTGCATCTGCAAAAATTCAGGTCGAAATCGATTACCTTAAAGCGAAAGATGCACTTGAGGAAATTATAGGAGAAAAACTTGCCGAAGTAAAATAATTTCGGCTTAATTATCATTAATAAATGGACATAAAATCATTCCTGAAAACATTAAATAGATATAAATGGTTACTGGTTATCATTCCAATTGTTACGGTTTGTATCACTTATTTTTTAGTTCAAAATTTACCAAAGGAATATGCATCCGATGTGCAAATTTCTACTGGATTACTTGACCCCTCAAAAAAGGTCATTTCTGATCAAAATGTGGATTTTTTCAGTGTAAGTCAGCAATTTAATGGCATCATGGAAAAAATGAAAATGAAAAAAGTTATCAACCTTCTTTCATATAATTTGATTTTACATGATTTAGAAAATCCAAATTCAAGTTTTAGAAAGTATAGTGAAAAGGTTGACTCTCTTTCTCAACAAGATAAGGCAGAAGTAATCAATAGTTATAAACAAAAGCTAGCCAATAAATCTATTCTAGCCCTTAGTGATAACAAAGGGAAGTATAAATTGTACGATATTATTGGATCAATGGGTTATGATGAGGAGGAATTGAGGAAAAAGCTTGAAATTACACATCAGGATAATAGTGATTTTATAAATATCGAATTTGTTTCTGAAAACCCTGATCTATCTGCGTTTATTGTAAATACTTTAGCTACTGAGTTTATTAGTATCTATAGTTTTGATGTGAATATCAATCAAAACAATAGTATTGTTTTATTGGATTCCTTGCTAAAAACCAAGGAAGCGTCAATGAATGCTAAAAACACGGCTCTTTCTTCATTTAAACGGAATAAAGGGGTGTTAAATCTTAATGAGCAGTCTGCTACAGTATATGCGCAAATCACTCAGTATGAGGCGCAAAGAGCTGATGCACTAAAGACCATTCAATCAAATATTGCCGCCATTACAGCCATAGAGAGTAAGCTAGGTGGAAGTGATTCTTATATTAGTGGTAGTAGCAGATCAGATAATTTGGAGATTATAAATCTTAAAAAGAAACTGGAAGCTGCAAATGCTGCGTGGATTGATGGAGGTTTTAAGTCTTCTGATCAGAAGAAAATTGATTCATTATCGCAGATGATACAGTCCAGAAGTAATAAAAATGCTGATGAGAATGTAATGGATCCTAGAGCATCAAAGCAGGGGTTGGTTCAACAAAAGATTAACCTTGAAGTTGGTGTGCAACAATCTAAAAGTGTAGTTAAATCAATGGATGCTGAGTTGAGGACACTAAGAGGAAAATATGCCAGTATGGTTCCTTATGATGCAGATATACACAATTATGAACGTGATGCAGATTTAGCTACTAAAGATTATATGGCAGCATTGGATCGTTATAATCAAACTAGAACGGAGAAAAATATGGGACTTCGTTTAAATATTGAACAAATAGGTTTACCCGGAAATCCGGAACCATCCAAAAAAATTCTTTATCTCGCAGGTTCTGGTTTTGGAAGCTTTTTTTTATGTCTCGGATATATATTTGTGGTATTTATGCTTGATCGAACCATTAAAAGCTCATCTCAACTTGCTCATGCTACAAATTCTAATGCCATTGGGGTTTTAAATAAAATTGAAGGTAATGAGAGAAGTGTAAGGGAAATCTGGAATGATAAGTCAGGGAATCCAAATTACGAGATGTATCGTGAAATGTTAAGGGCAATACGATTCGAAATCAGTTCGAAGATGGATATTGATAATAGCAAAATTCTTGGTGTTACCAGTCTGAATGGTAATGAGGGGAAAACATTTATTGCACATAGTCTGGCTTACGCCTTTGCTATGACAGGTAAGAAAATATTATTGATTGCAGACGAAGCTCCTTATGTGAAATCTGAGAGTGAAAAGGCGTTAACAACCAGACAGAACTTTCAAACGTTTTTAATGAAAAAGGAGTTCCATACTGAGGATCTCATTACCATTATGAATAAGAGTACTGCGAGAACTTCATTGTTGGAGATACAGAGTGTTAAGAGTTTGAAAGCAGGTTTTGAAGTGCTTAGAGATGAGTTTGATATGATTATTGTAGATGTAAATAGTTTACATGATATTAATATCGCCAAAGAATGGTTGTTATTCACTGAAAAGAACATCGCAATTTTCGAATATGGAGCTACCATGAATGATTCAGATAAAGAGTTTACTGAGTACATTAAAAATCTACCAGGATTTTTAGGCTGGGTATTGAATAAAATGCAAATTAAGCAGGCTAAATTTAATACTGTGAGTAAAGCATAGGTATGAGAGCTTCTATTCTTTATTTTCTTATTTTTTATTGTTTCACCTTTGTAATTCTTGGTAGAGAGATAGGCGGGTTCCCCTATGGGGTAGCTATTGAAGCTGTGATTTTTATTACAATGATTGGTTGCCTTATCAAATCAAATAATGAAGACTGGAAAGCCCTAAATAATAGCTTCTTTTATTTATTATTACTATGGTTATTTGTTAGTATTCTGGAGGTATTCAATCCTGGTTCAAATGTTATGGCCTGGGTTGCTGAAATCAGAACTACTGCGTTTTATCCATTTATGCTGCTGACATTAGGTTTGTTGATTTTCAACACCAATAGGTCGCTGGATATATTTTTGATTGTGGTAATTGCCTGTTCAACATTGGCATCATTGAATGGGATTAAGCAACTTTATATTGGCTTAACTTCCGGAGAACAGGCCTTTGTTACTGCAAATGCAAGTACTCACTTGTTATGGGGAAGGCTAAGGGTGTTTTCTTTCTACACTGGAGCAGGTCAGTTCGGTGCGTCTCAGGCTCATATCGCATTAATCGCTTTGATATTGGCATTGGGTCCAATGACTAAGTGGAAGAAAATAGTCTTGTTTATATGTGCTGGATTAAATTTTTACGGGATGTTGATATCAGGAACCAGGGGTGCACTGTTTGCTATTATCCCTGGCGTATTTCTAGCCATATTCCTCAGTAGAAATTTTAAAGTTGTATTAATAGGCGGTTTTGTTGCTGTGTGTTGTTTAATGGTTTTGAAATTTACACATATAGGTGATGGCAATTATCAAATTTATAGGTTAAGAACTGCTTTAAATCCGGAAGACCCCTCCTTAAATGTAAGGTTTATTACACAGGAGAAAATGAAAGTGTATATGGAAAGCCGGCCCTTTGGAGGTGGGCTTGGTGTAATTGGGTATAATGGGACGATTTATAATCAGGATAAATATCTGTCTACCATACAACCTGATAGTTATTTTGTAAAGCTGTGGGCCATGTATGGAGTGGTAGGGTTAACGATTTGGATATGTATCATGTTGTTTATTTTAGGTAAATGTTGTGGTATTGCGTGGAGATTGGAGGATCCTGGATTAAAAACAAAGATTATTGCATTGACTGCAGGTTATGCCGGGGTATTAATTTGCAGTTATGGTAACGAAGTGATTAATAATATGCCCACATCAATTGTGATTTACCTTTCATGGGTGTTTATTTTGATTAGTCCGAAATTAGAAAAAATGGAGAAAAGTACATTACTAAGCTAATAGATTATGCCATTCGAAATATTTACATTACCTGCTATCATCTGCCTTATTATTGGCATTATTAGTGGATTAAGAAAAACAGATGATTAAGGGAAATTACCTTTGTCAAAAATATTATGTCGATTATTTCAAAAATAAAATCTAATCCTGCGCTAAAGAAAGTAGCGCTTTCGATGTTAATTCCTGCGAATGATCATAGACCTAGATTATGGGTTAGATTATTTTTAAATCCTTTTAAACATAAACGGGGTAAGCATTCAATTGTGCGAAGTAAAACACGTATGGATGTATTTCCTTTTAATCCATTCGAACTTGGTTCAAAATCTATTATAGAGGATTTTGCAACTATTAATAATGGTGTAGGTGCGGTAATTATTGGTAATGATACAATTGTTGGTTTAGGGAATGTAATAATAGGCCCGGTAGCAATTGGCAGTCAGGTGATGCTTGCTCAAAACATAGTGATATCCGGATTAAATCATGGTTATGAAGATGTAAATATAGCCCCTGCTTTACAAGCTGTAAGTGTACAGCAAATCACTATTTGTGATGAGGTTTGGATAGGAGCTAATAGTGTGATTACCGCTGGTGTTACTATAGGTAAACATAGTGTAATAGGGGCTGGGAGCGTGGTTACAAAAGATGTTCCTGAGTTTTGTATAGCTGTGGGGAACCCGGCTAAAATTATAAAAAGGTATGATTTTGAAGATAACACCTGGAAGCGGGTCTAAACAGGTTATCTGGTTTTCAAAATACATGAATTAAATTTAATACTTGACATGGATAAAAAGGTGAATCATTTTGACAATGTAACGTTGTTAATTACACATTATAATAGGAGTAAGTCTTTAGAAAGGTTGTTAGATCATTTTAGTCATACCAATAGCTCATTTCATGAAATAGTGGTATCGGATGATGGGAGCCAAAAAGAACATCTGGATTATATTGAATCACTTAAAGATAAATACGGTATTACTGTAGTAACTACTGAGAAAAATAAGGGCCTTGGTAACAATATTAATAAAGGACAAGACGCAGTTAAAACTGATTATACTTTGTATGTTCAGGAAGATTTTATTCCGTTGGAACCTTTTGACGAGAATTTTAAACATGCTGTGGAGTTTTTAGAAGAGGATAAAGATCTGGATATTGTTAGATTTTATGCTTATCAGAAATTCCCTAAGACAAAGCCTTATCAATACGGGTTTTCTGAAATGATATTTGATCCCTGGTCTGGGGATGTTAATAAAGCAACTATGTATAGCGATCATCCTCACATACGTAGAAGTAACTTTCTAAATAAATTTGGACGTTATAGTGAAATGAAGAATCCGGAAAAGACAGAGTATGATATGATGATTTCATTTTTGCAAAATAAAGGGCGTGGTTTACTATTTGATGCGCATAAAACAGTATTTGATCAGGTAAACACGAGTATTGAACCTAGTACAATGGAACGTAAGTTCTGGAGATATAGCGACAACTTTTTTATTAAGCAGGCCTTATATTTATATAGGATTGCTAAGTTTAATTACTGTTTTTATCTAAAGAAATATTAATCATCAAAAGGTAGGCAAAATGTTCTCAACGATAAGCCTGAAATAATTATTATGAGCGGAAATCTATTAAATCAGGATATTATAATTATCGGTCAACAACCCTGGGATACCGAAATAGGAAGTAATTGTAAAAACATTGCCTTGGAATGGAGTAAAACAAATAGAGTTTTATATATCAATTCTCCGTTGGACAGGATAACATTACTGAAAAATAATAAGGACCCTAAAATTCAAAAGCGGATAAATGTAATTAAGGGTCAGGAAAATGGCTTAATCAAAATACAAGAGAACCTATGGAATTATTATCCGGATTGTATTGTAGAATCTATTAACTGGATTAATTCTTTAAAGGTATTCCGTTTTTTAAATAAAAGAAACAATAAGAAATTATCCGCCTCTATCAACAAGGCTCTTGAGGAATTAAATTTTAAAAATATAGTTCTTTTTAATGATAATGAGATGTTTAAGGCGTTTTATCTGGCAGATTACCTTAAGCCTCTTTTAAGTATCTATTATTCCAGAGATTATATGATTGGAGTAGATTACTGGAAAAAACATGGCGAAATATTGGAACCTGAATTGATAGCCAAGAGTAATCTATGTTTTGCAAACTCAGCATATCTTGCAAACTATTGTAGAAAATATAATCAAAGATCGTTTAATGTTGGTCAGGGTTGTGATATCGAGTCTTTTAAAAATGTTAGTAATATCAAGCCTGATGATGTAAGTACATTGAATGGCCCCCTCATTGGATATGTAGGAGCCGTTAGCGCTGCACGACTGGATATTGAAATCATCTTGCATATTGCGTTACAATATTCGGATTATCAGATTGTTTTAGTAGGACCGGAAGATGACGATTTCAGAGCCAGTAAACTCCATGAATTAAAGAATGTACATTTCCTCGGTCAAAAAGAGGTGTCTGAACTTCCAGCTTATATCAATGCTTTCGATATCTGTATTAATCCGCAGGTTGTTAACGCAATTACCAGAGGTAATTATCCTAGAAAAATAGACGAATATCTGGCTTTGGGTAAGCCTACGGTGGCTACACGTACAGAAACTATGGAGTTTTTTAAGGATTTTGTTTATCTGGCTGATCATAAAGAGGATTATATAAAATTAATTGCTTTAGCATTTCATGAGGATAATAATATGCGTAAATTAGAAAGAAAGAATTTTGCATTTGGTCATACCTGGGAGAACAGTGTTCAGCAAATGAGGGATGAAATTAATACGTTATTGAAAGCATGATGATAACGATATTATTATTATTGTTTTATATACTCCAGGTTTACATCCTGATCCATTTAGTTTTTCCTGTTTTTTTATGGTTGATCAGATGGCTGGTACCCCGTCGTTCGTCGGATAGGAAAGCTATTGTACCATCTGAAACAGATTATGCTATTATTGTAACAGCTTATCAGCAAACCGATTTAATTCCTGATGTAATTAATTCAATTCTAAAGCTTAATTACAGCAATTACCTTGTCTATATTGTAGCAGATAACTGTGATGTTTCTGATTTAAGGTTTGATGATGAAAAGGTTATTGTGCTTCGTCCTGAAACCGTATTGGCCAGCAATGTTAAATCGCACTTTCATGCAATTCTCAATTTTAAACGTAAGCATGAACGTTTAACCATCATAGACAGTGATAACCTAGTCGAACCTGATTATTTATTGGAGTTAAATAAAGTGTTTGATAAAGGTTATAAAGCCGTTCAAGGGATTCGTGAAGCTAAAAACTTAAACACTAATTATGCCTGTTTAGATGCTGCAAATGATATTTATTATCGTTATGTAGATAAGTTATTATTAACCGAAGCAGGATCTTCGGCTTCTTTATCTGGTTCAGGAATGGCTTTTAATACCCAACTTTATATAGAGTGTTTGAAAGATCTGGACAGCAATGGTGCTGGTTTTGATAAGATACTGCAGTTTGAGATTGTGATTAGAAATCTTAAGATTGCTTTTGCCGCTAATGCAATTGTGTATGACGAAAAGACATCAAAATCAGATCAATTGGTAAAGCAAAGAGCGAGATGGATCAATACCTGGTTTAAATTTTTCAAACTTGGATTGAAAATGCTAGGAAGTGGGCTGGTGAAATTCAACTGGAACCAATTTCTTTATGGAATTATGTTATGTAGGCCTCCGCTATTTATACTGTTGTTTTTATCTGTTGCTTGTTTTGTTCTGAATGTGTTTTATATGCCTGAACTAGCTATTTTGTTCGCTATATTGGGACTTTGTTTTATACTAATCTTTATTAAATCATTGGCTTATTTTAAAGCAGATAAGAGGATCTATAAGTCACTGATCGCTATTCCTAATTTTATTTATTTTCAGGTATTAGCTTTGATGAAAGTTCGTGTTGCTAATAAGATATCGATTGCAACTGAACATTATACAGAAGAAGAAAAAAAGAAATTTTAATGTCATGAGACCCATTCAAATCCCCAAAGCAGTAAAAAAGTATACAGAGAGTAATTTAACGAAAGTGGAAATGTGTCAGCTTGCTGCCGAAAGTTATAAAGATTTATACAAAGGAGAACCGGAAATAAGTGTGGTGATGCCGGCCTATAATGAAACAGAATGTATTGTGCCAACATTAACATCTTTATGCCAGAATAAAACAAGTAGAAGTGTAGAAATTATTGTTGTGAATAATAATTCTAGTGACGACACTGGTGGATTAGCAAGGGCTTGTGGGGTAAAGGTAATTGACGAGAATAGACAGGGGATTGTATTTGCAAGAAACTCAGGTATGGATGCCGCTTCAGGAAAATATATTGTAAATGCTGATGCGGATACGATATATCCGGAAGACTGGATTGAATTGATGACAAAACCATTGATTGATGACGAAAATGTAGCCATTACTTATGGTAGGTTTTCTTTAATCCCGGTAGGCTCAACGGGTAGATTAACTTACTTCTTTTATGAACATATATCAGGCTTATCACGTTGGTATAATAAACAGGTGAAAGATGAAGCAGTAAACGTTTATGGTTTTAACTCAGCATTTAGAAAAGCACAGGGTTTACAGGTTGATGGATTTAATAAACCTGATAGTGCCAATGAAGATGGTTGGCTGGCAGTGAAGTTAAGACAAAAAGGATTTGGGAAACTGTTTTATGTGAATCATATTAAAGCATTGGTTTGGACTACTGATAGAAGAATTCAGATGGATGGTGGCTTGTTAAAAGCTACAGTTAAGCGTGTTAAACGCGTTTTAAATATAGGTTAAAAAAGAGTTGAATAATAAAAATGATCAGGTAATGAACAGAAGAACTACATTGAAAGGTATTCTAGCCGTTGGAGTATTAGGTGTTTCTTCCTTTTCTACTTTTAAATGGTTTAACTATCATCGTTATGTTGATCCCAAATCAATTATATCTTATAAAACATTGATTGCAGAGTTGGCTGAAACAATTATTCCTCTAACTGATACACCGGGAGCGAAAGCAGCGAAAGCAGAAGATTATATCATTAACGTTATTCTAAATTGTACTGATCTTGTAGATCAGAATATCTTTTTAAATGGTTTGAAAAGTTTAGAAGAATATGCCGTTAATAAGTTTGATAAAAGCTATTTGAATTGCGCTTTAAATGAACAATATCAGATACTTGAACATTTCGAGGCAAAAAGCAATTACTCCTATCAAATAATTAACAAAATTAATAAGAAGGTGTTTGGTGAACCTTTTTTTACAAAGCTTAAAAGATTAACAGTTGAAGGGTATTGTAATTCTGAAATCGGTGCTACTCAAGGATTAGCTTATGATTATATACCAGGCAATTATGAATCCTGTATTCCATTACATTCAAATCAAAAATCCTGGGCAACTAAATGAGATTATGTATACTTCTGATCATATAAAAAACGATAATACATACGATGCAATCGTAGTTGGTTCTGGGATTAGTGGTGGATGGGCAGCTATGGAGTTGTGTAAAAAAGGGCTCAAGACTTTATTATTGGAGAGAGGTAGGAATGTTGAACACATTAAAGACTATACAACTGCAAACCTAAATCCATGGGATTTTAAGAATGGTTTTAATGATACTGTACAGGAGCTGGAAACAGATCCTATACAAGCTAAAGCTTATAATCCTAGTACAAAGCACTTCTATGTGAGCGATAAGGAGCATCCTTATATTCAGGAGAAGCCTTTTTATTGGATCAGAGGGTATCAGGTGGGAGGAAGGTCGTTAACCTGGGGAAGACAATGTTATCGCTTGAGTGATCTGGATTTTGAAGCAAATAAAAAAGATGGAGTAGGGGTTGATTGGCCAATTCGTTATAAGGATATCGCACCATGGTATGATTATGTAGAGACTTTTATTGGTGTAAGTGGTAAAAAGGAGAACTTATCGCAATTACCTGATGGTGAGTTTTTACCAGCAATGGAATTAAACTGTATAGAACAGCATTTAGGGGACTCTATAAGGAAAAGTAATGAAAATCGAGTTTTAACTATAGCTCGTGTTGCTAACTTAACGAAAGGTTGGGGGGGACGGGGACCATGTCAAAATCGTAACCTATGTGACAGAGGATGTCCTTTTGGTGGTTATTTTAGTAGCAATAGTGCCACTATTCCTTTTGCCATGGCTACAGGTAACCTTGTGCTAAGACCTTTTTCTGTTGTTACTGAAGTCATTTATGATGATAAAACGCAGAAAGCAACTGGTGTTAGGGTAATTGATGCCAATACAAAAGAGAAATTTGAATTTTATGCTAAGATTATATTTGTTAATGCCTCTACAATAGCTACCTCTGCTTTATTGTTAAATTCGAAATCAGAAAGATTTCCTAATGGACTGGGGAATGATAGTGGACAATTAGGTCATAACTTAATGGACCACCATTCTTCTGCAGGTGCATATGGGGTTTATGATGGATTTAAGGATAAATACTATAAAGGGAGAAGACCTTGTGGATTTTTAATACCCCGATATCAAAATTTAACAGATAAAGAACAACTAAATTTTATAAGAGGATATAATATTCAAGGTGATGGAGAGCGAAAGGAATGGGAGGAATTACAGTATACCAGTGGTTTTGGAAAGGATTTTAAAGCCCAGTTAACCAAACCGGGATCATGGACAGTCTGGATGGCCGGATGGGGAGAATGTCTGCCTTATTATCAAAATAAAGTCTCCTTATCTGATAAGGAAGTAGACCAGTGGGGCTTGCCACTTGTTAAAATAAGCTTTGCATTTGGTGAAAATGAAAAAAGAATGATGGATCATATTAAAGAAACAGCTGCAAAAATGCTTAAAGACGCAGGGTTTAGTGATGTGGTTTCATTTAATTACCATAAACCAGGAGGGACTACGGTTCATGAAATGGGCACCGCGCGTATGGGGAATGATCCGAAAACATCAGTATTGAATGGTTTTAATCAGTTACATGCCGTTAAAAATGTTTTTATTACAGATGGGAGCTGTATGACTTCTTCTGCCTGTCAAAATCCATCTTTAACTTATATGGCACTTACAGCGAGAGCTTGTGACTATGCCTACAATGAACTGAAATCAGGTAATTTATAAAATAAATAAATGCAACTTATCTTAAAAAAATTAACATCTGTATATAAGAATGTCCATTTTCAATCCTTATTTGGAAATGGTTTAATGGCCGTAATAGGTATGCTTAGTCTTGCTATTCTATATAGGTCATTATCAATTGAAGCAATAGGGGTTTATATATTTATCTTAACGGTAAATGGAATTATGGATACTTTGAGAGGAGGATTCCTAACCATTACTTTTATTAAATTTTATTCTGGCACTAAAGGTAAAAGGGGAGCGCAGATTGCGGGTTCAGCCTGGTTCTTAGGTTTAGCTGTCGCGGCAGTGGCTGTGGTAATTAATATTCCCGCTTATTTTGCTGCTGGTTTCTTTAAGGATGAGGGCTTAGTACTGTCCTTGAAATTTTTTGCAGTGATACCGATTGTTTCTTTGCCTTCATTTATGGCTAATTGTGTTGTGCAATCTTATTTGAGGTTTGATAGGTTATTGATTTTAAGGGTCTTAAGTCAGGGTTCTTTTTTAGTCGCAATTTTTGTTTTGACGCTAATGGGTAAAGTGACACTTACATCTGTCTTAATTACCTATGCAGGGTCTAATTTGCTTTCTAGTATATGTGTGTTAATATTTGGATGGACCAAAATAGGGATGTTAAAATACGCAAATAGGGCAACCATTATGGAGTTGTTTCATTTCGGAAAATATGCAATGGGAACTAATATTAACCTTAGTCTTTTTGGGCTTACAAGTACATTTATAATCAACTTTTTAATTGGACCTGCTGCACTGGCAATGTATAACTTAGCTAGTAAGCTGCTTCAGATTATCGAAATTCCATTGCTAAGTTTTGCTGCAACGGGAATGCCGATCATGTCTACTCATTATAACAATGGGAAAAAAGATGAAATGATCTACTCTTTAAAAAAACTAATAGGAATGCTAACGATAGCAATGATTCCATTTATTATTATTTCATTGTTTTTTGCCGAACCTATCATTCAGCTATTAGGGGGCGAAGCTTATGTACATACGGAAGCTCCTAATCTTTTCCGGATGTTCATGTTGATGTCGCTAATTTCACCTATTGACCGATTTTTTGCATTAGCTGTTGATGTTATTCATTTACCGAAGATCAATTTCTATAAAATATTTGTGATGGTAGGGGTGTTTGTAATCGCTGTATTTATTGGGATGAGTTTATATAAATCGATATATTCTATAGCTATCGCTTCCTTTTTTCCAGGAATAGTTGCAGTCGCTATGACTTACTACCCACTTAATAGGTTTAAGAAGATAAGTATTGTTGATATTTATGTGGTTGGTTATAAAGAGGTTATTTTGTTTTTAAAACAGTTTACTAAAGCAACTTTTTCAAAAGTTTAAATAGGTGTCATCATGAAGTTTATCAAATATTGCTCGTTATTAGTTTTAGGTGTTTTACTCGGGATATTAGCTAATAGAAATAGGGAATATTTGATTAATGCACAATTTATCAGAGATCACCTGCATTTTAGAACTGCAATTCCAGATAAGGACAGAATTATAAATGCGCCAAAGGTGATGGTTTGTCTTGCATTTGGACAGTCTAATGCTGCTAATTATGGAAATGGCACTTATGCTTGCAGAAATGAAGTTTATAACTATTATAAGGGAAAACTATACAAAGCAGAAGAGCCTTTATTGGGGCCAGATGGTGGAGGAAGTAGTGTTTGGACAAGGGTAGCTGATATGCTGATCGATAGTGGGCTTTATGATAAAGTAATTATTGTTCCTTGTGCAATTGGAGGGACATCTATAAAATGCTGGTCAGAGGGTTATTGCAAAGATAAACTGATCAGTACACTAGATTATTTGCAAAAGGACAATATTAAATTAACACATGTTTTTTGGGATCAAGGGGAAACTGATAATGTAGACAATACCACAACAGCTGAATATAAGGATCGCTTAAAAGAGGTAATCAAGATCATTAGAGACAGGAAGTTTGATGCTCCATTCTACACATCTATAACCAGTTATTTTCCGTACAATAATAATAACATAAATGGTATCGATTTTGATATTACTACAGCACAGCATGAAATTATAAAGGAGGTGAGAAATGTTAAACAGGGACCAAATACTGATTCACTGAATTTAGCCTACTATAGAGCTGATGCTGTTCATTTTACAGAAAAAGGATTAGATGAATTAGCAAAAAAATGGTTCGAAAGTATCAAGGGAAATGAAATTAAATAAACAGCAAAATATATAACCGGCTTTTCGCTTTATCTTTAATTTATTCTATTAATTTTAGGACAATTATGAAAAAAAACAATATATCAATTGTTGTAGCAAGTGATAATCATTATGCAATTTTAATTGCAGCGTTGTTGAAATCTATTGAGCTTAATCATATTAGTGAGGAGCATATCGATTTCTACATTATTGATGACGGTATATCAGGTACGAACAAAAGTAAAATTGAAAACTCAATCAATACAAATACAATATCAATATATTGGTTCGATAAAAAATCGATCATCCCTAGCGGCATGAGTATCCCTGTTGATAATTCTGCATTTCCATTAACCACTTATTTAAGATTGTTTGCACCTTATGCGTTACCTAAAGATGTGGAAAGATTCATTTATCTGGATGTAGATACTATTGTAATGAAAGATATATCTCTATTGTGGAATGCAGATTTACAGGGACGTACAATAGGAGCAGTGATAGATGTAGGGAAAACAGTTGATTGTGCCTGGGGAGGGATTCCAAATTATAAGGACCTTGGTTTATTACCGAGTACCAAGTATTTTAATGCTGGAATAATGCTTATTGATGTAGTGAAATGGATTGAACAGGATATTTCTAAGCAAGTTATTGATGCATTAAGAACCTATGCTGAACATGTAGTCCTGGTTGATCAATATGGACTTAACGTGGTTTTTGCCAATCAATGGTTGGAGTTAGATCCTAGATGGAACTGGTTTGCTACATTTGAGCATCAAGACCCTTTTATTATACATTTTTTAGATATTAAACCTACTTTTAAATCTTACCGATCACAGGAGAAATTTAGGGAGGATTTTTATTACTATCTGAATCAAACTAAATGGGCAGGATTTAAGCCTATAAGTGATAAATATAGAATGTTAAGAAAGTTTTCTAATAAGATCAAAAAGAAGATATTGGGTTTTTTACAGTAATCTGGGGGTTTTATGGTAGTTTTACTTCGCTAGATACAGTTTGAGATAAAAGTAAAATATCATAAAAATATTATCTTCTTTTAAGTGAGATTTTACGGTTTGATGTAACATTTCTCCGGTTTCAATAACGGCAGTTTTATTGGTTCCATCAGAATGGAATGTTCCTAAAATCTCATCAATTTTAATAACTTTAAATTTCCTGTAGGCTTTTAACAAAAACCACATATCCATAGAGTAGTGGTTGTCTATAGGAAATTCACCAACCTGATCCTGTACTTTCCGCTTGTAAAAATAACTTACCGGGTTGTTCGGGAATAGATTTTTCCAATAAAGCATAATGTCCAGGTATCTTGCAGATGGATTTCTGATCAGCCTTTCTGTTTCACTTAAAAAGATTAGGTTTCCAACAACCATATCTACAGTGTCATCAGCTTTAAAAGCCTCGATTATTTTTTCAAAAGCATTAGGTTCAAATTCATCATCTGCATTTAGGTATACAATAATTTCACCAGTACTCATTTTGTAAGCCTTATTCATGGCATCAGATTGACCTTTGTCAGGTTCCGAAATGCTTTTGATATGTGGAAACTTCTGTAAAATGTCAAGTGTATTATCTTTTGACCCCCCATCAACAACAATGTGTTCATAGTTTTTATATTGTTGATTGATTACACTGTTGATTGCGCGTTCAATATAAGCTCCAGAATTATATGATGGGGTTAAGATACTGATTTTCATTAATTTTATTTGTTATTAGAAATAGGTATAAATCCATTTGTAAGCAGGCAATTTACAAAGAAAACTCCATTTTTTTTCTATAAATAATAAGAGTCCTTTGCTAATTAAAGCAAGGGACTCTTCACTCATTTATTAAGATGTTTATTTATCTGATAGCAGCACCAATCCCGCCGATTTTTGAAGTGAAATCAGTTAAGTTATTGACTGCATTATCACGACTAACATATTTGTTGTTGCTTTCAACAATGATTTTAGTATCGCTCATGTTGTTAATCATATTAGAGATCGGTTTGTCTTTATTGCTAGAATATAAGTCAAAACCTAAATTGTTATAATACTCAAGTGTGCCGTATGTATTATATAGGTCCAACATCTGTCCTTCCCAATCTTTATTCACATTCATTTGTCCCGCAGTATTATTGTATACTTTAGCATTTGCGTAGGTAGATTTTCCTGATATCATATTACGGTCAAATGCCTGTAATTCGAAAGCACCATACTTTCTGGTATTGTAGCAAATGTTATTGTAAATTTCATTTGTTGCCGGAGAGTTACCTCTTGAATATAACCACATACGTATAGCATTTCCTTGATAATTTGTTAACTTGTTGTCATGGAAAATACCATTTCCTTGCATGAAAAAAACGCCATTATGCATGTTATTGGTTGGATTTATATTGTTAACAGTATTGTGATGAATGTTATAGTCCTGAACATTTGTAAATGAACACACAGACCCAACGTTTGTATTCTTAAATTCGTTATAGGCAATTTCAACATCTTTAAAAAAGCCGCTGTCTTTTCCTGATTCTTTAGATAGATCTCCTCCTAATGAAATCTGTCCAGCATCATCAAATACACAATTCAGAATTTTGAATCTTTCTACCCTTGAATCTGCAGTTCCAGTATAAGGCCTTTCACTGTTTTCCTTACTGCTGATTACGTAGTCATCTACGTTTTTAAAACTCATGTTTTTCAGGGTAACTCCATTCATTTTTCCATTTAATTGGATGGCACGATAAGAGATATTACTGAAGTTAAAACCGTAGGTGATTTCAGGGTTATTGTCGCCAGCTATAACTACATTAACAAGATTATCAGTAAACATGCCTTGAGTTATATTTACCTGACCATCATTTTTAACATATACTGGATTGGCTTCAGTCCCTTTGAAGTTGGTTATGGTGATTGCGGTATAAGTACCAGCCTCAATTTTTACGATTGCTTTGTTGGCTACATTAAATGTACTGCCATCTATAACTAGATTACCGGTTCCTCTACCAAACTTATATACAGTAGCGTCTGCGTCTGGTTGAGTTGTAACAGGAGGGGTGGGTGTGTCAATGGGTGGAGCGGGTTGAGCGGGAATTTCTTTGTTATCCTCATCTATTAACGGCGTGCTTTTTTTACAAGCTATGCTAAACGATAATAATAAACAGAGGATTAAATGCATCGAGATTCTTTTTTCCATAAATGTAATTTTCTTTTTAATTATTCTCCCTTTAAAACGAAGATGCGTCAAAAATAATACAATCACAATTGTTAGTATATGAGCATATTAAGTTTGCTTTGATGGAAATAAATGTGAAATGTACGATTATAGCAACTGAGGAATGATTTTCTCAATTTCTTATGTATTATATTTTTTACAAATTGTTTTTTATATGACAATAATATTACAATTATGCTCTGATGATTAAAATAGGCCGATTTTTGACTGTCGGCGTAGGGTGACAGATATTCTGTCAAGATGTTCAAATAAATCTGGCATGGTTTTATTTTGAAATATTTAAATGATTGTTGATGGGTGGGTATTTTTTTCCACAATAATTAGGTCGTATGAGTAACTAATTGTAAAATTTAAGAATCAGATTTTTGGATAAACGTATCGGGTTGAGGATTTAACCCATAGTTTAATAGTTCCTTATCTATTCTATCGAGAACCGGTTCATCCATTTCAAACTTTCTGGCAAATAACATCTCAGAGTTTTTGATGGCATCAAAGTCGTTGTTGTCAAGCAGCTTGGGATGTGCATTCTTCTCGGACCAATCAATATAGCGCATATTATCTTCATTGGTTTTATTGGCAAAGGGTGAATTCATAATTAATGTAGTTAATACAAATTCATCCGTGCCCCAACAATATTTTATGAAATTCTGTAGTTTATGGTTATGACGTAGTTGCTCAGTAATATGTTTAGCACACTCTTCAGTTATTGTCCACCATGTTGATTTGCAACCACCATATAGCTCAACCGGCATTGGGAATTTTCTAGTTGGCAAGAATTTGTTTGCTATTCTTTCAATAAAGTATTTTCCCGGGAAGTTAAGGTCAGTGAAATGATACTTTTCATAACGTCCCCTT
Organism: Pedobacter hiemivivus; assembly: GCA_040393085.1. Lineage (GTDB taxonomy): Bacteria > Bacteroidota > Bacteroidia > Sphingobacteriales > Sphingobacteriaceae > Pedobacter > Pedobacter hiemivivus_A. The sequence continues at coordinate 20,482 of JBEBUV010000003.1, read as the reverse complement.
GCCTTTTTCCACCATATAGAATCAGCTGGCTCATAGGAAATAAAGTTATTACCAATGTTTTTCTTAAAATATTGATAAAGTTCTTCAGATGATCTCAATGGGTAATCCTGTGCGCTAATTAAATTTATAAATCCATAACCTTTATTATAAGAAAGTACTTCGTTTAACGCTGTAGTAATACCAATCAGTAAGCTATTTCCACCCCAATTACAATTGACCCTGTTGTTAATGAATGAAGCCTGGTTTAAAGTTAAGACATTCTTAAAATCTTCAATATCAGATTTAGTATCAACATGTATATAAATGTCAGCATTTGGATGTTGAAGTCTTTTAATTAACCTAATTAATTGATTAGGGTTTTTATGAACCATGATGAGGTGGGCAATGCGCATATTTGGAGGTATTGAGGTATTTAAGTATAAAGCTAGAAATAATAAATTACATTGTCGACCCCGTCTGTGTATTCCATTCAAATAAGTAAATGCCTAAGTCATTACTTTCATACTTACTTTCTGCTTTACCATGTTTTTTGAATTCTTTGATCAAGTGCATAGGGGGAGTCTCTTTTGATTTATAATACCATGAAGGATAATCAACTTTGTCGCCAATGTCGGTCAAAAATTGATTATTATAAATTACCCAAACTCTTTTAGCAGGTTTTAATTGATCAAAATCTGATTTTAACTGATTAAAATAACTATTAAAGTTAGTGGATTTTAGTCTAACATCATTCCCTTCAATAGCCTTAAACTTGTAATGGTACATTTCCTTATACAGCTTGTATCCTGGTAAATCGTTCCAATATACATAAACCATGTCTCCCGGTTTAAAGTGATCGTTAACATAGCTTAAAGCTTCTCTTTGGAAAGATTTTTTATGTAAATAGAATTGTTTAGGTTTCAAAAGTAATTGCACTGATTGAATCAATGGTCCAGTAATAACTAATAGGGAAATTATGAATATGATTTTCTTTGATCTGATGATATCAGACAGTTGTTGAAAACCCAGGGCAATGAAAATTATGAAAATTGGAGAGATAAATACCCAGAACCTTTCTGTTAGTGGATATAATTGCAAGCCTGATGCAACTAACATCAGTATAATTGGTGGTATTAGAACAAAAGAATGAGGTTTAAATTGCTTAAAGAGGGTGTAGGTACCTATAAAAAGTAATGCTATTCCTATAAAAGGCATTTTTAAAACTATATTTATTGTTTGGCTATCACTTAGGCTATTGAAATTCCACAACAGACCCAATGGATAATCAATCATCCGATATAAATTCAATGGAAACCACCTCAATTCGGAAATAGAATTTGGAAATAAGGGCATGAAGTTATCATATGCACTAAACCAATAGACTATCCATTCTGATTCTGCGTGTTTGTACGTAAAGAGTAAATAGTTAATACAAAAACTAATGCCCCAAATTGAAAAAGGAATTGCCTTTATCAAAAAGTTATTCCAACGTCTGGCTATAAGTTCCTGTAAACTTAAACCAATTGCTATACCAGCTAAAATAAATATAGAGGAATAAGAAAACCATAGAATAATGGCACCTATGACTCCCCAAATAAACATGTTTTTTAAGTTACTGGTTTTGTTATAATGAATAAATGCTGCAAAGCTCAATATGGTGCCTAATAATTCTGTCGAGTACTGTTTGATCTCTACGCTATGATAAATCAATGCTGGCGAGAAGCAAAATATGGCCATTGCGATAAATACACCTTTTCTATTTAAAAAGTACCTGGTTATAGGAAGAAATAAGTATAAAGAGGTTATTCCAGATATAAGTGGGATAATCCGTAGGAAGATTTCCTTATTTCCAAACAGGTTGACTGTTAATTTTACTAGCATCAGAAAACCAATAGGAGCTTTCTGTTGGTAGTAAAGCGGTTGAGTAAGTAACTCTGAATAGTTCATCTTTACCAGACTGGTAGATAGGTAAACTTCGTCCATCCATAATGAACGGTTATAAAAGAAATGAAAGAGTCTGAATGCTGTTCCCAAGAATAGCATCAGATACAGGAGCAAATCGCTCCTTTTATCATTGCTAACAAAATTCATATCTCTTAAATAATTCATTTATAGATCGCTAATGTTTGCAATATCGAAATTTTTAATAATTTTACCCTTAAATAAATACGCTAAAGTGGAAAATGTCAATTGGGATGAATTAAGTTTGGTGATTTTTGATGTTGATGGTACACTTTATGATCAAAAAAAATTAAGAAAAAAAATGATGCTTGCTTTATTCTTGCATTATTGCATTAGACCGTGGCGGTATAAAGAGCTCTTAATTTTGTATCATTTTAGAAAAGAAAGAGAAAAAAGACACGGTTATCAATCAGAGAATCTTCAAACTGAACAGTATTTATGGGTATTGCCAAAGGTTAATTTACCTTTGGATACAATAAAAAATGTAATTGATTACTGGATATTTAGGTATCCTAACAGATATTTAAATACATGTGTATATCCGGGACTTGAACAGTTTTTAGCGGAGCTAAAAAGAAACAATATCCGGACTGCTATATATTCTGATTACGAATCGAAGCAGAAATTAATAAGTATGAATATCACAGTAGATTTGGTTGTAAGTTCTACTGACGCTTATATTAATGCATTCAAACCTATCCCTATTGGACTGAATTATATTAAAACTGAGTTGAAAATTAAAAGTAGTAATTGTCTGTTTATTGGCGACCGTCAGGAACTTGATGGTGAGTGTGCAGCACGTGCAGCAATTCCTTTTTTCTTGATCAATGAAGATCATACAGATAAGCAATTTTACCATATGCTTTCTGATCAATTACGTAATCGTTAATCGGAAAAGGATTAAATATGACAAAAGTAAGTTTAGTTAAAGAGGATTATTTTGAAAATAAAGATGTATCCATGCAAAGAAAAGCAGGGATAAAAGACTATATCAGAATTGCCAGACCAGATAATTGGGCGAAAAATGCCTTTATGATTCCGGGGATGTTGTTTGCATTATCTGTTTTTCATACGCCTTTTGATACTAGCTTGTTGGTTAAAATAGCTTTAGGTTTGATTAGTTTTTGTTTTATAGCCTCGGCCAACTATGTTATTAATGAGTATCTGGATGCTGGGTTTGATAAGTTTCACCCACTTAAGAAAAAAAGATCTTCGGTTGTATCTATTGTAAATCCGGTTATTGTTTATAGTGAGTATGCTGTTTTAGCTATTTTGGGGCTTTTTCTGGGTTATTGTGTATCTATTAAGTTTTTATCTATGGCTTTATTTTTACTCTTTATGGGGGTAATGTATAACGTAAAGCCGTTTAGAAGTAAGGATCGGGTGTTTTTAGATGTGTTAAGCGAGTCTGTAAATAATCCGATTAGATTTGCTGCTGGTTGGTTTATATTCAGTCCGGCTTTAGGTATTCCAAATAGCAAATGGGATTTGGATTGGATCAATACATTTCCGCCCGTAAGTATTATCATTGCCTATTGGATGGGAGGAGCTTTTTTAATGGCTACAAAACGTTTTGCTGAATATCGGTTAATTGCTAATCCTGAAATTGCCGGACAATACCGTAGATCTTTTAAACATTATACTGAAAATAGTTTATTGGTTTCAATGTTCTTTTATGGAATTACATGCGCTTTTTTTATGGGTATTTTTCTTATAAAAGATAGGATTGAACTATTGGTTAGTTTTCCGTTTTTTGCTTTGTTATTTTCATGGTACTTGAGAATTGGATTACTGAATGATTCTCCTGTTCAGGGATCTGAGAAATTATATACTAGAAAATGGTTCATGTTGTACGTAGTATTATTTACCATTTTATTATGCGTTTTAATGTTTGTAGATATTCCATGGTTACATTGGTTCTTACAGAATGCAAATAATTATGAATATTAAACACCAGGTTGTTAGCGTTATTTAGATGAAACAAGATCATTATGATTTAATAGTTGTGGGTACAGGCTTCGCTTCGACTTTCTTTTTGAAAAAGTACCTGACTAAAGTTGATCAGCATAAGCGCATACTGGTTTTAGAAAGAGGTCATTTTTACCCGCATGATGAAAGATTGAAAGTTAAAAGAGGGGAGACCTCTGAATTTGAAAAGTTCGAAGAACCGTGGGAAAAGGCAATTAATAATATAAATGTAGAAAAACGATGGCCATTTACTACAGGACTTGGAGGATCATCTAATTGCTGGTGGGGATGTACTCCAAGGTTTATGCCATCGGATTTTAAAATGAAATCTCTATTTGGAATTGAGCAGGACTGGCCTATAGATTATAACGACCTGGACCCCTATTACTACGAGGTAGAAGATTTGATGTCTATTTCTGGGCCGGAGGGAACACCATTTCCGAGAACTGGAAAATATCCTTTACCACCGCATACATTTAGTGTAGTAGATAAAATTCTCCATAAAACCTATGGTAATCAATACATCAGTCAACCTACGGCCAGAGCAAGCAGGGCTACTACTGGTAGAAATTCCTGTATGGCTTCCAGCACTTGTGATACCTGTCCTGTAAACGCTAAATTTACCATTGAAAATTCCAACATGGGAGTTTATGACGATCAACGAATAGAATTGATATATGGAGCCGCTGTTTATAGTTTAGAGGTAGTAAATGATGTAGCCAGAAAGGTGAATTATATTAAGGATGGTAAAGAATACAGTGCATCCGGAGAAGTTATTGCATTAGGTGCGAATCCATTTTTTAATACTAATATTTTGCTAAATGCTGGAGATAAAAACCGGCTGACAGGCAAAGGCTTTGGTGAACAATTAGGAATGCAGGTATTAATATATCTGGATAATATGAGTAATGCAGGGGGCAGTACCTGGGTTAACGCCAATGGATATATGCTTTATGATGGAGCGCATAGAAAGGATTTTGCAGCTTGTTTGATGGAGGTGAGCAATGCTCCATACTATATTAGGTTAGAGCGTGGAAAATGGTTAAATATAGCTAGCTTTCGTTTGTTGTTCGAAGATTTACCCCAAGACTCCAATTATATAACTACAACTTCAAATAAACTGGTGCCAAAGGTTAATTTTGCTGGACGTTCTGAATATACATTAAAGGGGATAGAGAACATGAAAAGGGAATTACCTGGAATTCTATCCTGTTTACCTGTAGAAAAATTAAAGTACCTGGAACCTTTCCCTAATGAGGGACATATTATTGGTGGTACCAGAATGAGTAGTGATGCAGATAATGGAGTGGTTGATAAGCATATGATTCATCATCAATACAGGAATTTATTTGTATTAGGCGCAGGCGCTTTTACCACTTATAGTGCTTCAAACCCTACATTAACGCTTTCAGCAATGTCAATGTTTGCAGCTGATAAAATGTTTTAAATGAAAAGACGGAGATTTTTATTGTTGATGGGAGTAGGGACGGGCAGTGTAGCTATACCGGCATCGCTTTATTTTATAGCGCCAGCTATAAATGAACATGCTGTATTACTCATTAAGCATGAATTGCATTATTTAAGATTGGAAGAGGGAAGTGTAGAAAAGTACATTGCCGACTATTTTAAAAATGCACAAAATGATCTGATCTCTAAATTAAAATGGAAAGCGATGTATTATATGCGAATAAAACCTGAGCAATCTGTTACCTTTTTTGAGCTGGTAAAATATTACCTGTTATCGACTGATTTTTTTATTAATAGAGCTGATGAAAGCAAAGAGGTAAAGTATTTAGGCTTATACAGCCCCTATAAAAGTCCTGTACCCAATCCATTTTCTTTTGTGCTTTACCCACCAAATACCATTAGAGACGTTTAATTTATATTATTCTTTATTTTATTTTGTAATCCTTTCATAAATACACTCGGAATCGCCTTTAAAGTATAAGGAATATCAATAGCCAATGATTTTCCGAGTAAATTTAAAGAGGTGAAGACCCGGAATTCACGGATCAGGTTATGTTTGGATAATTCAACTAAACTTGCCATGTATCGCTCCTGCAGAATTCTTAGTTCTAACTTGGTAAGTTGATGCTGAAATCGTGTCATTTTTTTCTTGAGGTCAGCTATATATAGAAATTCCAATATCTCGGCCCACTTTCTTCCATCGTAGATATTGATATCGTCTATTCTTTTATGCCATAGCTTCTCCATGGTAAAGGCTATTTTTCGCTCTTTCGATAAGATCATATCCAGATACATACACCAATCATCACCTATGTTAATTTCCTCGTCCCATCCAGAAACGATGGAAGATTTTCGAACCACTACAGATGAAGACGGAGAAGGGCAGGCATTGAGATATAAATCCCGTGTTTCTTTATATTCTAAATTTATCCAATGATTAATTTCCTTTTTAAAAAAAGGTTTTAAAAAAGGATCATTTAATAGAAAATTCCATGGTTCTCCTTTTTTTGCTTGCTGATCCCAGTTTGCAAAAACGAAATCCAGCTGTTCAACTTCAAGTTTTTTTACACATTTACTCAAGAATTCAGGATACCAGATATCATCAGAATCGAGTGAAGCTATAATTGTACCCTTAGCATATTTTAAACCCAGGTTTCTTGCAGATGCTTGTCCACCATTTTCTTTATAATGATATTCTATCTGTGGATAGCTTTTTAATAGTTCTGCGGTATCATCAGTTGATCCATCATCAATGACAATTATTTGTTTATTAGGATACGTTTGATTCAATGCACTCTGTATTGCATCCTTAAGTATTGAGACTCTATTATAAGTTGGAATAATAATCGTAACCAGGTTGTTAGTTTCCATTAATATTTGTTTGAAAAGGCGGCGGAGTTATGTTACTAATATATGAATATATGCTTGTACAGGCAATAGAATGCAATTCTTTTTGAAAATTTTTCATTTAAATTAAGGTGTTTGATGAGTAATATTGCATTATTTGGTGCGAATCAAGTAAGTCAGATCTTTTAATGAGTTTATTGTTTTTTTAGGAAAAAGAATTAGGTGGATAATTAGTATGATCAGCGTATAATAATTATAGAAAACTGCTGTGCATAACAATGAAATAGGAAGATAAACCTGGTAAAAATCTGCCATAAGTATATGGTATGGGCAATGTTCTGGGGCTATTATTATAACAGGCTTATATTTTAATTTATACGTTCTGGTATAGGCTACAAGTAAATAAATAAAGAAAGAAACTATGGGTAACAATTGATGTATACAGAATAACATCGTGGCAATAGCTAGCATTTCAGTGGTAAAAATAATAGACTCTTTTACTTTAAAACGTGCTGGCTCAACTTTTACAGCAAATGTATTTAAGCCGGCTTTAATATCGTTGACTCTATCGTAAAATTGATGCCACAATATCCCCCTTACCCCGTAGCATAATGCCCAAATACCCGTGCTCGTAAACCAAAGCCAATCTATAGGTTGTTTTCCATAAAAACTCATGCTACTAATCATCAGTAAACTTGTAAAAATATGCGAACCACTTGCATCAGCTAATACACCCCATATACCCCTGTTTTTAAGGCGGAAAGGCCGGAAAGAATATAAACTAAAGCTAATCCATGGTATAGTATATAAGCAGACAGACAGCCAGTCGGGGTATAGTAAATAGCAGCACAGTGCGCCAACAATTAAACATAGCAAAGGAAATAACCAGCGTATAGAGGGATTGATAGCAACCATCCGATTTGCTTTTCCACTTGTTATATCGTCCTTTATATCAGTTATGTCATTGATAATGCTCACATAAATAGCTCCAATTACCAAAGAGATTAACAAGAACAAAAGTTGAGTCATCGATTTAAAAAAATCGACATCAGTTTTGATCGCCGTCGCATAACCAATGGCCAGCAATGGTGGGAGTTTGTATTCCCACCAATCGACAGATCTTATAGTTTTTAGGATTCTCAAGTACCTATTATTTTTACACTAATAAATTGTTGATATTATTGGCAAATCCCATTTCCGGAGAAACTGGTAGGTTATTTTTGATGTGTGAATAAGCTGCTTCACCTATTTTATGCCATTGATCACGCATTTCCCAGGCTTCATCCATTAGCCTTTCAAAATCTTTTTCGGTAGCCTCTCCAATAAACCCATTAACACCATGCACTATAACTTCCGAGTTTCCACCTGCATTACTTACAATGACTGTCCGCCCTAAAGACATTGCTTCAATCATAGATAGCGGAAGACCTTCGCTTCTTGAAGGTAAAATCAATGCATGATGATTACGCCATATATCCTCTATATTTTGATGAAATCCAATGAATTGAATGTTTTTAACAGATAAAAGATTTGCCAAATCTTTTAAGCCTTCTTCGTCTAAACCTGTCCCTATAAATGAAACCGAAACCGGTCGGTTTCTCCATTTATCTTTACTAAGTATACGTAATAAGATATCTTGACCCTTATCAATGATAAATAAACGAGCTACACAAGCCAGATTGAAACCCTTATTGGTCGACGGAAAAGGCATTACATGTGTTTTTGTCTTTATCGGATTAAAAACCACCTCACTGTTAGGTAACCTGATTCCGAACTGCTCTTCAGTCAATTTTTTATTATGATGAGAAACGAAGTAGCACTTTTGGGCATTAAGTAGTGTCTCTTTCATATAAGCTCTATCTGTATGATAAGGCCAGTAAAAGTCAACCGCCTTTTGAGCGATGATCACATAGGGTATCTTGAGCAAATAACATTGATGGGCATAAGTCAGACCATCAAAATTTATCCCCTGTGCAATAATAACCAATTGAGGTCTTGAGTTTTCTATCTCCTGGTGAAATTTATATAAACTATGGTTGTCCCTAAACTGTCTTAGGTTTATTTTTTGCAAATAATAATTTGCTTTACGTCTGAATTTTTGTGGTATGGATAGTACAGGGTCTAGCTCAACGAGTCTAACATTTTGATCAATCAGCTTAATGATTTCTGGATGAGAACGGTTAAACTTAGCCTTGTAAACAGTTAGGGCTATCTCTTTTTTTAACATCGGAATGCTTCTGGCCCAAAGTTCTTCACTTCCACCCCAATCATCCATACAAAAGGTAACTAGTGCTATTTTTTTCTGATCTGTATTTTTCATGTGTAAAACAATAGCTTAATTTTCTCTACTTTTTTGATTCTGTTTGTGGATTTTGTAAAGTGCTAAGGCTTCCAGGCAAAAGCCTGTTGTCATCTCTTCAGATCCATATGTTTGGCGCTTTTTAGGTCCGCCATAATAAACTCCCCATCTTGCCCAGCAACCTGACCGGTTTTGTTGTTCTATCATATATTTCATCGCCCGATCCAGTATAATAGAGTCATGATTACAATTTATTAGAGATATGATACCTAAAGCAGTATCCAATATGCTTTCCCCCAGTGAATTGTCTGGCTTCGCACTGCGAAGAATCCTGTCGGTCATAGCTTTTGCTGCAGGAGCCAGTCCGGCAATACCTGCCTTATAGTTTCTAGAGAAAAAATAATAAATGGTAAATGGATTTCTATACCACAAATCACAATCATTCTCTTTTTCCGATTTAATAATCTCCAACATATAGTTCACTATATCAGCAGTTTGTTTATTCAATCCAAAGTGGAAAAGAACATTCGCATTTACTACAGCATCTATGTCATTTCTGGAGGCCTCAGTATTTCTCCAAAACAGGATAGTTTTTATTGGGTGCTTAAATTCCCTTAGGCTCAGAAGCCAATAGTTTTTTATGGGATTTAATTTTGCTCGCAGGGTAAACCAAGTGAAAAATAAGCCTGATTTACTTTTGTTGGCCATCACCAAAGATGTATTGTCTACATAAGGTTTACCTAGTTTTTGAAGTACTAAGGAAGCACAAACGGTGTTATCTACATCGGGTGGACATATCGGAAATAGTGGGTTTAATATTGTGAAATTGTTCCAGGCACCTCCACGCATAGACTGATATTGAAGGAAAGCAGCGCTACTTTCCAATATTTTATTAACTATTGATACATCTTTTAAATCAAGTATATCTTTTACATAAAGTAATGAATTTGCGATAAGAGAAGTAGGGAAGACGTTGCTGTGTGTTATACACATTTTCATTTCATCATCATCACAAATATAACAAGAGAATTCACCGTTAGGGTATTGGTGATCATAGAGATACCATATGCCTTTATTAATAGAGTCCTCTATTTCTAAATTTATCATGTAGTCTGTTCTGGTGAATTATCATTAAACAAATTAGCATAATCTCCTGGCATTTCAAGTAATTGCTTATCTGTTCCTTCTTGTAATATGGTACCAGCAGAAAGTACATAAATATAATCTGCGTGTTTAATCGCAGAATGTCTGTGACTAATAATTACGCCTGCACGATTTCCTATATGTTTTCTAAAAGAATCAAATAGTTCTTTTTCAGCAATTGCATCTAATGCGCTGGTTGCTTCATCAAGTATGATAAACCTTGATTCACTATATAAAGCTCTTGCAATTGCCAATTTCTGCCACTGACCGATACTTACTTCATGCCCATCATCAAATAGTCTTCCCATCATCGTATCGTAGCCCTTTGTGAATTTTTCTATAAATGAATGGGAACCTGCATTTTTTGATGCAGTTACAATGCTTTGTTCCTGATATTCCTTTTCAATATCTCCAAACCGAATATTGTCTGATGCCGAAACATTATACTTTGAGAAATCCTGAAAAACAGTACTGATCTGTTTCCGATAACTTTTGACATCAAATTCCTGTACATTAATATTGCCTAATGTCATGGAGCCTGAATCGGGTTCATAAAGTCTGCAAAGCAGCTTAATTAAAGTTGATTTCCCAGCCCCATTTAGACCTACGATAGCAATTATCTTTCCAGAAGGAATTTTTAAACTGACGTGACTCAATGCTGGTTTTGAAGCATGTGGATAACTGAAGCTAACATCTTTAAGTTCCAAATCAAGATCCTGATCTTCAGGGATTGACTGTTTGTTCTTTTCAAAATCAGGCTTAGGTTGCAGATCAAATAATTCAAAAATACTATTGATGAAAATGTTGTTTTGATATAAAGCTGATATTCCTGAAGAGATATTTTGTATAAGGGTAAAAGATTGAGGAAAGATGATCAGGAATAAAGCAATATCACCAACGCTGGTACTGCCCCGAACTGTACCTACTGCAATGTAAGCGATACAAGTAAAGAAACCTATCGTAGCTATTGACCCGGTTATACTTTCGTTTAATGTTCTTTTATAACTCAGGTTTAAACGTTGCAGGATCACTTCAATCCTTATGACCTGATATAAATCTTTAAAGTAATTACCGAGGTTAAAACTTCTGATCTCTTTAGCTGAAGTATCTGAAGTAATTAAGTTGCTTAAATACGAAGATTTGCGTTCTAGTGGGGTATGTTTTAGACGCCATATATTTTGCTTATTGGCAAAGTAAATACGGACAAATAATGTAGGGAGAACAAAAATAAATAATAAGGGGAGTAAAAACCAATTGATAGTAATGAACAATGACCCTACAGCCAATAGGTTTAGTGTGTTTTTGGCAATTTCCATAATCGTGGTAATCACAACGTTCGGACGTTCTGCTCCAGCATCTTTTGCCCGTTTTAGAATATCATAATAATCAGGACTTTCATAATAAGACAAATCCATCTGTATTGCAGTATGGTGAATCTTTTCGTCTATAAAATTCGAGACTTTGGTAGCCTGAACTTCCGTTACATAAGCGGAAACTGCCCTTGCAATAGAATAAAACAAAGAAAGAAGACCAGCTATGATCACCTGTTTTATAATTTCATTTTCAGAGTTTGAAGCCACATTGATATGAGCAACTTTATCGATCAGCACTTTTAAAGCATATATGGATCCCAAAAACAAAAGTGTTTCAGCAACTATCAAAATTATTGATAGCATCATCCAACCTTTTGCGGCATCCCAAACTAACGCAAGTGTTCTTTTTACATTTAGATTAGTCTTTAGCTTTTTTAATTTCTGAGCAATTGATTCGACCATGAAAGTATCAGGAAGTAAATGTATATAACAAATTTAAACACAATTGGGTTTTAAATACAAATGATTAACGATACACATAATGCCATGAAAACTTTAAAAGCACCAGTTTTTAATGGAAAAGTCTTTCGTATAGCAGATAAACTTAAAAATGTTTTGTTAATTTCTATTAGCGCATCCTCAACTGTAGCGTGGGCCGTAGACCCTGGTATATGTGTGTCCTTTTCCAGGTAACACTTTTCCATTGCTGTAAAAATTGCTTTTCTATCCAGAGGATCTATATAGATGGCATCATCACCAACACTTTCCCTGTGCCCTGGGAAATCAGAACATACGATACGGCAACCTAAGGCATGTGCTTCAATAGGTGGCATATTTGTTGGCCCCATCAAACTCGGCATAACCAATGAGATTGAATTTCTGTAGAATGTATATAGTTCCTCATCTGATATAAAACCTGGAAATAGTACATTGTCTTGTAAATTAAGCTCCGCTACTAATGATTTAATGTAGTTTAAGTTTCCTTTGTCACTACCAGAAAGAATTAGTTTAACTCCCGGATACTTATCATTAAAGGATTTAAAAGACATGAGTAGGTTAAAATGATTTTTATGTGGCCAGAATTGTGCTGGATATATAAAAAAACCTTTTTCAGATATTTCAAACTTGTCTAATATGCTGGTTTCTTCCTCTTTGCTTAGTTTTAAATCGACAATGGTTCCAGGGAACATAGGTATTACATGAATACGCTGTGGGTTTACATTTTCATAATGACAAAGTTCTTTTTTTCCGGCTTCCGATTCACAACAAATAGCGAATGCTTTAGGTAAGATCTTCTCATAATATTCTTTTCTCGATTCGTATTCACCATTGTATATAGTTTCAGGAAGCGTAAATGTACTTTTATGTCCAATATCCCAATGGGTAATTACAGTAGGGTAGTCGAGATCTGAATAAAAAGGAGTTAAAGAATAAACCATATCTATTTCTTTTTCAATCAATTGCTCCCTTATACAGGCCCATGATTTCTTTTTATAAGAAGTTTGGATTTTAGTAGAAATAGGTAAGTAATTAATGACCTTTGTTTTAACGATGCGGTTTAGCAGGTGAAAAAGAGTGTGTTTTTCCTTTACTAACTTTTCCTGATCAAACAAATAGCTGTTTTTTGGTGCAGAGGAGTCTATAGAATTGCCAATAACTATAAAGACAAACTCAAGATCATCGTCAAATTTATAACTTTCAATCCCTTCTATTAGTGCATTGTAATAAGAATATGCACCTCCTTCATGTTTTTTGTAGTCTTTTAATAGTACGCCAACTTTTAATTTATTCATATCCCTTAATAACACTGATCACTCTTTGTAAATCTTCTTCTTCAAGTCCCAATCCGGAAGGTAAATAAAAACCATTCCTTGCCATCTTTTCTGCATTGGGATATGATTCTCCATTAAAAAGACCCATATTCTGAAAAACTGGTTGTTCATGAATACACCAAAAAAATGGTCTGGTAGCAATTTTATGTTGTTGAAGCACACTTAAAATTTTATTCTTTTCCTCCTCAGTAGGGGCTAATAACCCAAAAACCCAATATATATTATCAGCATAAGCTGTCTTTTCTAAAGGTAGTTGGTATCCTTTTGAGATTAAATGTTGAAGGCCTTTTTGGTAAGCCTTACCCATTGTACGTTTTTTGATTAGAAAGCTTTGAATTTGTTCCAATTGTGCCACTCCAAGTGCAGCCTGCATATTCGTCATCCGATAGTTCCAACCCAATTCATAATGAATAAATCTTGGCCCATCGGGTTCAAAACAAAGGTTTCTTAGTTTCCTACACCGCTTAGCCAATTCTAAATCATTGGTTAAAATCATTCCTCCCTCACCAGTGGTAATATGTTTATTTGGATAAAAGCTAAAAATGCTAATATCACCAATAGCACCGCACATTTTACCATTATAAGTTTGACCGTGCATTTCTGCGGCATCTTCAATAACTTTAAGATTATATTTCTTTGCCAGTTGTAAAATTGGATCCATATCAACTGGTAAACCATAGATATGAACTACCAAAATAGCTTTGGTCTTTGTTGTTATTTTAGCTTTTATCTGATCTACATCCATATTCCAGGTACTCAGATCACTATCCACTAAAACTGGTGTGGCACCTGCTGTAACAACAGACTGAGCAGGTGAAATAATAGTAAAACTTGGCATAATCACTTCATCACCTTTACCTATGTTTAGGGCTTTAATAGCGATGTCTAACGCTGCTGAGCCATTGCTAACAGCAATTCCATGATTCTGTCCTATATATTTGGAAAATTTTTCTTCAAATTCGGTAATAAAAGGGCCTTCACTACTAATCCATCCTGTAGTTATACATTCAGATATATATTTAAGCTCGTTTCCGGCAAGTAGAGGGGTGTTAACTGAGATTGGTTTCATTGACAATAATTGAACTTAAAGTTATGCTATTTTTTGCGAAGCACGAAATTTACTCCCCACGTGTCTGGTCCGGGAGTTTTCCCTGTTCCAAATTCTTCCGTTTTTAAGAGCTTAAATCCGGTAGCCTCCGCAAGTAGTTCAATTTCAGGAATGCTAAAATGACGCATTTTATGAGATTCTGAAAATTGATAAATCTTGTCGGTAGCTTTGTCAAGAACATCAATGTCATAATTTACATCTATTACATTCTTATTCCAGTGATTAAGCGGAACTGCGCGGCGTGTTACCTCAATAAAATTATTTTCAACGATTTTGATACGCTTTTCCGGAACTTGGGTGAGTACTGCTGGAGTATACCAAACATCAAATATAAACAAACCCTTATCTTTTAAATGTTGGTTTACATTTTTGAATGCAGTAAGTAGCTCTTTATTTGTATTGAGATAACTGATTACGTGAAAAAGTGCAGTGGCTACATCAAAATGTTCCTCGCTAATATATGAAGTAATGCTATCTTGTTGTAAAGAAAGATTGGGCTGAGTTTCCTTTGCTACCTTAATCATTTCAGCACTTGGCTCCACACCTTTTACGCTAAATCCACTGTTACAAAAGTGAAAAGCATGTTTACCTGTACCTGATCCAAATTCGACAATGTTTTTAGCTTCAGGACTATAGGATTTAATAAGTTGAACTACATAAGCAGCTTCACCAGCATAGTCTTTCTGCTCATAAATTAAGTCGTAATAAGTACTTAAGACATTAAATACCTTTTTCATAGCTTTATGGCGTGAATCTAACCTTATCCTCATCACCTACATACGGACCCTGCTTAACTTCTATCATCTCTGCATCTTCCAACATCTCAAAACCATGGCCACCATGTGCCAGTAAAATAACATCACCAGCATTTAGTGTTTTATTTTCAAGATAATTCCTATTATCATCATAGAAATTAATCAGTACTTTACCTGATTTTATATAGAGTACTTCTTGTGTTAGCGTAACCTTACGTTCAACCAATTTATGAACATGAGGATCAATGATGTATCCCTTAGGCCTATTCATATAGCCAAGCTGCTGGGAAAAATCACTAGGAGTGAAAAAAGATATACCTTCTTTTTTGTAATCAGCACGAATAATAATGGAAAGCAAAACACCATCATGTTCAATTCTGTCAATCATTCTAGTTCAATAAGAGTAAGTCGTAAATAATTATCCGATTGCAATTTAACGTTTTATCCATAAATAAAGTCCTTATGTTGAATTTAATTGTAGGGTAGGTGTTTTTTTAATAAAAACTAAATTATGCTCATAATTTTAAAGATATTTAGAAAGTTTTAGGTTTAATTTAGGAAAAGGTTTAGTTCCTAAGGGATTCATTACGGTTTTACGAACAAAAGACTTACTTTTATTGTATAAATGCAGATAACATCTATAATTACTGTAAACTTCAATCAACCGGAAGTTACAATCGCTTTCCTTAAATCAATAAAAGCTAATACTCATGAAAATGCTGTTGAGGTAATTTTAGTTGATAATGGTAGCATAGAAGATTATGAATTTGCATATAAGAAAGTTTATCCCAACTTAGTTTATATCAGATCAGAGGTTAATCTTGGTTTTGCCGGAGGTAACAATTTGGGAATCAGAGTTGCTTCTGGTGAGTTTCTTTTGTTTTTGAATAATGATACTGAAATTGTGGAAAACACTGTAGATGTATTAAAAGAAGAATTGAACCAGCATCCTGAAATTGGTATGCTGTCCCCCTTGATTTTATATCATGATCAACCAGATATTATACAATATGCCGGTTTTACAGAAATGAATTATCTGACCTGTAGGAACAAAGGGATAGGCCATATGGAAGTTGACAAGGGGCAATATAATATGGATAGCAGAGAAACTGGTTATTGTCATGGTGCAGCAATGATGTGTCGTAAAAGTATCCTGGAATCTGTTGGCTTTATGGAAGAACATTTTTTTCTGTATTATGAAGAATTAGACTGGTGCGAAAAATTTAAGAGAGCCGGTAAACTTATTTGGTTTACAGGTAAAACCAGGATATATCATAAAGAGTCAATAAGTGTTGGTAAAGAGAGTAGTATCAAAACTTATTTCATGACTAGAAACAGAATGCTTTTTATACGTAGAAATACCGGAGCCATCATTACTTTAATTTTTAGTATATATTACATACTATTTGCTTGTACAAAACAGATGATGCAATATGTATTAAAAGGTCGTTTAGATCTTATAAAATGGGTTTTTAAAGGAGTAATGTGGAATTTTACACATTCAAAGAATAGTCTTAAACTAGGTTTTAAAATATAGAATTAAATGATTGCAGCATATTGGATTTGCTTATTTCTTGTTGTTTATACTTTTGTGGGATACGGAGTGGTTTTGTTGTTTCTTGTAAAACTTAAAAAGCTCTTGATTAAGCCGGTAAAATTGGAAAATTCGGTAGACCTGCCAACTGTTACCTTATTAATCGCTGCGTACAATGAGGCAGATCTGATCATAGAAAAGATCAATAATACACTAGCACTTAATTATCCAAACGACAAGCTCGAAGTAATGTTTATTACAGATGGCTCCACAGATGAAACAGTTGAGAGAATAAAAAGGTTCCCTCAAGTTACTTTGTTACATCAAGATGAACGATCAGGAAAAATGGCCGCAATTAAAAGAGCAATTCCTTTTATAAATGGCAATATTACTGTTTTTACAGATGCAAATACTTTTTTAAATAAAGATGCAATTTTAGAATTAGTGAAGCATTATCAGAATCCAAAGGTAGGTGCAGTTGCCGGTGAAAAAAGAATTTTTGTAGAGAAATCTGCTGATGCAAGTTCAGCAGGGGAGGGCTTTTACTGGAAGTATGAATCTAAGCTTAAAAAGTGGGACTATGAACTATACTCTAATGTTGGTGCAGCGGGCGAGCTTTTTAGCATCAGAACAGGGCTATACCAGCCAGTGGAGTCGGATACCATCATAGATGATCATATGATTGCTATGAGAATCGCAGAGAAAGGATATATTATAGCCTACGAACCACATGCTTATGCAATGGAAACGGGTTCAGCGAATACTAAGGAAGAATTGAAAAGAAAAATAAGAATAGCTGCTGGGGGAATTCAGTCAATTTTAAGACTCCGAAAAGCCGCTAATCCTTTTTATTTTCCAGTACTAACGTTTCAGTATATTAGTCATAGGGTATTGAGATGGACCATTACACCGTTCCTGTTAATCGCAGTTTTTATACTAAATCTTCTAATAGTTCAGAATGATGGTGATGTATTATACAGAGTGATGTTTGTTGGACAAGTTGTATTTTATCTATTGGGCTTATTTGGATTAATTTTTGAAAGTAAAAACATACGAATTAAAGCATTTTTTATTCCCTATTATTTTTGCGTTATGAATTACGCTGTTATAGCAGGTATATTCAGATATATTGGAAATAATCAAAGTGCTGCATGGGAAAAGTCGAAGCGGAAACTTTAACTTTTTACCATTATTCCTGTTCCTTTAGCTGATTAAATACATCCTCTCGAATAAAGGTACGTTTAAACTTATCTGTTGAATGTGCTAAAATATAACCTGATTTTTTAAGTTGATTGGTTGCTTTTTTAATTCTTAAATGAAAGCCCAGTCCTTGTGCATGGAAGAATTCATCAAACTCTACAGCTATAATTTTGACATCAATTTTGTCTTTTACTATAGAGTCAATAACAGCATATTCTGCACCCTCGATCTCAAGTTTTATAAGGTCGATAGATTTATGATTGAACTCATTCATAAAAGCTGATAAACGATCTACAGGAGCATCAATATATTCATCTGAATCCTTAAAAAGATATACAGAGTGAGAAATGTAGTTGTCTAGCTTAGGTGCGTAAAACCTTAAAACGGTTTTTTCGTTCCAAACTCCTTTATTGATATAGGTGATAGATTCAAGCTGTTCTGGATTGATTCGGTATCTAAAGACTTCATCACCTTCTACCCCAAAGGTTTCACCTCTTGCTGCGTATTCCTTTAGTTTAATAAAATAGTTTATACCTTCAGGCATAGGGTCAAAAATGAAAACTTTTGCATCATATTTTACCTTTAGTTCCGTGTCAAAAGAAATATCTTCGCCAGCACCAACACAGTAACAAATAGAATCCTTATTGAAAAAATTTTCAGGAAGCTCATATCCGTGGTATTTTGAACCGATGTGGACAAGATTTTTAAGCGGCTTAACGCCATATTGAGGTTTTAACTTAAGCGTGCTCTTTACTAAATCTTTTACTATCCTCATATTCTATTTTTTATATTAATCAATATTTAAGTTATAATAATTATGCTTTTAAAGCTTCCTGGATATCCATTACCTTGCCCAATGCTTTGGTATACATAAGGGCGGCTATACCCAGGTAAGAATAATTAGGGTGAAGTAATTTCCATTGTTCGTAGTTGTCGTTACTAAAATTATTCCAGTTTGACTTGTTTAACTGAGCTCTACCCATAGTAATGCTAGGTCCGTGTATCTGAGTGGTGTGCCACCATCCGGATGGGAATAAAAGCGTTTCTCCTTCTTCAACAATACATCTTATCTGGCGAGCCTGTTTGAAAAGAGGAAATTTTTCATAATCAGGATTTAGAACATCAACCTGTGAAGCTTTTGGTCGATCTACTTTTGGATATAATAAGTGTGACTGTCCTGGGGAGTAAAAAATAAACTCTTTAGCACCATAAACCTGAGTTATTTGAGTGTGCATATACAATGCATCATAATGAAGAAAAGGGAAACCTGCACCTTTACCACCAAAAAAGAGTTCATACACCTCAGTTCCATTTAACAGGAACTGAGGAAGCAATGGATGGTTAATGCGATCCAGCGATCCGTACACAATCTCAGGCTTAATATCTGCCATAAGCTCGGGGAAAGTACTTTTAATATTTAGGTTAAACGGATAGGGGGCAGGGTTCTCTGAAGTAGAATTAAGCATCAGGTCAATAAACTCCGCCATTTCATAGCGTTTTCCTTTGATTTCTTTTATAAGACCAGCATAATTTGTTTTAAAAAATTCTGGAGTAAACTTTCCTATTGCAGGCCAGTTCTTGGTTGCATCAGTAATAATTACCGGAATTTCTGGCTCAATATATTCCTTTAATAGTTCTTGTTTCGAAATGTTGCTGCGTTTGTCGATCTCAGTAATTTGTTCTGGATCAATTTTTTTTTTTGTGGTCTTTACGCTCATAACTAATGAATTGGTGGTTAGGAGGAATTTTTATTTTAACGTATCGCCCATTCGACAGCCAAGCCATGCATAACTATACATTGTTACAGCTTTCATAAGTCCCTCTCTTCGTTTAAATACCCATACATCTTTTAAAAAATCCTTGCTGTTTTTATAATTCAACTGATCAAAAGCTACAGATATTGTTGGTGTAAGAGAATAAGCAGAGTGCCAGGTGCCGAAAGGAATAAAAAGAGTTTCGCCAGGACCTACAGTAAAATGAATAGGAGTGGCCTCTTTGAATTTTGGGTGCTTTTCATAATCTGGTTCAAAAATGTTTACTTCAGAGCGCCATTGATCGTCGGACTTAGGGTACAGCAAATCTTCCTGCCCCCTTGGAAATACTGTAAAACGCTTTTCTCCATATAATTGGGTAATCCAGGCATTAAGATGATAATAATCCAGATGCAGGTAAGGAAATTTACCTCCTGGACTACCAATAAAAAGTTCCGTGGCACTTCCCCAATATCCCTTTTTAAACCATTTGCTTTCCAACCAATTTGGACTGGCATAATTTAAGTTCAAAGGGTCAATAAGTGGAAGTAGTTCTGGCAATTGATTAGGGATGTTAAAAACCAGGGGGTAAGGTGCGGGATTGTTTTCACTACTACTTTCAACAAGATCCATTATCTCTTTCATGGTATAGGTCTGACCATTCTTTTCTGTGGTCTTTTCACCATAATTTGCCCTAAACCAATCAGGACTAAATAATCCTTTGGCTTTCCAAACTTTAGATGCGTTTTTAAAAACAACAGGAATGCCCGGCTCGTAAAAGTGGGTCATAAATTCTTGATGAGAAATACCATCAACTCTTTGAA
>JBEBUV010000002.1:0-147569 GCA_040393085.1 Pedobacter hiemivivus | reverse complement strand
ACCATGGTCTACCCATGTGAGATACTACATACGTTGCCGCACAAATAACGGCGAAGATCGTCATCGCCTCTGCAGACCGGTTAATGGAGTTACGCCAATTCTGACGGAAAAGTAAAAGTACTGCAGAAATCAAAGTTCCTGCGTGACCAATACCTACCCACCATACGAAACCGGTGATGTCCCATGCCCATCCAACTGTTTTATTTAATCCCCAAGCACCGATACCAAACCAGAAGGTGTAACTTACAGCTACTACCCATAGTAAAGCTCCACACAGTGCTACGATAAATCCTATCCACCAAGCCTTGTTTGGCTTATTCTCAACCGGCATTAAAATATCATTCGTAATCTTAGCATACGTGATATCATTACCCGTGATTAGTGGTTCTCTTAATATTGATTCGTTATGTCCTGACATAATTTATATTTCTTTTAATATCAGCTATCCGCTTACGCTTGTACTGTTGTATCTGTATTCCTAATTTTCGTCATATAACCAATACCCGGTTGTACGTTGATTTCTTCTAACACATAGTAAACACGCTCACTACGTAATGCTTTCGAAACTTCCGATTCTGGATCATTGGAATCACCAAAGATGATTGCGTTTGCTGAACAAGCTTGCTGACAAGCCATTTTGATATCGCCATCTTTCAACGGACGTTTCTCAATTTTCGCTTGTAATTTACCTGCCTGAATACGCTGGATACACATAGAGCATTTCTCCATAACACCTCTTGAACGTGCAGTTACATCAGGGTTAAGTACCAACTGAGTAAATTCATTGTTCAAATAGTTATCGAAACGTGAATCATTCCAGTAGTTAAACCAGTTGAAACGACGTACTTTATATGGACAGTTGTTTGCACAATAACGAGTACCTACACAACGGTTATAAGCCATATGGTTTAAACCATCTGATGAGTGAACAGTTGCCAATACCGGACAAACAGTCTCACAAGGAGCGTGGTCACAGTGCTGACAAAGCATAGGTTGATGTACAACCGATACATTGTTCATTTGCTCTTCTTTCAAATGAGCGATTTCTTTCTCTTCAGTAACTGAATTGATGCCATACTTATTTTCATGAGCAGCATGTTCAGCTTGAGCTCCATCCTGGTTAAAACTGTAATAACGATCAATACGTAACCAGTGCATTTCTCTGCGTTTACGTACTTCGTCTTTACCTACAACAGGAATGTTATTTTCAACGTTACAAGCAACAATACAAGAACCACAACCAGTACAAGCATTCAAATCGATTGCCATAACCCAGTTGTTACCTGGTGTCTCATATTTATCCCATAAATCGTAAGTTTTATGTTTAGCGTGGTCATTACCTGAACCAGCAGCTGGATTCTTTTTGTATTCAGCAAATGTAGCCTCACGGATAACATTTCTTCCTTCAAAAGAGTAATGTGTTTGTGTTTGAGCAAGCTCTTCTCTACCACCAGTTGCAGTCAACTGAACAGTAGTAGCATACTTTAAAGTACCATTGCTAAAGCTTACAAATGGATAAGCGTTTTTACCAACATTATCTCCGGCTTTACCAGCTTTGGTACGACCATAACCTAAAGCGATAGAGACTGTACCAATTGCCTGACCTGGTTGAATTAATATTGGTAAATCAATACTATAACCATTATCAGCTTTTACTGAAACAATATCAAACTCTTTAAATCCTAATTTCTCAGCATACTTAGGTGCAATAGCAACATAGTTATCCCATGTTACTTTAGAAACCGGATCAGGAAGTTCTTGTAGGAATGCGTTGTTAGCCAATTTACCATCACGCATCGGAACACTTGAGTAAACCTGTAACTCGATATCCTTAGCTAAAGCTTTGCTATTTGCAACGATAGCAGGAATAACGGCAGTTAATGAAAGTCCGAAAGTATAAGTACCCGCTGCTTTTTCAGCAGTTGCAAATACACCTTTTTGTAAAACATCCTTCCAGTTAGAACCTACAGCTGGTAAAATACTCTTCTCCCAGTTATTACGTACATATTGATAATATTCTTTAACTGCATTATCAGACCAGATCAATAAACTTTCCTCTGCCTGACGTGAGTTAAACACAGGATTGATTGTTGGTTGAATAATAGAGTAAATACCTTCATATGAACTTGCATCACCCCATGACTCTAAATAGTTATGGTTCATTGCAATCACATCACATAAAGCAGCAGTCTCATCCTTACGGTCAGAGAACGACACTTTTAATGCAACTTTCGCTAAAGCATCAGTAAACGCTTTTGCATTTGCTACATCGTATGCAGGGTTACTATCCAGGAAGAAAACAGCAGCAACTTCACCTCTGTTCATTTCATTAATGAACTCAGCAAATTCTGCGTCATTACCTGCATAAAGTTTACTAGGATTATCTAAATCAATTGTAGTACCATAACTACCGATAGCGGAGTTGATCGCATTTACAAGGATTTGTGTAGAAACATCATTTGATCCAGAAACGACAAGGGCTTTACCTTTATTTTGTAAAAGCTCTTTACCTACTAATTTCAATGCTTTATCAGCAGTAACGTTATTAGGTAATCCAGCACCTTCTAAATTAGAACCGGTGATGGCATTATATAAGGCGATCAATGCAGGTCCCTCTTCCGATAATTTAACCGGAATACGTGTATCTGCATTTGTACCTGTTAAGCTCATGCCCGCCTCAAATTGGAAGTGGCGAGACATTTTGCCTTGTTTCAATGACTTCTGATCTCTATTAGATACATACTGAGCAGTAAATTCTTCACCGCTAATCCAGGTACCTAAAAAGTCAGCTCCGAAACTTACAATCAGGTCTGCCTGATCAAACTTGTATTTAGGAACAACTGCCTTACCAAAGCTATTCTCATTTGCTTTAATAATACCAGTATAAGAAACAGCGTCGTACTGAACGTGTTTAGTATTAGGGTAAGCTACTGCAAAATCAGCTATTACTGCTTTAGTTGACGGGCTGTTTATTGATGATGAAACAATACGGATTTTCTTTCCAGAAGCCTGAGCTTTGTTTAACTCACCTTTAACAAACTCATCTACCTTGGTCCAGGTTGCATCAGCACCTTTTACCAATGGCGTTCTAAGTTTAGATACATCATACAGGTCTAAAACTGAAGCCTGTGCCTGAGCATCAGTACCACGATTAAATACACCTGCGTTAGTATTAGCATCAATCTTGATTGGTCTTCCTTCTCTGGTTTTCACCAAAACCGGCTGGCCTTTAAAGCTAGATACATAATAGTTAGGGATACCGGGAACAACCTCTTCTGGTTTAATTACATAAGGAATTGCCTTATGAACCGGGGCAGTCTGACATGCCGCTAGTGTCACCGCACCTAATCCAAAGCCCAAAGCCTTTAAAAAGTCGCGGCGAGGAGTCACGGTACTTAACCCTGCTTCATTTAAAACATCTTCTATTGGAAGGGGCTCAGCAAATTCGTTTTTGTTGTTTTGAACAAAATCCGGAGTGTTGTTATACTCTTCTAAGCCTTTCCAGTATTTTTTATTGCTTTCCATTTAGCTATATTACTGTTATCGAACGTTCTTTGTTATTAAACTCTATTAATAGTGACACTTACCACACTCTAAACCACCTAACAATGCAGGAGTAATTTTCTCGCCTTTTTTGATCTTCTCATGGGCTTCAATTACTTTATCGTAGAATGCGTTGTCTTTACCTGAAATTTCAGCATCCTTATGGCAGTTAATACACCATTTCATTGTTAGTGGAGAATACTGATAAATCTCTTCCATCGTATCAACTGGACCATGACATGCAAAACATACAGGCTCGTTAGGTTTTAAACCTCTTTCTTTTCTGATGGCTTCCTCACCAACAACAACGTGTTGCGAGTGGTTAAAGTAAGCGAAGTCAGGCAAGTTGTGTACACGTACCCATTCAACTGGCTTCTCTTTCGATTTATCGTAAGTAAGCGTGTTTGGATCATATCCGATAGCAGTATAGATTTTCTGTATCTCAGGTGAAATCTCTCCGTTATATTTTTCAGTTGCCTGTACTGACTTGTGACAGTTCATACAAACGTTAACCGATGGTATAGAAGCATTTTTAGATTTAAATGCACCAGAGTGACAGTACTGACAATCAATTTGATTGATACCAGCGTGTAGTTCGTGAGAGAACTTAATTGGCTGTACTGGCTGGTAACCAGTGTGAACACCAGTATTCCACATACCCATCCAACCGAATGAACCTAAGCTTATAATTAAGCACAGGATAAAGAAGAATACAAACTTCTTATTTTTAAATAATTTGCGTGTACCTGCAACGAAAGAAAGATTTTCTTCCTCAGCAAGTTCAACACCTTGTTTCTTTAAGATCAATCGCTCCAGCATTTTCACTGCACGACCTAACACGATTAACACTGAAATAGAAATTACTATAATCAATGCAATACCAGCGATAGACCAGCTAGAGAATCCAGTTGAACCTGTAGCTGCTGCTGGATCTCCTACAACTTCTTTCTTAGGCTCACCTGCTTTTGCGTATGCGATGATGCTTTTAATCTGATCGTCAGTTAAAGTCGGGAAAGGAGTCATCTCCGCTGGAGAGTACTTTGCCGCTTCAATTGCCTGCTTATCTCCAGAGTCAACAAGAGCTTTCCAGTTACGGATCCATTTAATGGCCCAAGCTTCTTCGACTTCTTTCAGAATAGGTGTTAATGCCGGGCCAGTACCATTACGGTCCAATTGGTGACAAGAAGCACATTTATCCTTAAATAATTTTCTTCCCTCAACTACATCTTGCGCTTGTGTTGCAGAAACGATTAAAACAGATAGAGCCGTAAACATGAATGCCGACTTCCAAACTCTTCTAATGATCAATGAGATATCCCTCATAATGAGTATTTTATGCTATTTTTTAAAAAACTTTATAACCGTTTATGATGTTAAAACTTAGGGTCTTCACCAAAACGTCCACAAAAGTAAAATTTATTAACGTACCAATGACAAATTAATGACAGTAAATACAATTTATAACCAATCTAAATAGTGTCATTTTATTGCTTTAAACAAAGAAAATCGCCAGTTTTTAATGAAAACTGATGATCCTTTGCATGCAACATCCCAATACAGGATTTGCAAATTCAAATTACATTTTTAATATCCATGCAAATATGAGCGGCGCCACTATAGTTGCGTCAGACTCTACTATAAACTTTGGTGTATTGATATCTAGTTTACCCCATGTGATCTTCTCATTTGGCACAGCACCGGAATATGACCCGTATGATGTGGTAGAATCAGAAATCTGACAGAAATAACTCCAGAATGGAATGTTAGGCATCTCCATATCCTGATAAAGCATAGGCACCACACAGATTGGAAAATCTCCTGCAATACCTCCACCAATCTGGAAGAAACCAACTCCTTTACCTGAACTGTTTTTAATATACCAGTCTGATAAATATCCCATATACTCAATACCACCTTTTACAGTAGTTGCTGTTACTTCGCCTTTCATCACATAAGAAGCAAAAATATTTCCCATGGTCGAATCTTCCCATCCTGGTACTACAATTGGAAGATTTTTTTCCGCAGCAGCAAGCATCCATGAATTTTTAGGATCTATCTCGTAATATTGTTCAAGATCACCACTCAATAACATCTTGTACATGAATTCATGCGGGAAATAACGCTCTCCTGCTTCTTCTGCATCTTTCCAGATTTTATTGATGTGTTTTTGTAATCTTCTGAAAGCCTCTTCTTCAGGGATACAAGTATCAGTTACCCTGTTGTAGTGATTTTCTAATAAGTCCCATTCATCCTGCGGACTTAAGTCGCGGTAATTAGGAACACGTTTATAATGTGAGTGCGCAACAAGGTTCATGATATCTTCTTCCAGGTTAGCTCCTGTACATGAAATGATGGATACTTTATCCTGACGAATCATCTCCGCCAATGAAATCCCCAGCTCAGCGGTACTCATCGCACCGGCAAGCGTAATCATCATCTTACCTCCTTCATCTAAATGTGTTTCATACCCTTTCGCGGCATCCATCATGGCCGCAGCATTAAAATGGAGGTAGTTACGCTCCATAAACTGAGATATAGGTCCTCTTGTACTCATCTTGATCTATTTATCTATTTTTTTGTTGGTGCAAACATAGCATATTTTATGCAATTTTGAGCCATTTGGAGCTATCAATTGGGTATACAACCCATAGTGTTGTGCCAACCCAGCAATAATCTTTTGCAAATACATAATTCACTTATATAAAATCACAAAAAACCACTGTTTTCAACCCATTTATATCGCGTTTGGTAAACAAACTGTCGAGGCCTTTTTTCAAGCTTTTTCGCAAAATCCAATATATGGCCTCAAAGTTGCGGAACCGAACGCATAACTAGAACATATACCAATTAGGCCGATGAAGAAAATTTCGATTTGCACCATAGTCGTTTTAATCGCAACAAACGCATTAGGGCAAAAGAAACTTATAGAGAGATACCTTTCCAATAAAACAGATTCCTCGCGTAGAGCCAGCTTCATGCCAGTCCCAATATTACGTTATTCTCAAGAAATTGGACTCGAATTTGGCGCCGGACTTCTTTACTCTACTTACCTTGATAAAAAGGATCTTAGCAACAGAAGTTCTAATTTTTCAGGACTTGTTTCTGTATCTACTAAAGGCCAATATAATGTCTCTCTTAAAAGTGATGTCTGGACAAAACAAAACAACTATCATTATATTTCTGAAGTCCGTTTCAAAAGAATGCCATTTGATTTCTTTGGCATAGGAAATGAAACATTGGAAGCTAATAAAGACCGACTTGTACAAAGTTCAGTAAAGGTAGTACTGGAAGCCGAAAAGAAAACCTGGCCCAATATGTATACAGGTGTATCTGTCGGATTTGAAAACTACCACTTTAAAGATCAGGAAATAGGTGGGGACTTTACTACAGATCAATCTATCCTACATAAAGCTGGCGGTTCAGTTGCTTATGTAGGAATCTCTCAAACTTACGATACAAGAAACTCTAATAATTATACTACTAAAGGTCTAATGGCGAAAGTCACTTTACAATACGCCCCAGACTTTTGGGGAGGAGAAAACTTCACAGGTGCTTTAATAAAAGCCAACGTTCGTAATTTTTGGTCACTGTCTCCAAAATTTGTATTGGGTGTAAACGGTCTTTTTCATACCCTACAAGGCAACACCCCTCCTTTCTATCTATTACCTCAATTGGGTAATGATGAAATGATGAGAGGGTATTATACCGGCCGTTATCGCGATAGGAATCTGTTAGCCGCACAAGCAGAGCTCAGATACCGCTACAACAATCGCTTTGGTGCAGTAGTTTTTGGTGGCGGTGGACAAGTATTTGAAAATGGAGGGTTTGCCGTAAAAAACTTTAAACCATCTTATGGTGCCGGAGGAAGATATTTCTTTGACCCTGAAAAAGGATTGAGTGTTCGTATGGATTATGGCATTGGCGAGAAACGTCCAAATGAAAAACGCCAGACCGGATTTTACATCAGCCTGGCAGAAGCATTTTAACAGACAAAGAATTTTAAGCGACAGTTTAAAACTTGATCTTAAAATGCTCTTTAACCTGCCCTTTTCTAAAGTAAACTAAACCGATCCAAAACAAATCTACTGTTACCGTAACATCAGGATGGTTTTTAATTTCTTCCCAAGCTTCTTTCATACCCTTACTCCAGTATATATCATCGAATATCAATAGAGATCCATCATGAACTTTCGGCAAACACCATTTAAAGTAGTTTAAGGTCGCATCTTTTCTATGATTTCCATCAATATAAACAAAGTCTAACCGATCCTTATTTTCAATAACTTTAGGTAATAAAATATCGAAATTTCCTACCTGAAGTTCAATATTCTTCAAACCTAACTTCCCGAAGTTGCGAGCAGCGACTTGAGCGGTTTCCGGACATCCTTCAATCGTCAGGACTTCTGCATCAGGACAAGCCTTACTTAAATAAGCTGTTGTAATGCCCAAACAAGTTCCTAGTTCTATAACATTAGCCGGATTCACATCCTTTGCCAAACGGTAAATCAACTGAGCAAGAGCCGGGCTTTTCAATGCATTCTTTGCAATCTCCTTAACCTTTTTTGTTCTGTTTTTATTGAGGTGAGAACCCGCCCCAAGGTCTGTAACCGTAATAATTGAATCGTCATTGAAAAGTTTTTTTCGCTGCTCCTCTATACTTTTATAGTCAATTTCAGACTTAAAATCGTAAATTACCTCATCGGTAAGTTTGTATACAAATGGGGAATGCGTACCATGCCTGCTTTTGGCAGTCAAACGGTGCTTCAAAAAGTCGACGATAAAATTAAAAACCATAGCCACAAAAATAGGCATTCAAATTTGCATGTTTAATGGAAAATAATAAAGAAATAAATGCATTAATAAAACTCCTTGATGATCCTGACTTAGAAGTCTATGAACATGTTGAGCAACGTTTGCTAGAATATGGCCCTCAGGTGGTTGATTTCCTTGAAAATGAGTGGGAACATTCACTTGATTCAATACTACAGGAACGCATTGAAAATATTGTACACAAGATTCAATTCAACAGTGTTAAAGAAGACCTCAACTTATGGTATCATAGTGGAGCATTTGATTTATTAAAGGGTGCACTCGTTATTAATCGTTACCAATACCCAGACCTGGACGATCAGAAAATCATCTTTCAAATAGAAGAAATCAAAAGAGAAATCTGGCTAGATCTTCAATATGAGATGAGTTCAATTGAAAAAATAAAGCTGATAAACCATGTTTTTTACAACGTATATGGCTTTAGCGGAAACACTAAGAACCATCACGATCCTCAAAACTCATACATCAGTCAGGTAATGGAAAGTAAAAAGGGAAATCAGATATCCCTGGCTATTATTTATTCTACACTTGCCCAAAAGCTGGATATTCCTGTATATGGAGTAAATCTGCCTCAACATTTCATACTAGGCTATATAGATGAAAGCAAAAAAGAAGAGCATGAATTTGGCGTACTCTTCTATATCAATGCTTTTAATAAAGGAGCAATTTTCGGCAAACATGATGTAGATCAGTTTCTTCGCCAGTTAAACCTCGACCCATTACCCGGTTTTTATGCGCCATGCAGTAATGTCGAGATCATCAGAAGAATTATCAGAAACCTTATATCTGCTTATGAAAATCTGGGCTCTACAGAAAAGGTTATTGAATTAAAGCAATTACAGGAAATCCTGAACAGTGACAACCTGTAATAGCTTTTCTTATAAAAGCTTATTCCCTTTCAACCAACTTTCAAGATTTAAAAACCAGTCTTCAGTAGTGGTCGGGTTTTTCATACCAAATCCATGGCCTCCTGCCTGGTAAATGTGTAATTCTGCTTTCGCTTTTGCCTTTACCATCGCAAGATTGAATAGAATGCTGTTTTGTACAGGAACAGTTTTATCATCATTAGCATGCACCATAAAAGTTGGTGGCGTTTCTGAATTCACATACTTATCATTTGAAAAGTATTGCAATAAAGTCTCGTCTGTTCCCACAAGGTTCTTTGCAGAACCTGCATGTGCAAACTCAGTAAATGAAATCACAGGATAAATTAACACCGAAAAATTCGGCCGCAAACTGATCCCCTCTTTATTCTCAATCTTTACATCTTTGTAATGTACTGTCAAGCTCGAAGCCAGGTGCCCACCAGCAGAGAATCCCATTATCCCTATCTTGGCAGGATCAATATTCCATTTGCCAGCATTCTTCCTTACATTGTATATCGCTTGCTGTACATCCTGTAATGGACCTACAGATCTATCCAACATAATTGCATCACTTGGCAACCTATATTTCAATACAAAGGCTGTTACACCAATTGAAGCAAATCTTTCGGCCACCTGATGTCCCTCGTGCCCCATCGCCAGGCCTGAATAACCACCGCCCGGACAAATGATCACTGCGGTACCATTTGACTTTCCTTTTGCAGGTTCGTATAAGGTTAAAGTAGGCACCGATACCTTTGAAATGCCTGCCCCTCTTTCTCCTCGCATAACAGTTAACTCCTGATAATCAGCAGGAGTTGATTTCGCTCCGGGGATAGCACCCGAATAAAGTGGCAATACTTGCTGTCCCATAAGTCCAGTTGCCGATAACATCATTGACATGAATAGTACACTTAAACACTTCATTAAAATTCCATTAAATAAGCTTTCAAAAAATCGTTTAGCTCACCATCCAACACCGCCTGCGGATTAGAAGACTGGAAGTTTGTCCGGTGATCTTTTACTCTACGGTCGTCCAGCACATAGCTCCTGATTTGCGAGCCCCATTCTATTTTCTTTTTACTACCTTCTATCAATGCAGAGGCTTCCATACGCTTACGCATCTCCAACTCGTATAATTGAGACTTTAATAAACGAATAGCATTTTCTTTATTCTGAAGCTGTGATCTTGATTCCTGATTCTTAATGATAATACCAGATGCCTTATGATGTAAACGTACAGCAGTCTCTACCTTGTTCACATTCTGTCCACCTGCACCACCAGATCGGAAAGTCTCAAATTCAATCTCAGAATCTTTTACATCTATTTCTATTGTATCATCAACAAGTGGATACACATATACCGAAGCAAAAGAAGTATGTCTGCGTGCATTAGAGTCAAAAGGAGAAATTCTAACCAGACGATGAACTCCATTCTCTCCTTTAAGATATCCATAAGCAAACTCACCTGAAAACTGTAAGGTCACTGTTTTCACACCAGCGATCTCCCCTTCCAGATAATCCTGTTCGGTTATTTTATAACCATTTTTCTCTCCCCACATCATATACATACGCATCAGCATATAAGCCCAGTCACAACTCTCCGTTCCCCCGGCACCTGCCGTAATCTGCATTACTGCGGGAAGCTGATCCTCTTTACTATTGAGCATATTTTTAAGCTCAAGATCTTCAATTGCATTTAAACAAAGTTCATATTGCTCCTGCATTTCTTCATCAGAGGCATCTCCACTTTGCAAAAAATCATAAAGTACCTGAGTATCTTCAAGTAAAGCATTGGCCTTTTGCCAGGCATCTGTCCAAACTTTCTTCGAATTAATTTCTGCAATATGCTTTTCAGCTTTTTTAGGATCATCCCAAAAATTAGGCTGCAGAGTAAGCTCCTGCTCAATACGGATGTCTTCTAGTCGGTTTTCGACGTCAAAGATACCTCCTCAGTGACGCTACTCTGTCCCTTAAATCCTGAATTTGTTCTTTAGTCATTTCACAAACTTAAATAAATTGCTTATAAAACCAAATATCGATCTTTCCTCTGCCATCAGGAATCATTTTTATAAAAGAAATATAGGATGTAAAACAAAACAGGCTATATCCTTTTATTCATTAATCGGATATAGCCTGTTCCAGAAATTTCGCACCTACTTAACTAAAAAGGCCTTTTAATTTATCTATTATTCCATCATCCTTACCATCACCATTTACATCTGTCTTTTCCGTAAACATTCTGGTCACATCAGAAAGATCCAACTTTCCATCAGGCCCCGAAACTTTAGCAATAACATCCTGTATATTAAACGAACTATCATTCGGATCATTTGTTTTATTTACAAATTTTCCAACAATAGAAGGAATAACCGATGCTGCTATATTTTTAGCTGTTTCCATATTAATACCCATAGCTGCAAGCTTATCTGTAAAACCCGATGCTGCCTCTTGTGCAACAACACTTCCTTCAGCATTACCACCCTTAAAAGCATCTAATAAATTTCCAACATTACCTGAGGATAATTGTTGTTTAAGGGCCTCAACAATTGATCCCGAAGCAGCAGAAATTGCAGCTTCATTCTTTTCGTTCGGAACTTCACTATTGTTCACAATAGCATCCTGAACATTCTCTTTTACCAACTGACTTAAATTCTCTAACATAGGTGTCCTTTTTAAACGATTTACTATATTGTATCGTTAAATAAATATAACAATTTTAATTATGCTTCCTACAATAAATTTTACAGAAACCGCTGCGTATAAATACCTTGCCGATCATTTCATTGACATCAATAAGAAATCAATAAAAGATCTTTTTACAGAAGATGATGGACGATTCGAGAAATTCTCGCTTTTATTTGAAGATATTTTAGTTGATTATTCTAAAAATAGAATAGATGACACTACAATTGCATTGTTAATTCAACTGGCAAGAGAGTGCAAACTTGACGAGGCAATTAAAGCCATGTTTAGTGGCGAAAAGATTAATCAAACTGAGGGTAGACCAGTACTCCACATCGCATTGCGTAATCAAAGCAATAAGGAAATCCTGGCAGAGGGTAAAAATGTTGTTCCTGAAGTGAACAATGTACTCGATAAAATGGAAAAGTTCAGTAATCAAATTATTTCAGGTAACTGGAAAGGATATACTGGCAAAGCCATTACAGATGTGGTAAATATTGGCATCGGAGGTTCTGACCTTGGTCCTGTAATGGTTACTGAAGCATTAAAAGCCTATAAAAATCATCTGAATATGCATTTCGTTTCCAATATTGATGGAACACATATTGCAGAAACATTAAAGACAGTAGATCCGGAAACTACTTTATTCCTGATTGCATCAAAAACGTTTACCACTCAAGAGACCATGACAAACGCCAATACTGCACGTGATTGGTTCATAGAAAATGGTGGTAACAAGGAAAACATTGCTAAACATTTCGCAGCCTTATCAACCAATGCAAAAGATGTTGCCGCTTTTGGTATTGATACAGAGAATATGTTCGAATTCTGGGACTGGGTAGGTGGTAGATATTCATTGTGGAGTGCTATAGGTTTACCTATTGCCTTAAGCATTGGCTATGACAACTTTAAGCAATTGCTTGCGGGAGCTCATGCTGCTGATGAACATTTTGAAAATGCCGAATTCGAAGTCAATGTACCCGTAATATTAGCCTTATTAGGCGTTTGGTACATCAACTTCTTCGATGCAGAAACACAGGCTATACTTCCTTACGATCAATATATGCACCGCTTTGCTGCTTATTTCCAACAAGGAGATATGGAGAGCAATGGTAAACATGTAGACCGTAATGGCAATGATGTAACTTATGAAACAGGACCAATTATTTGGGGTGAACCAGGTACAAATGGTCAGCATGCATTCTACCAGCTTATTCACCAGGGCACACGAATCATCCCATGCGATTTTATTGCACCTGCACAAAGCTTAAACCCAATTGGAAATCATCACCCTATTCTATTATCTAACTTCTTTGCACAAACTGAAGCATTGATGAATGGAAAAACCAAAGAACAGGTTGTTGCTGAATTAAAGAAAGATGGTTTATCTGATGCTGAAATAGAGAAACTAGCTCCTTTTAAAGTTTTCGAAGGAAACAGACCGACAAACTCTATTATGTTAAAAAAGGTAACTCCTTATAGCCTTGGAACTCTAATTGCCATCTATGAGCATAAAATCTTTGTACAAGGCATCATTTGGAACATCTTCAGTTTCGATCAATGGGGCGTAGAGCTAGGCAAGCAACTTGCTAAAAGCATACTACCAGAACTTGATGGCGAAGCGGAAGTAACTTCACATGATGGATCAACCAATGGATTGATCAATCAATATAAAAGTTGGAGGTAATTAAACCTTTCTTATCATATTTTGTTCTAATACAATAGATTACAAAAGACCCTGCATATTTTATGGAAAATAACATATGCAGGCATCTTTATATAAAACTCCATATTGAGTTGAACAAAAATTAAAATTACACAAATGAAAACGATAAGAAATATTCTAACACTTGCCACATTGTTTATTGCCATACAGGCTAATGCACAAACAAACAAAGAAACCACCAATAAAATTATTGACAACCAAAACTTTATATTCAATGCAAGCTCGGCAATGCCGATGGCGAACAATGATGTAAATAAAGTGATGAGCAGAATGCCCGGTGGTTCTGGATCAGGAGTAATCCAGCTTTCTGGAAGTCAGTATCAACTTGTTGTTACTAAAGACAGTATTGAGGCTTTTTTACCTTATTATGGACGTGCTTATTCAGCATCAATGAACCCTGATGATGCGGGGATCAAGTTCAAATCTAAAAAATTCAGTTATAAAACGGATAAAAAGAAAAAAGGCGGATGGCAGATCAGTATGGACTTTAAAGACACCAAGGATAGACAATCTATGACCTTAAATGTTTCTGAGAATGGTTATGCTACCTTAAATGTGAACAGCAACAATAGGCAACCGATAACTTTTAATGGTTATATGAGTGAGCCAAAAGCGAAAGACAAAAAGGAATAATACCGTAAATAGAATAAATATAAATGCCGCCTTGTATAATTGCAAGGCGGCATTTTTTATATCAGATAAACTAAAACTCTCTATTTCTTAGGCTCTAGTTTTACTTCAAACATATGTGGCCATTTCTTACCCGTTACAAACAAACGTTTCCCTGCCTTATCCCATGCAATACCGTTTAACACATTATTTGCTCTTGCTTCATCATCTTTAAAGTAATCTGCAGGAAGCAATCCTGAAAAATCAATCTGCTTCTCAACAATCCCAGTTTTAGGGTCTATTACAACAATGTAATTGTAGGTATACACATTGGCATATATCTTTCCATCTATATATTCCAATTCATTCAATGAATCAACAGGCCCATTATGGTCATAAACAACAATTGAGCTTTCTTCTTTATAAGTATCCTTATTTAAGAACCATATTTTGTTGGTTCCATCAGATTTAATAAGCTGATTGCCATCAAAAGTAAGTCCCCAACCCTCCATACTTGCCTGATAAGGGAAAGTAGACAATTCCTTAAATGACTTGGCATCAAATACCAATCCAACACGATTTCTCCAAGTCAGCATAATTACTTTATCGCCCACTAAGCTAGAACCTTCACCGAAATACTGATCATCCAGTTTAATTTGCTGTAATACCTTTCCCGATTTAACATCAACCCAACGTAATGAAGAATGTTGTTCCTGTCCCGTACTTTCTAAAAACCTACCATTATGATATTCTAGCCCTTGTGTATAAGCAGAGGTATCATGAGGGAATCTATTTACAATCTGATAACCATATAATTCCGGCTTAACAGACGATTTAAGCTCAATATTGATGGTAAGCGTGTCTTTTATCGTACCATTACCTACAATAGCGGTAATCAGCTTATAACCTAAGGAAAGACCTGCAGTACTCACAGATATATCTTCGGCACTGTTCTTTTTACCTACTTCCTTACCATCTACCAAGTAAGTAGCCTCAGTAATTTCAGTCCCCTCAGGCACATCCAGTGCAATTTTAACTTCTTCACCCATTCCAAATGCCTGTCCTTGTTCGGGCATTTTAAATGTTATGTTTGGTGCAGATGATTTCTCATTGCAGGAGATGATTAACATTAAACTAAACAACAAGCAAATCATAGTCATTGCTTTAAACGTATTATTAACTTGGCCAAAACGCATCTTCAATATGATTAATTTTATAAAGGTGTTCATTTTCAAAAACAATTGCAATAATATCAAAACGAATCTCTCCCTGGTGGTTTTTCATGTCAATATAAACGGAAGAAGCAAACTCCAGGTGCTGCTCCTTTTTAAAACTCACAAACTCCTCAGGCTGTCCAAAATCAACAGAACTACGTGTTTTCACTTCCACAAAAACAATCGTCCCATTCAAATCGGCAATGATGTCTATTTCAGCTCTTGCACATCTCCAATTGGTATTTAAGATCTTATAGCCCAAATCTTGCAAGTAAGTCACCGCAATTTCTTCTCCCAGTTTACCAAGATCATTATGTGCCGCCATATCTATTTTAAGATTGTGATCCCTAAATGTTTAGAAATTTCCCGCTCCACCCCTTTCATCGCCATGAACTTATTCAACAGAATCTCCATATTTACGGGGTCTTGTTCTGTTTTTATCTCATTAGATAAATCAGTCAATATCCCAGAGATCTTTGTTTTTTTCAAGTGAAACAAACCGCCCAAAATGGTAGCTTTAAGGTTGTCACTCTCGTCTTTCACATATATATCATGTTTCTTCTCCCAGTTTTCACTTAAACTATAAGGCGAGGTAGAAAGTGTAATTGCCAAATCGGCAATATCCCTGTCCACACTTTTTATAAACTGACTTGCTACAGGTAAATGGCCGTTATCTATCTCCTCTCTATAACTCTCAATAATACTATTACACAGCTTATCTTTAAATATAACATCTGTCAAATTCTGAATAATGAAAGAACCGATATACATATTATCGATTTTATCCCAATTCACCAGTTCATGTCCAAATGCAAGCAATAACCTTACAATTTCACGTTCTTGTATCTGATCATCATTAACAGGCTCTGACGGTTCCAAAGGTACATATGCACCGCCACCATCACTCTCAAACAGGTTATCTGGAGGTCCGTCCTCATAAGGACTAGCATTACTTTGATGTTGCTGAAAAGATCTTGTCTGTGAACTTGGAGAAGTTGCCGAAGACTTTTTAAACTTAGCAACCTTAATTTTATTAAGCTCAGAAAGCAAAGTCCTCTCTTCGACCTGCAACAAGCTACTACATTCTCTTACAAAAACTGCTGCTTTAATCTCATCTGGTATTTTTGCTATACTCTCAATGATATCTCTGATCACACCAGCTCTTTTAATAGGATCAGTACCTGCTTCTTTAAGCAAAGTCGTGGCCTTATACAAGATAAAATCTTCCCTTTGATTTTCAATGTACTTTTTGAATGCTCCAGAACCAACATGGTGCATATAAGAATCAGGGTCATGCCCATCCGGAAAAAGAACTACCTTAACATTTAACCCCTCTTCCAGAATCATGTCCAGTCCACGTAATGATGCTTTTATACCTGCCGCATCACCATCATAAAGAATGGTTACGTTTTGTGTAAACCGACCTATCAACCTAATCTGTTCCGTAGTTAATGAAGTCCCAGAAGAGGCAACTACGTTTTCAATATCTGCCTGATGAACAGCAAGCACATCGGCATAGCCCTCAACAAGGTAACAGTTATCGAACTCTCGAATCGCCTTTTTAGCATGATACAAACCATAAAGCACATTCGACTTATGGTAAATATCACTTTCTGGCGAGTTAACGTATTTGGGAACATTTTTATCTGTTTTTAGCGTACGACCACCAAAACCAATTACCCTACCAGTAAAGTTATGAATAGGGAACAACACCCTACCTCTAAACCTATCGTACAGCTTACCTTTATCATTTCTGATTGCCAGGCCGGTCTTTTCCAGGTATTCTTCTTTGTGACCAGCACCAACTGCATTTAAAATTAAAGAATCCCAGTTATCCGGCGAATAACCGATCTGGAATTTCTTTAAGATATCCTCCCTGAAACCCCGCTCTTTAAAGTAGCTTAAACCAATAGCACGACCATCATTCCCTGTCCACAGCTCATTCGCGAAATACCCAGCTGCATATTCAGTAACAATGTATAAACTCTCTCTTGCGTTTTGGGCTTCTATATTTTGAGGAGACTGAACCGTCTCCTCAACTTCAATATTGTACTTATTAGCCAGATATTTAAGCGCCTCTGGATAAGAGTACTTCTCGTGGTCCATAATAAAATGGACTGCATCTCCCCCTTTACCGCAGCCAAAGCATTTATATATACCTTTGGTTACTGAAACGTTAAATGATGGAGTTTTTTCATTGTGAAAAGGACAATTACCAAGTAAACTGGAACCCCGCTTTTTAAGCGAAACAAAATCACCAACAACCTCCTCAATACGAGCAGTGTCCATAATTTTGGTAATGGTATCCTGGTTTATCATATCCTTAATCCGTTCTCGTTAACCTTATATCTTTGCTCCATCATCCTCACTCCTTTATCTTTTGCACCTTTCTCCTATATCCTAACGTGGTAAAGTTAAGAAAAATCTATTGCAGGACGCTAATTCTCTAGACGGTAATCCCGCTGTAATACCAAAACACTGGCACGTTCTGGTTTTTTTAGTGGTACATTCCAATTCCCCTGATAACTGACTTTTGCAGGTAGCTTTTCCTCACCAAAATACTGCATCTCAATATTCATCTGTACATTAAAATCGAATAACATATTGCTGTATTTCATGTCGACATACCTACCCAGAATCTCAAAATTACGTTTGTCGAAAATAGTCGTCAGCTCTTTAATCATTAATCCCTCTTTGGTTCTTTTACTCAAATCTGGCTTTATAGTAACCTTAAAATGATAAACAGGAATAGAATCTAAATAAGTAGCACTAGAGAAGTTGTAATCATAATACTGACGCATATTGGCAGTAAAGATCGCGGTCTTATCTCCAATAAATGGTAAACCTTTAACCGGTCGACCAGGAGAAAAAATTAAGGTCTTTAATTTATCCTTATAACCAGCATTTGCACTTTCTGCTTTCCCCATTCCAGAAGCAGATGTATAGGCCGATTGGTAAGCATTCATAAAGATATAATCAAACATCTCTGCGGTA
Source organism: Pedobacter hiemivivus (assembly GCA_040393085.1). GTDB lineage: Bacteria > Bacteroidota > Bacteroidia > Sphingobacteriales > Sphingobacteriaceae > Pedobacter > Pedobacter hiemivivus_A. Next base: position 129,105 of record JBEBUV010000002.1, on the reverse strand, counting down.
TACAACTCGTACTTACCATTTTTCTTAAAAACATGGCCTGTATCCTGTTTAGAGATATAAGTTATAAATGGGTTCTTAGAATTTCTCTTGATTTTCCGATACAGCTTCCCATTCACCTTATTCTTCTTATCATAAGTATAAATGCTATTCTCGGCTATAAATGAATACTTCTTCATGTTTCTAAACGATTGATAAAAACTGGTATCAGTCGTTACCGCACGAATAAAAGTTTCAGCACTCAGTCGTTCAGCAGTAATATTTACCGTAGAATCTAATTGAATAGTTTGTAATGTATCAGGATTAAAACGAGGGATTACCTGTGTAAAACCATTCAGACAATACATTAAGCTTGTGACAAGAAAAAGTATTCTCCTCATTAATTACCCAACTGTTTAACTGCCATATAAGCCATTAAACCTGTCGAGATTTTCAATGCATCCTCATCAACATCAAAATTAGGTGTATGAACAGAATAGCAGGTATCTTTCTCTTTACTTCCTGTACCTAATCTGTAAAAACAAGCATCAGTAATCTGAGAATAATACGCAAAATCTTCCGCAGCCATCCATATATCAAGGTCTACCACTTGCTCCTTACCCAGGTATTCTTCAGCATAAGCTTTAGCATTTGCGGTAACTTTTTCCTCATTAATCAGATAAGGGTAACCGTCCATAATATTAAAATCACAGCTTCCGCCCATACTTTCGGCAATACCTTCCGCCATTTTCTTCATTAGTCGTTTCGCTTCCTTGCGCCAATCTTCATTCAGCGTTCTGAAAGTACCCTCCAATTTCACTTCATTAGGAATAATATTGGTAGCACCATTGGCAATCACCTTTCCAAATGAAAGTACTGATGGCAAACGAGGATCAGCATTCCTACTCACAATTTGTTGTAAAGCAACAATGATATGTGAAGTAATCAATACAGGATCTATATTCTGATGTGGCTGAGCGCCATGTCCGCCCTTACCATGTACTGTAACATAAATTTCATCCGTCGAAGCCATATAAATGCCAGAACGGAAACCAACCTTACCAGCATCAATTAATGGCATTACATGCTGTCCAAGGATGTGCTGAGGTTTAGGGTTTTCTAACACGCCCTCTTTAATCATAATACTTGCTCCACCTGGTAAAATCTCTTCACCTGGTTGGAATATCAATTTTACAGTACCTCCAAACTCTGCTTTCAAACTATTTAAAATATAGGCTGTACCTAACAAAGAAGAGCTATGTACATCATGTCCACAAGCATGCATTACACCAGGATTTTTAGAGGCATAAGGTTTATCATTTGCTTCTACTATTGGTAAAGCATCCATATCTGCACGTAATGCAATGATCTTATCAGAAGCAAGGTCGCCCTTAATCAAACCGACAACCCCTGTATTAGCCATTTCAGTAAAGGGAATACCCCATTCTGTTAAAATCCCTTTAATATATGCCGAGGTCTGAAACTCCTTAAAAGAAAGTTCCGGATTGGCATGCAAGTGCTGGCGAAAGCCTACAACCTGTTCAAATATATCACCTGAAAGTGTCTGAATCTTGTCTTTAATCATTGCTATAGTTTAAGTTAGGTGCATTAATTTTCTCTCTAAAAATAAACAAAGTAGGAAAGGTTCCCCTTAGTTCATTCATAAAACGCTGTGCTTCCAGTCGCGTTCTAAAATCACCAACCCGTAAATAATAGTTAGGTTGCTTATAAGTGATATAAGTATTCAATTCTGGATAGCTGCTATTGAATTTACTTTGCTCATTAAACACTTCACGCCTGTCAGACCCATAAAAAATCTGAACTCTGTAGCCCATTTGAGATACAATGGTTGTCCCAGGCTTACCCGTAGCTACAGCCACCGGAGCTGTTGTTGGCTTCAGATTAAGTTCAATACGCTTAGCAATTAAACTGTCTATCAAAGGGTTCTTTTCCACAGATACTACCCCTTTATTCTGGGCAACAACAATGGTGCAAAAGGAACACAATAAAACAGTTAATAATTTCTTCATGAAAGGATTTAAAAAAAGAATGCCGAATCTTTTACAAAACTCGGCATTCTATATGTTTATTACAAATTACAATCCTGCTCCGTGACAGTTTTTGAATTTTTTGCCACTTCCGCAAGGACATGGTTCATTTCTACCTACTGTAACTTCTTTACGAATTGGCTGTTGTGGGGCATGTTCGCGGGTATCTTCCATTCCATCAACACCACCACCTGCTTGTGCAAATTCTGGCTTAGACATCGTTAACCTATTAGGTGCCGGTCTTGGTGCCTGTGCCTCACGCACATCATTAGGATCTGTTTGTATTGGAATACCACCTTTATATAAAAAGCTTACTACCTCTTTATTCACAGCATTAAGCATGTTTTTGAAAAGGTTAAATGCTTCCATTTTATAAATGATCAATGGATCTTTCTGCTCATAAACCGCATTCTGTACCGACTGCTTTAGCTCATCCATTTCACGTAAATGCTCTTTCCACGACTCATCGATCAATGCAAGTACTATAGTTTTTTCGAATGATTTGGTGATTTCACGTCCACCGTTATCTATTGCTTTTCTAAGCCCAACAGGAACCTGTATGCTACGTAGCCCATCAGTAAACGGAACAACAATCTGTTCAATCTGCTCACCACGTTCTTCAAACACCTGATTCAATACCGGCATTGCCTGAGCAATAATGGCATCAGATTTTCTGGTATAGAAAGCAGAAACCTCTTCGAATAATTTATCTGTTAAGTGATGAACACCTTTTGATAAGAATTCGGACTCATCAATTGTAGTATCTGCAGAGAAGTTTTTAATTACTTCCAGTTTAAAACCTTCGTAATTACCCTCTTCTTTGTATTCGCTTACTATATCTTCAGCAACATCAAAAGCCATGTTGCTCATATCTACATCTAATCTATCACCAAACAAGGCGTTTTTACGCTTTGCATAAATCACTGAACGTTGTGAGTTCATTACATCATCATATTCTAGCAAACGCTTACGAATACCGAAGTTATTCTCCTCAACTTTTTTCTGTGCACGCTCAATAGATTTGGTAATCATGGAGTGTTGAATTACTTCACCTTCCTCAATACCCATTTTAACCATGATGTTAGAGATCCTTTCAGATCCGAATAACCTCATTAAGTTATCTTCAAGAGACACGAAAAACTGAGATGAACCTGGATCACCCTGACGACCAGCACGACCGCGCAATTGCCTGTCTACACGACGAGACTCATGACGTTCTGTACCTACGATAGCCAAACCTCCGGCTTCTTTAACACCTGGGCCTAACTTAATATCCGTACCACGACCAGCCATGTTGGTTGCAATCGTTACTTGTCCTGACTGACCAGCTTCAGCTACAATATCAGCCTCTCTCTGGTGCATTTTCGCGTTCAACACGTTGTGTTTAATACCACGAAGCTTAAGCATTCTGCTCAGTAACTCAGAAATCTCAACCGAAGTAGTACCCACTAATACCGGACGACCAGCTTCTGTTAATTTAACAATTTCTTCTGCTACTGCATTATATTTTTCACGTACCGTACGGTAAACATAATCCTGATGATCTTTTCTAGAAATGATCCTGTTTGTAGGAATTTCTACAACATCCAATTTATAGATCGACCAGAACTCACCAGCTTCAGTTGTTGCAGTACCCGTCATACCACAAAGTTTGTGGTACATTCTAAAGAAGTTTTGAAGGGTAACTGTTGCATAAGTTTGTGAAGCATCTTCAACTTTCACATTCTCTTTAGCTTCAATTGCCTGGTGTAAGCCATCAGAATAACGACGGCCATCCATAATACGACCTGTCTGCTCATCAACAATCTTAATTTTTCCCTCATCAACGATGTATTCTACATCTATCTCAAATAAGGTATATGCTTTCAATAACTGATTCACAGAGTGAATACGTTCAGCTTTGATAGAATAATCGCGCATTAAAGCATCTTTCTGAGTAATCTTCTCCTCGTTGCTTAATGATGATTTCTCAATATCAGCAATCTCAGTACCTACATCAGGCAAGACAAAGAAATTAGCATCTTCACCAGATTTGGTGATCAATTCAATACCTTTCTCTGTAAGCTCAACCTGATTGTTTTTCTCATCAATATAGAAAAACAGTTCAGCATCAACTTTAGGCATGTTCTTAGACTGATCAGCCATATAATGGTTTTCAGTTTTTAGCAAAGTCTGTTTAACACTTCCTTCACTTAAGAACTTAATCAACGCCTTATTTTTAGGTAAACCACGGTGTGCACGTAATAGTGCTAAACCACCCTCTCCCTCTTCGGTTCCGGCTTTACCATCATTAATCAATTTTTTAGCTTCATTTAAAGCTTTGGTTACAAACTCTCTTTGCGCTGTTACCAAACGTTCAATTCTTGGTTTCAGTTCATGGAACTCATGCTGATCTCCAAAAGGTACTGGTCCAGAAATGATTAAAGGTGTACGTGCATCATCAATTAATACTGAATCGACCTCATCCACCATCGCAAAGTGTAACTTACGTTGTACCAATTGATCCGGAGTCTGCGACATATTATCACGCAGATAATCGAAACCAAACTCATTGTTTGTACCATAAGTAATATCGGCCAGGTAAGCATCTCTACGCTCTTGCGAGTTAGGCTCATGCTTATCAATACAATCAACTGAAAGACCATGGAATTCAAATAAAGGACCGTTCCACTCCGAGTCACGACGAGCAAGGTAATCGTTCACCGTAACAATGTGTACTCCTTGTCCAGATAATGCGTTTAAATAAGCAGGCAATGTACTCACCAATGTCTTACCCTCACCAGTGGCCATCTCAGCGATTTTACCGCCATGTAACACCATACCACCAATCAACTGCACATCATAATGTACCATATTCCAGTGTACCTCTACACTAGCTGCTTCCCATTTATTAGCCCAAAGTGCTTTATCACCTTGTATCACAACATTCTTTTTGCGGGCAGCATAATCACGGTCAAATTGAGTAGCAGTAACTTCCAGTGTTTCATTTTCAGAGAAACGTCTTGATGTCTCTTTAACTACTGCAAAGGCTTCCGGTAATATCTGTTGCAATACCACTTCAAGTTCCTTATCACGATCTTTAATCAATGCATCGATTTGATCATATATTGCTGTTTTTTCTGCTAATGCCAACTCACTGCTTTCAGCATCAGTTTTCAATCCTGCAATTTTACCATCAATATCTGCTAATCCTTTCGCAATAATATCTTTAAAATATATGGTCTTGTTACGCAGTTCGTCATTGCTTAATGACGCCAACTTCGCGTATTCTTCGTTTATTTTGATAACAATAGGCTGTAATGCCTTTATATCTCTTTCTGATTTACTTCCAAAAACCTTGGTTAAAAATCCTAACATATTATGTTTTGTGTTTGTTTTTTTCTTAAAATGATCAATTTACAACAACCAAGCCATGTAGCGAAATAAGCCACAATGTCAGTCGCGAGGTGCTAAATATTCAAAATACCCTATATTTCAGGATTTAGCGTATTATTTTTAATGGAGAGAAATTATGGACTATTATTTTTAGTCTGTTCTTTTATCGTAAGATCTACGATAACATAGTTATTGATTCTATGTTGTTCTATCTTTTGTTCAGGCAATATACCGATTAAAGTAAGTGCGCTGTACGACAAGAAGAAAGGGTGATGATCATCATTAACCTGCTTTAGCCTTAGCGTTGAAGCATCTTTATTTAAAAGCTGGCTATTACAAAACTTAGTTACCAGGCGCAGGCTTTCTGCCCGCTCCGCCTTTGCTGCAAGGTGGGTCAGACTAAAAAAGACTAACGATAAGGTAACAATATGCTTCATATACAGGTCGTTTTTTTTATATCATGCAATGTTTCAGGTGCCAAATCTAATTTTAATCTTTTATATAAAGAAATTCATAGTAACAAAATCTATTCCATAGCCCAATCTACAGTGTCTCTATAGTGTAAATACCTGTGCAGCTAAAATTATACCTTTGATAAAATTCACTAATTTGCACCATCACAAGACTCCAATATTGAACACATGTCTGATTTTCGACTAACAGTTTTTTATACCGTGGCCAAAAGGCTGAGTTTTTCAAAGACTGCCGAGGAGTTGTATATTAGTCAACCCGCCATTACCAAACACGTGCGAGAACTGGAAAAGCAATATAATACTAAGCTCTTTGATCGCAAAGGAAATAAAATCGAGCTAACTGCAGCCGGAGAAATTCTATTAAATCATACCGAGACCATTCTTAACATGTACCGCACAATGGATTTCGATATGAATGCTTTATTACAAAAACACAAAGGCCTACTTAACCTAGGTGCCAGTACTACCATTTCACAATATATTATAGCGCCAATTCTTGCTGGTTTTAAAAAGAAATTTAGTGAAATAGAGTTAAGGCTGCTCACTGGCAATACTGAGCAAATTGAAAAAGCATTGATTAATAAAGAAATTGAACTGGGTATCGTTGAGGGGCGTTCAAAGAACCAGGAAATCAGTTATACTGATTTCATAAAAGACGAGATCGTATTGGTTTGCTATAAAAACCACCCATTGGCTAAAACTACTGAAATTGATCCCTCGACACTCCCATCACATCAGTTTATTATTCGTGAACAAGGATCAGGAACAAGACAGGTGATTGACCATTCCCTAAAAACAATAGGGCTAAGGATCGCCGATCTGCCTGTAGAAATCCAGCTAGGCAACACCGAAAGCATAAAATCGTACCTAATACACTCCTCAGCACTAGCATTTCTATCTATACATTCCATTACCCAGGAACTCCTAAATGGAGAACTACGTATTGTAGACATTAAAGGTCTCAGTATAACAAGAAGTTTTTACATGATTCATCTTCAAGGCAATCAGAATCCGATTGTTAGCAAAATGATGCGATTCGCAATGCTTCATTATAACCTGAGGTAATACAGGATAAACATTAGGAATAACAATCCCACAAAATGATGCGGTAATTTTGCTTTAGAAATAAGCAATATATGTCCCCCTCAACAAAAACACACATCCATAAAACCATCTTTATAACCGCCGCCCTCCTTTCCTTATCTCCATTTATCTCGCCTGCAATTTCATTATCAATAGGTATAATACTGGCGCAAACAATGCCACATCCATTTCCTATTGCCTGTCAGAAAGCAACCCATCAATTATTAAAAATCTCTATAATCGGTCTTGGATTTGGAATGAATGCCTTTAATGTAGTAAAATCAGGCCAAGAGGGATTAATATTTACCATCGCTTCAATACTTGGCATACTAAGCATCGGATATATTATAGGAAAGGTATTAAAGATTGACTTTAAAACATCCTCTCTGATTTCTGCAGGAACCGCAATATGTGGGGGAAGTGCTATAGCTGCTTTATCTCCGGTAATCAGAGCGAACGAAAAGCAAATCTCCGTAGCTCTGGGAACCGTGTTTATCTTAAACTCCATTGCACTACTTATATTTCCAGCCATTGGTCACTATTTACACTTATCACAATCACAATTTGGCCTATGGTGCGCAATCTCCATTCACGACACAAGTTCTGTAGTTGGCGCTGCCAGTAAATATGGAGAGCAGGCGTTACAAATTGCAACAACCGTTAAATTGTCAAGAGCATTATGGATTATACCTGTATCCCTAGCTGGCAGCTACATTTTTAAAACAGATAAGTCTAAAATACAGACACCATATTTTATCGTGTTATTTATATTGGCTATTCTCGCAAACACCTATATACCTTTTATATCAAAAACTGGGCACTACTCTGTTACTCTAGCTAAAGCAATATTAACCTTAACACTATTCCTGATCGGCTCAAGCTTGCCATTTAAAACATTAAAACATATAGGATTAAACCCATTACTACAAGGAACTGTTTTATGGATCATAATATCAATTATGAGTCTTTTAGCAATTATGTCATTTGTACAGCACTAATATTGAATTTAATTCTATCATTCAGTAAGCACAAAACACAACAAAGCGTTCATTATTCGAAATAAGCTGTGATAATTTAGCTAAAGCGGTATATTTGTCGTCAATACGCAAGCATCGTACTTAAAACAACAAATCAGACATAAATGAATATCTTAATATTAGGTTCCGGCGGCAGAGAAAGTGCTTTTGCCTGGAAGATCAGCCAATCTTCGCAATGCTCACAACTGTTTATCGCACCAGGTAATGGTGGTACCAATGCTTATGGCAAAAACATAAACATTAACCCCAATAACTTCGATGCCGTTAAAGCACTCGTAATAAAAGAAAACATAGAACTGGTAGTTGTTGGCCCTGAAGAGCCTCTTGTGAATGGCATCCACGACTTCTTTATCCACGATGAAGAGCTTTCTAAAATCCCAGTGATAGGCCCGAAAAAAGAAGGTGCTATCCTGGAGGGCAGCAAAGATTTCTCCAAACAGTTCATGGCCCGTCACGGTATCCCAACCCCTGCATCTGAATCGTTTACGAATGAAACTTTAGAACAAGGATTAGCTTACCTGGACAACCACAGCTTACCAATTGTATTGAAAGCTGATGGACTTGCAGCCGGAAAAGGTGTAGTAATTTGTGCTACAGTAGAGGAAGCAAAAGAAGAACTTCAATTGATGCTTGGTGGTAAATTCGGTACCGCAGGATCACTTGTTGTAATTGAAGAATATCTGACAGGAATTGAACTTTCAGTTTTTGTTCTTACTGATGGTGATAACTATGTAGTTTTACCAGAGGCGAAAGATTATAAAAAAATTGGTCAGGCAGACACTGGTTTAAATACTGGTGGGATGGGTTCGGTTTCTCCGGTTCCATTTGCCGACAAAAAGTTCCTTGATGCAGTAGAAGAAAGCATTATCAAACCAACAATAAACGGTCTAAAAAAGGACAAAATTGATTATACCGGTTTCATATTCTTTGGTTTATTTAAAGTTGGTGATAAGCCTATGATTATAGAATACAATTGTCGCATGGGAGATCCGGAAACGGAAAGTGTAATGTTGAGAATTGAAAATGACCTCGTAGAACTTTTCATGGCTACGGCCAATAAAAAGCTGAAAGATTATAAATTAAACATCAGCCCTAAAAATGCTGCTACAGTAATGATTGTTGCTGGTGGATATCCAGGTGATTATGAAAAAGGCAAAGCAATAAGCGGAATTGAGAATGTACGTCAGTCGCACGTATTCCATGCTGGAACAGCACTTGAGGGTGGTGTGGTAAAAACTAACGGGGGACGTGTTTTAGCGATTTCAAGTCTGCAAGATAGCCAATTTGAGGCTCTCCAATCAGCAACTGCTGATGCAGCTCGTATATATTTCGACGGCAAATATTTCAGAGAAGATATCGGTTTCGACCTGGTATAAAAAATATTACTGTAAATATAAAAAGGATCTAAGCCAATGGTTTAGATCCTTTTTATATTTACTTCAATTTATAAATTTAAGGTTTCAATTTCAATCCCGAAATCCCTGTCACCACTTCTTCTTCCTCTTCTTTACCTTTCTTACCTTTTTTCTTCTTTTTCTTAGAATTACCATTCAAGCGATCTTCTAATACCTTTTCAAACTCTGGCAACTGATCTCCCTTTAATATTGTCCTGATGTTATCATTTGTATCATTCTGTAACTTATAGAACTTCGATACATCATCTTCTTTTGAAGTTCCGGCCTGTTGTCTCTTTATCAGTTCCAATTGTTGTTTAGACATATCAAACACGTAATTATAAATTACGCTTTTCTGTGTTGAAGTCAACTTCAATTTCTTTTCCAGCTCATCTACACTCTTAACCGCCATTTCCTGAGCAGTAGGCATCTTTTGTTGTGCTTTTGTTAGCGAATGAACACCAATCAACAGCATGACAACTAAAATATATCTTTTCATAATCATGTCTTTCTACTTGCGCAATTTAAAGATTATCAATTTCAAAACCAAAACTACGATAAACACAGGTCACCACAAATGAACCAAAATACAAGAAAAACATGGAATAGACTCTGTAATAACTAAGAAACAATTAGCATTAAAGTAAGGAATAATTAAGGGGTTGCTTTACCCCTGCTTTACCCCTCCTTTACCTTCGCTTTACCCTTGCTTTACCCATAGGGTAAACCAACCCTAGACCAACCGTAGAACAATGGTAAAGCAAAAAGCCACTTATCATCAACTTATCCTCAATTCTATCTCTATTTATTACAGTATCAAAAAACACTTCTTCCTCAATCCACAACGAAAAAGGGCGAACAAACCGGAAAACCCGACTTATTCGCCCTTTTTTACATTTGTGACCAGGAAAATCACTTTCTCTGATGAGGCCTTAGGCGCTTTTGCTTTTCGCAAAAAAAGATGCCAGACTCAAATGAGAATGGTTATTTTCCCTCTTTTCCTAAAATCTCAGCAAGTTTTGTCTGCAACTGCTCCCCTCTAATATCTTTTGCAATGATTTTACCAGAAGGATCAATTAAATAGTTTGCAGGGATACTACGTACACCATACATAGTTGAAGCTGCATTTTGCCATCCTTTCAAATCTGACAACTGAGTCCAGGTTAAACCATCTTTTTCAATAGCATCTAACCAGTTTTGTTTTTTACCAGGATTATCCAATGAAACACCAAGAACAGTAAAATTTTTGTCTTTATAAGTATTAAATGCTTTTACTACGTTAGGATTCTCCGCGCGACATGGACCACACCATGAAGCCCAAAAATCAAGCAATACATACTTTCCACGGAAATCAGATAATTTAACCGGCTTATCATTTACATCATTTTGAGTGAAATCCATAGCCATTTGGCCTATACCAGTTTTACGCGCTATAGCAATTTCCTGAGAAATACCTTTACCAAGGTCTGATGCTTTTACCACAGCAGAGAATTTATTGAATTCTGCTTCTGTCCCTTTAAGATCATCAATATCCATAACCTGTTTATAAGCTACCAAGCCTACATAAGAGTTTAAGTTAGCAGCATAAAACTGTTTATTTATAGCATCCAATTCTTTTCTAATCGCTTCATCACGACTATAAACAGTTTTCATATAAGTCTCGTCTTTACGTTGCTCATCTGTTTTCCCATAATATTCAGCCATTAATGCAGAGTTTTTTTCCCTTGCCGATAACGTTAATGCTTTATATTTTTCATTATCCTGATTTACTTTTGAACCAGGTATAGTTGCATGTTTTATAGAGTCCTTAGTAGATACAATTTGCATGGTAGCTGGTTCCAGGTAAAACATAATTCCATCTGGAGCAACACCACGTTCGACAGGAGCCAAATCATGTTTAACTATAATTGAAGCCTGTGTTATTCCAGTTAATGGCCCTGTAAAGGCAAATTTACCACCTACAATATTTGCAGAGTCAGTAACTTGATTTGCGCGTGAACCATATATTAAATAAGCCTTTGCTGGTGAGTTTAAATTGCCAACCTTACCATTAACGGTAAATTTTCCTTGGCCTTGAGCCATCACAGCTACAGGCAATAAACAAGCGGCGATCAATGCGATCTTCTTCATAGTATCTTTTTTATTGAAATAATAAGTTAGGTTATTCTTGAGTTCAAATGTAAAGAATACACCCAGAACATAACGTAAAATTTAATGTAATATTATAGTAGCTTTTGGAAAGTACGCCACCAAAGATCAGGCATTTCGCCATTCACAGCAGTGGTATAATCGTCATAACGACAAGGCACAAGATGGAAACGTTCATTTTTCGACATACCGGTAGGATAAGGCACCTGCATCCACCAACGATCAGATTTTTTACTCTTAACAAAAAGCATTTCCCCAGTCCCGTCGTTTAAACTAGCCCTATAAATAATATAATGTGATTTTGGTGTTAACGGAAAATCCTTTTTACGATTATAATATCCATCCACAAAGTACCATACCATTTGAGCAAGAAGCATTGCCGTTTGTCCATTCTGATCAAAAGCAGGATTAAATTCATAAAAACCTATTGAGGTCAACTTATCGCTCATTCCAGCATAACGTGCAATTGCACATGCTTGTTCCCCATAAAAACCATTTGGACTTGCATTGGCATTGGCACCAGCATCAGATGAACGGATTGCACCAATATCAAAGCTAATCATGCTCGCATTACGAATAATAGGCTCAGCTGTAGTAATATCATCAGAAAACTCACCAAGTCTATGCACATCAAAATAAAGCTTACTCATCACCTTTAAGCTGTCTTGATTAACAAAATAAGTCTGATATCCAATATTACTAAAGTTGAAAAGATAATTGGGCTGATGTAACAGTATTTTGTTCAAATAAGTATCTGATTTCGCCGCAAGCCCCTCCTCATCTTCTTCATCAAGATCAAACTTACTGTCGACCACTACCAAATCTACCTTTTGCTCCAGACTCTCATAAGCTAAATACTGCGCATAAGTAAGGTCTTGTCCACCACCAATAACAACCGGAATAATATCCAGCTTTATCAGCTCAGAAACAACCATCTTTAAAGCTATATAAGTATCCGAAATAGATGCTCCCGCTTTAATATTCCCAAGATCTATAATCCGGGTAGTAAAAGCGCCCTCATTTAAACCATAAAATTGTGCCCTAAAATAATCCGGAGCAAGAGCGCAACCCTCATTATTTACTGCTGCACGATCATCTTGTACACCAAAAATGGCAATATCGTAATCTTTCCCCTCCAGATCGGGGAATTTATCTATGAAGAAAGCAACCTTTAAACCTAGCTGACTGGTATAGAATCCCTGTTTTGGTGTAAAATTATCTGGGTTTACTGGAGAAAAAAAATCTGATAAAGACATATTGTAATATAATGTATGACATCAAATATCTATTTTTGGGCGCATATATTAATGAACATCCTAAAAAAAGTGAAATGATAATGGTTACCGGTGCCACTGGGTTTTTAGGAGCTGAGCTTATTCATCAGTTAACCGCCCAGGGTATAAAGCTCAAAGCATTGAAGCGTAAACAGTCTGTTATCCCCGATTTAATTAAAGATAACGAACTGATTGAATGGGCAATTGCCGACATTAATGACTTGTCTGATTTGGAAGATGCCTTTGAGGATGTAGATCAGGTATTTCATTGTGCTGCTCTGGTTTCATTTGATCCGAAAGATAAAGCCAAATTACTTAAGATTAATATTGAAGGTACCAGCAATATTGTGAATTTATGCCAGGAGCTTAACGTACGTTTAATACATGTTAGCTCTGTTGCCGCATTGGGTAATGCTAAAAAGGGCGCTTTAATTACTGAAAAAGATTTCTGGGAATATGATGCTAAGGCGCATGCTTATGCCATATCTAAATATGAGGGCGAAATGGAAGTCTGGAGGGGTATTTCAGAAGGTCTTGATGCTGTTATTGTAAACCCAAGTGTAATTATTGGTAAATCAGCCGGATTTGAGGGCAGTGGTGCTATTTTTAAACTGGTTAAGGATGGCTTGTCCTATTATACGAAAGGCGCTACCGGAATTGTGGATGTGAGTGATGTTGCTAAGTGTATGATTGCCCTAATGAATACCAAAGAATCTGCGGAACGCTTCACCATCTCCTCAGAAAACTATCATTATAAACAGTTTTTCGGAGAAATTGCGAATGGCTATGGCATTAAAGCGCCAACAAAAGAAGCTAAACCCTGGATGTTGGGTATAGCATGGAGAGCAGCCAAAATCGCTTCTTTATTTACAGGTAAACCCGCCGCATTGACCAGTGACGCTGCCAGAAGTAGCTTAAATGAAAGCTTTTACAGTAATGAGAAGATTAAACAAACAATAGGAATAGATTTCAAACCGTTAAAACAAAGTATTGAAGAAATCTGTAAACAGAAGGGTTGATTTCCATCTGAATCACATTTTTCATCAATCTTTACGAAACTATCACTGTTTTATTCATTTTCTTTCAATTTTGGCAAAAAACAATAATCGTTTCCTATCTTTGTGGCAATTATTAGCCCCTTTATAACCAAAATACCATTACTCCTTAAAGGATGAAACAGAAGAATTTTTACATCATAGATTTTGACAGTACGTTTACTCAAGTTGAAGCTTTAGATGAGCTTGCACGGATTTCTTTAAATAAGCACCCTGATAAGGAAGCTATTTTCCAGAAAATTGAAGACTATACCAATCTTGCAATGGAGGGAAAGCTTTCATTTGGTGAAAGTTTAGCGCAAAGAGTGAGATTATTAGAAGCTACTGAAGATCATTTGAAACAACTGATTAAAGTACTCAAAAAGAAAGTTTCTGCTTCATTTTCGCGCAATGCGGAATTCTTTAAAAAACATGCTGATGAGGTACTGATTGTTTCTGGTGGTTTTAAAGAGTTTATTACTCCTGTAGTTAGCCAGTATCATATTAAAAAAGAAAACATTTATGCCAATACTTTTGTAACTACAGGAGATGGCAAAATTATAGATTACGACCACTCCAACCCTTTAAGTGAAGAAGGAGGGAAAGTGAAGTTGATGCAGCAGATGAACCTTGAAGGTGATTTATATGGCATTGGTGATGGATATTCTGACTTTCAACTTCGCGAAAGTGGCCTGATTAAAAAGTTCTATGCCTTTACTGAAAATATTTCCAGAGAAAGTATTGTAGAGCGTGCAGACCATGTTACGCCGAGCTTTGATGAATTCCTGTATGTAAATAACCTGCCAAGGGCGATATCTTATCCGAAAAACAGGATCTTATGCCTGATCATCGGCGAGGTAGATCCTAAAAGTATAGAGATGCTGAAGAAAGATGGCTTTTCTATACGTCATAAAACTACTTTTGAAGAAAAGTATGTTGCCGATGTACACATGATGCTACTTGCTGATGGGGAGAAGATTACTCCGGATCAGCTGGAAAGAGCAGTTACTTTAAAAACCATTGGTTATCTTGGAAATTCGAAAAACAAGATAGATCTGCAGAAATGTACAGAACAGGGGATTGTAGTATTTGATGACCCTAAAGGGAATCCTCATAACAATGTATTCATCCCAAAAAGGGTAATCGACTTCATGAATACGGGGACTACACACCTGAGCAATAATTTCCCGAATTTGCAATTACCAAGAATTGATAAGTCGCACAGACTGATCCACATCCATAAAAATGTACCGGGAATTATGGCAAAAATCAATACTGCCTTTGCTTATCACGATATAAATATTGTTGGGCAGTTCCTGATGACCAACGCAAGCATCGGTTATGTAATTACAGATATCAACACAGAATACGATAAACAACTGTTTAAGTTTTTGAAGAAGATTGAGCATACTATAAAATTCAGAGTATTGTATTAGTAGTGTAAGCACTCCTTTCCTTACATTTGTGGTAAACTAACTTTCTAAATGGAACTTACACCACAGATTAAAGAAAAACTGGATAAGCTTCAGGAAAAGTATGCCGTTATGGGGCAGGATATGGCTTCCTACCTCGATGGGTTGTTATATGCTGATTTCTTAACTTATTGGGATTACATTCACCTGGATACTTTGCTCAGCTTGCAAAATCCAAAGACTCGTTTTCCTGATGAAGAGATCTTTATCATGTACCACCAGATTACGGAGCTTTACTTTAAGTTATCCTTACATGAGTTTAAACAAATTGCGGAACATCCAAACTTAACTATTGAGTTTTTTACGACGCGGGTTAAGCGGATTAATGCTTATTTCAATGCACTAACAACTTCTTTTGAAGTCATGGTTGATGGAATGGAAAAGGAGCAATTCCTTAAATTCCGTATGTCTTTATTACCGGCAAGTGGCTTTCAATCGGGCCAATACCGGATGATTGAGATTTGTGCTACAGATTTCATCAGGCTGATAGACAAAAGTAAACGTGAAGAACTGACCAATGCTTCAATTGAAGAACAATTTGAAAACATATACTGGAAGTTTGGGGCTACAGAACTGGCCACTGGTAAGCAAACACTTACTCTAAAACAGTTTATCAATAAATATGCAGATCAGTTTTTACAACTGATAAAAGACAGGCAACAAACCAATTTCAGCGCTTTATATCATAAATTTTCTGCTCAGGGACATGACCTCACTGCCCTTACTGAAGAACTGAGAAAACTAGATTTATTTGTGAATGTGGAATGGCCATTGTCTCATTATAAATCAGCAGTAAGATATCTGGAACGTGATCCTGTTGACATTGCCGCTACTGGTGGAACCAATTGGCAGAAATACCTGCCTCCACGCTTTCAAAAAAGAATATTCTATCCTTTTTTGTGGACTGAAGCACAAATGGAAGAATGGGGTAAAGGCTGGGTGCTTAGTGTACTAAAGGAACTTCGATAGCAAACTCTATACTATTTTATAAATGCTTTTGTAAAATAGTACTGACCGCCTATTCTTTAAGAATAATAATCTCTCTAATAATAACCACTGTGACAGCATTTTTTGTTAAATTTGCAATAAGTAACCACTACTATAATGAACGATACACTGGATATAACAATCACGAAAGCTGAAAACAGTAGGCTTACAGGAACTGATTTCTCTCAGTTACCTTTTGGGAAGGTATTTTCTGACCATATGTTTATTGCGGAATATGATAACGGCCAATGGTCTAACCTACAGGTCCTACCTTTTGGTCCAATTCCAATGAGCCCTGCAATTTCTGCGCTACATTACGGACAAGCCATTTTTGAAGGTATGAAAGGATATCGCCAGGCTAATGGTAAAATCAGTGTATTCAGACCAGAAAAAAACTTTGAGCGTTTCAACAAGTCGGCCGCACGTATGTCTATGCCAGCTATCCCTAAAGAAATCTTTATGCAGGGTATCGCTACATTAATCGACATCGATGAAAAATGGGTTCCTGCACAGGAAGATTACTCTTTATACATCCGTCCGGTAATGTTTGCAACTGACCCTTATCTTGGCGTCAAACCTTCTGATAAGTACATCTTTGCTTTATTAACCACGCCTACTGGCCCTTACTATAGCAAAGCATTAAAAGTTAAGATTGAAACAGAATATACTCGTGCAGATGATGGTGGTGTTGGTTATGCCAAAACTGCTGGAAACTACGCACGTTCTTTATACCCTTTTGCTGAAGCACAAAAAGAAGGTTTCGATCAACTGATCTGGACTGATGCTGCATCTCATGAATATATTGAGGAAGCAGGAACAGCCAACCTTATTTTTGTTATTGATGGTAAACTGGTTACACCTTCAGTAAGAAGTACTGTTTTAGATGGTGTAACCCGTGATACAATTATTCAATTAGCTAAAAAGGCAGGTATTGAAGTTGAAGAAAGACGCATCAGCGTTAAAGAAATCATTGAAGGAATTGAAAATGGAAGCCTTACTGATGCTTTTGCAGCTGGAACAGCAGCAACAGTTACACCAATTGGCCAGATTGGTTACGAAGGTAAAGTTTATACTTTAACTGATCCTTCAACACGTACCATTTCTGCAGGTATTGCCAAAACTCTGAATGATATTCGTTACGGATTAATTCCAGATGAGTTTGGTTGGAACTGGGTACTATAACCTATAGATTTATAACAAACAGCATACAGGCGCCCTTGATAAAGGGCGCCTTTTTATTGCCTACCCCTAATTTATTACCATTCATAAACTAAAGAATTTTAATGAAACAAAAGCTAATCCTACCGCTGGCGGCTGCCTTATTTTTCAGCATACCGTCAATCGCTCAGCTAAAAATACTTAATCAGCAGCAAATATTTGGCGGACAAGCCTCGTTAACTAAGCCAATGAACGTAATTACGGGTTGGAGCGACAATAGCCATTACATAGAAATGGATATTAAAGACCGCAGTTTATATGCTGTTGATATAAAATCGGGCGCTAAAACATCTTATACTCCTCCTCCAAAAAGCGATGTGGAAGTATTTATAGAAAAGAATGACATCTATATCAAATATGGTAAAGCTGAGCCTAAGCGATTAACCAACAATAAAGAGGAAGAAAAGAATCCTACCTTATCGCCAGATGGAAAGCATGTTGCTTTTACACGCAACAGTGACTTGTTTTCTGTAGATACTGAAACAGGTAAAGAGATCAGATATACTACTGATGCGACCGATGTGATTTACAATGGATGGTCATCATGGGTTTATTATGAAGAGATTTTAGGCAGACCAACTAACTACCGTGCATTTTGGTGGGCACCAGATAGTAAACACATTGCTTTTATGCGATTTGACGATACCAAGGTGCCAATGTTTCCAATAAATGGGTCAACCGGACAGCATGGTTATGTAGAGAAAACACGTTACCCTAAAGCAGGTGATCCAAACCCGGAAGTAAAGGTTGGCTTTGTAAAAACAAGTGGAGGTCCGGTAGTATGGGCAGATTTCAATGAAAAGGACGATCAGTATTTTGGTACGCCTTATTGGAGTTACGATGGATCCAATTTAATGGTACAATGGATGAACCGTGGGCAAGACAACCTGAAGTTTTATTCAGTTAACCCAATTAATGGGACCAAAAAGGAACTTTACGATGAAAAGCAATCTTCCTGGATAAGTCTGGATAACCGACACAGGGTGGAGTACCTAAAAGATAAAAAGCATTACATTCTGGAAAGCGACAAAACAGGCTGGGCTCATTTCTACCTTTACACTTTAGATGGCAAATTAATAAATCCAATAACCAGTGGAAACTGGCAGATAACCGACTTGCAACATGTTGATGAAAAGAACAAGACTGTATACTTTACCGCTCGTAAAGAAGCCTCAACACGTTCTGACCTTTATCGGGTTGATTATAATGGCAAAAATTTAAAACGGTTAACCTTTGGTGATTATACACATCAGATACAATTATCACCAGACGGGTCTCATTTTATTACTACTTATTCTAATGTCTCTACACCTTTCAAAAGAGCATTATTGAGCAACACAGGAAAAATAATTAAAGAGCTTGACGACAGTAAATCGGCCGATTATAATCAGTATATAATTGGTAAAACAGAAATGATCACCATCCCTACAGACGATGGGTACGATCTTCCTGCGGTCATCACCTACCCTACTAACTTCGATCAAAATAAAAAGTACCCTGTGGTCATGAGCATTTATGGAGGCCCTGACGCTGGAACAGTAAAGGATACCTGGAAAGGAGCAAACAACCAATGGTGGGCAAATGAGGGGATTATACAAATTGCGGTTGACCATCGTGCTTCCGGGCAGTTTGGCAAGGCTGGGGTAGCTTTAATGCACCGTAACCTTGGTAAATGGGAAATGAAAGACTATACTACTGCTGCAAGATGGTTAAAAGCGAAGTCTTGGGTAGATAATAAGAAACTACTTATTACTGGCCATAGCTATGGTGGTTATATAACCTGTATGGCCTTAACAAAGGGAGCAGATGATTTCGATTTTGGTTATGCAGGTGCTCCGGTTACGAGCTGGGAACTGTACGACACCCATTACACAGAACGTTTTATGGACACCCCACAGGAAAACCCAGAAGGTTACAAAAACGGATCTGTATTGACTTATGTAGACAAGTATAAAGGTTTATTACGCATCATGCATGGCGATATGGATGATAACGTACATATGCAAAATACTATTCAATTGGTTGATAAGTTACAGAATGCAAATAAGCATTTCGAATTAATGATTTATCCGGGTGGCAGACATGGCTGGGGCGGCATAAAAACTCCTCATGACAGAGCTGAACGTTTCAGATTTTACTATCAGAATCTGTTAAACAAACCTGTTCCGGAAGAGTTATTGAAGATGTAATTAGGAAGAGGAACAAATAACAAGGGTTAAAGACTAAACATCCAATGTCTTTAATGCTTGTTCCTTTATCTTTACTCCTGATTATTCTTAGTCCTTTGTTCTCTTCGTTTAAGACGCTCTTGTCTATCTGCTTTTATCTTTTCAAAACGCCCAATCTTGGTTCTGATTTCTTGTTCCTTTTGAGGGGTAAGTCCTACGCTATATTTCACTCCCTGAAGAAGTGTTTTCCAAACAAAAGTAAAAAAAGATGCGGTTTCATTCCGCTTACGCTCAATCGGGGCTGTAATAAGTAAGCCACTGGCATCTGGATTGTCAGACCTAATAATCAGCGCATTTGCAAGAAAAGATATTAATCCCTGTTTCACAAGACGATCCTCACCTTTTACTTTCTTCAATAGTCCAATAGATAGATCTTTATATGCAAAAATAACTTTGCCCTTTGCAAGCTGATCATCGGCATGAATATCAAATGCAAACTTATCAATATAGCCACTATTTACCTTTACCATTCCGGTTGGCCTGGCAATACGATTCAGTGCTTTTCCTTCCATACGCATGAGCGCTCCAGAATAA
The DNA here is from genome assembly GCA_040393085.1 of Pedobacter hiemivivus. Taxonomy (GTDB): domain Bacteria; phylum Bacteroidota; class Bacteroidia; order Sphingobacteriales; family Sphingobacteriaceae; genus Pedobacter; species Pedobacter hiemivivus_A. Next base: position 108,824 of record JBEBUV010000002.1, on the reverse strand, counting down.
GAGAATGCACCATTTTTCGCGCTTAAATCAAACTTAAAGTTTACATCAAGCTTTCCAGACCCCATTAAATAAGAGCTAAGATTTGCCTCCATTATATGGTTTTTCGCTTTAGTATGATCAACATTAGTCAGGTTAGCAACTGTCCCCATGGTCTTCTCGAAAGTAACAATCCCCTTATTTTGTCCATCCTTGTCAAACTCACCATAGCTGATATCAATATTTGACAGGTTTATCTTCTCTATGCTCAGTTTTGCATTTGCTTTTTGAAGTAGCTGATGAGGATAATGGCCTGTTTTAGGCTCTATTTTCCGGGGGTACTTATTGTTACTTACCACCGCAAAAGATCCATTTTCAACATTCATTTCTTTTGCAAAAAGCTCATGTTTTAAGATGTACAATGGCAAATTGATACCTTTAAGGCCGATATTGCTAATCTGCACACTATACCTATCCTGTCCATACTCAAGAGTACTTCCAAATTCCTGTTCACTATAACGGGGTTCAATGTTTAGGCTTTTAATATTGAGTTCACCAGATGATGTTGAGAAATCGAGTTGATCGTATTTAATGTGATATAGACTATCCGCAGTTGAATAGTTATAATTTTTCAAATTGATCTTTACATCTTTCAACAAGTAAATCCTGCTTTCATCAGTAGCCGAATGAGAATCAATCAGCCAGTCGCTAAGCGTCACATTTAAATTCTGAACCTCATCGATTTCAGGTTTTTCGGGATTATTATTATCAATATATTTAAAACTCGAGTTTTTAAAGTCTACCGTTTTAATTCGCAACTCTTTAAGGTATTTTGAGATATAATCATAAGGTGACTGCTTAGGTCTTGGCAGCTTTTCTTCGTTAAAATCAAACTGCCTGTTAACCATATCAATACAAGCATTTTCAAACAACAGGAGGTCAATATTTAATCGCTTATATCGCCACAATCGCCAGGGATGAAAATTACGGATTGCAAGTTTTTTTAATTTGATATGGTATAAGTTATTAGGGGCAGTTTTTGTAGCAATCATCTGATGATAAACTGCTGTATCAGGTATAATTTTAACATCACTTAATGATGATATTCCGGTAAGGGCATTAACGCTGACTCCTGAAAACTCTATCCGATAAAGGCTATCCGTAGTTTCAAGAACCAATTCTTTAATCTGAGCTTTAAAAATAGGTCTTAGTTTAGTGCCCAGATACCATGTAAAAGCAAATAGAGCTAAGGCTACCAGCAACAAAGCTGCTGCAAACCATCTTAGGATCATATATTTCTTTCCAGCTTCTACAGCCATAAGCTAATAAGTCGTTTAGCCTAATATACATATTTCGTAGGAATGAACAAGGGGGAATGACAAGGAGCAATAAACATAGCTTCAGAGTACACAAACAAGTCCACTAGTCTTTAGCCTTGCTCTTTAGTCTTTCAATCTTTTTCGCTTTAACCTTTTCCATGGCCTGTTCAGGAGTTTTAACAGGAACAACAGCAAGACCTACTGTTTCACGCATCCCTATAAAGACACTTTTCCACATCATATTAAAGAAAGAGGCAGCAGGTGTTCTTTCAAAAACAATATTTGTTGTGCGTGTCGGTTCTCCTTTGGTTGGGTTAGCATCTTTGATCAGCAGATTATTAGCCAGGAAAGATAAAAACCCTTTCTTTTTCGGAGGCATTCCCAACTCGCCCTCTTTCAGCAATTTCAATTTAAGATCAGAATAATTAAAATGAACTGTACCTGAAGATCCCTTTGCATTGGCCTTTATGTGGAAGTCTGTTTTTTGCATTTGTCCAGTTTCAATCTCTACCAGTCCCATGTTTTTTGCCATGGGATTTAGTACTTGTAAGTTCATAGGTGCTACATTTCCATTAAAACTGAATGCGGCATCCTTATCAGTAAGATTAAAATCTATTTGCACATTTATAAGACTTGTTTTCATAACCATAGCTGTTAAGTTCGCTATTGCATGATTGTTTTTAGCAAGAGCCAGCGTATCATTTGTCACATTCATAATGTCGCCACTTAAGTTTTGGAAATATACCGTTCCTCTTTTCCGACTGATAGGATTATATTCTGTATAAGCAACGTCAACATCTCTCAACTTTACTGTATCTATTATCGTTGGGGTGGATAGCCTCTTTAAGGCAACATGTGGAAAATTCCTTACTTTATCGAAGCCCGGAGGGGCAGGTAATTCTCTATTTACAAAAATATTAACTTTTGCAGGTCCTATTTTTAGAACTTCTGCTTGTAGTTTTTCCTCCGCATTTAGTATAGAAAAATTGACACCTTCAAGTCTGATTGTATTAAATTTAAGATCATAGCGATCCTTTCCATAACTATATTTACGGGAAAACTTTAGATCCGGATACATAGGAATCATTTGAAGCCCTTTAATATCTATACTTTTACGAAATGTAGAGCTACTAATTGTATCGACCTTTATAGTGTACATCTTATCTTTACTAAGCGATTTATAGCCTATTAATCTGAACTTGATATCTTTAGCGTAGTAAAATCTACTGGTATCAAATTGCGATACAGAATCCAATAGAAAATCATCAACATTAATACTTAAATTCTTTACGGCGTGCATTTTATTTCCATTGTCACCATTAATATAATCGAAATCTGCATTAATAATTTTAATGTTTTTAACACCAATAGATTTAACTCTATTAGAAATAAGCTCGTATAACGTCTGATCCTCATTTATCTCAACGGGCGGTTTTTTAACCGTATAATGAACCATATTGATGGATGGGTTATCCATAATAATTGACTTGATCTCCACATTTCTTTTAAAATAAGCAGTCAATAGTGCAACCCTATTTAATTGCAGTTTTTTGAGCTTTATCTGGAATATATTTGCTGGAGCAACTCTTAATTCTTTAAGCTGATTATACACTGCAGTATCAGGAGTTAAGGACACGTCATGAAGCGCCACCGTACCAGTTAAAACATTCATACTAAGATCTTCGAAATCGAGCTTATAGAGATTGAAAGAGCGATTATACACCCCGTCTTTAAGCTTTTGAGAAATCATTGGTTTCCACCGAAACATCAGTAATAATAGACCTATTAAACCAATAAACACCAATATAAGAAGCGCAATTACCCAATATTTAAGTCTATGCTTACCTGAATTATTTTTGTAAATAAATCTTTGCATAACAATTGTCATAACAATTTCAACGCCACAAAACAATTTTGTGGCATTTCGATTACTGCCAATCTGTCATTTATAAATTAAATTCTGTATTTTTGTTGCCCATAATAATGTTAACCATTTATGATTGATCTACAGCTTACAGATAAAACACACGACGAAGAACGCCAGGGAGAGGCTTTGGTTATTGATGCACCTTTAGTGCGTAATGGAAGGAAACTGTATATTGAAAGCTATGGTTGCCAGATGAATTTCGCTGACAGTGAGATTGTTGCTTCCATTTTACTTGATCAGGGTTTTGAAACTACCAGCGATTATAAAGAGGCTGATGTGGTATTTATAAACACTTGTTCTATTCGCGAAAATGCGGAACAACGTGTACGCAACAGGCTATCGCAGTTTGGTGTCGAAAAACGTCGAAATCCTAAATTGATTGTTGGGGTATTGGGTTGTATGGCCGAACGTCTGAAATCGAAGTTTCTTGAAGAGGAAAAATTGGTTGATGTGGTAGTGGGTCCAGATGCTTATCGTGATCTTCCAAATTTGTTAAGCGAAGTAGAAAGTGGACAAAAAGCGATTAATGTGTTACTTTCCCGTGAGGAAACCTATGCTGATATTAGTCCGGTTCGTTTAAATGGAAATGGTATTACCGCCTTTATTTCTATTATGCGTGGCTGTGATAACATGTGCTCTTTTTGCGTGGTACCTTTTACAAGAGGCCGTGAAAGAAGTCGTGATCCACATTCAATCCTTGCTGAAGCAAAAGATTTATTTGACAGAGGATACAGAGAAGTAACTTTACTAGGCCAAAATGTTGATTCTTATCAATGGAGCCATTCAAAAGGCGACAGTCCAAAAACTGACGACTTAACTGATGACATGAACACCCTTACTGGCGATGCTTTATTGGATGCTTTAAGTAAGGAAAGCGAATTGCCAGCCCATCGTTTAAAAGCCGGCCTGGGGAATGCAGATATAAACTTTTCCCAGCTGTTATCTATGGTAGCTGAAATTAGCCCTGAATTAAGGATACGCTTTTCTACATCACATCCAAAAGACATTACCGATGAGGTTTTATATACGATAAAGAAATACGATAACATTTGCAATTACATCCACTTACCTGTACAATCAGGCAATTCGAGGATTCTTGCTTTAATGAACCGTACTTATACACGTGAATGGTATATGGAAAGGATTGATTCCATTAGAAAAATCATTCCTGGCTGTGCTATCTCCGCTGATATCATAGCAGGTTTCTGTACAGAAACTGAAGAAGAGCATCAGGATACTTTGAGTATTATGGATTATGCAAGATACAATTTTGCCTATACATTCTCTTATTCAGAACGCCCAGGTACATTGGCTGCCCGTAAATATAAAGATGATGTCCCAGAAGATGTAAAAGCACGCCGTCTGGCTGAAATTTTCAAAAAACAACAAGAAGATTCTTTGGCTTGCTTAGAAGAATTTGTAGGAAAAACCGTTAATGTATTAATTGAAGGTTATTCTAAAAAATCCGACAAAGAATACAGAGGCCGAAACGATGAAAATGCAATGGTAGTTTTCCCGGTTACAGATCATGTAAAACCAGGAGAATACGCAAATGTTTATATAGAAAGTTGTACATCAGCCACTTTAATAGGTACAGTTGTAGGGTAATTGGAACAAAGTTCCTTAATCTTTAATCCAGTAAAAAATCCAAAAAAGACAAATGGATATACAAGATATTAAAAACCGCTTTGGAATTATAGGAGGCTCTCCTCTACTAAACCGTGCGATAGATATAGCCAGACAAGTTTCGCCGACCGATATGTCTGTCTTAATCACTGGTGAAAGTGGTAGTGGTAAAGAGGTTTTCTCGCATATCATTCATCAATTGAGTACCCGCAAACACGGTGCTTTTATTGCTGTTAACTGTGGTGCTATTCCTGAAGGAACTATCGATTCAGAACTTTTCGGACACGAAAAAGGCTCTTTTACCGGTGCCCATGAGGCTCGTAAAGGCTATTTTGAGGTTGCCAATGGGGGTACTATCTTTTTAGATGAGGTTGCTGAATTACCACTTGGCACACAGGCACGCTTACTCAGAATCCTGGAAAGTGGCGAATATATGCGTGTTGGTTCATCGAAAGTACAAAAAACTGACGTCCGGATTATTGCCGCAACCAATGTGGATGTATACAACAGAGTTAAATCGAATAAATTCCGCGAAGATCTTTACTATAGGCTGAATACTGTACCTTTACGCATACCAGCACTTCATGAACGCAAAGAAGATATTTATTTATTGTTTAGAAAATTCTCAGCCGATTTCAGTGATAAATACAGAAGTCCGGGTATACAATTGGAACCTGAGGCGGTGCAGATACTCAGCAATTACAGCTGGCCAGGGAACGTAAGACAATTAAAAAATATAGCTGAACAGATTTGCGTACTTGAAAAAGAAAGAAATGTCACTGCTGCAGCTTTATTAAATTATATCCCTAATGAAAGTGCAGCCAATTTACCTATGGCCATTAATAATTCGGGGAAAGAAGATTTTACAGAACGTGATATCCTATACAAGGTTCTTTTCGATATGAAAAAGGACATGATGGATCTGAAAAAGCTGGTTGCTGAGATTATTCAAAGTGGTGGAAATACAGCTCATATTATGGCTGATAACACACACTACATTAACCAGCTTTATCAGGATGTAGATCAAACGTCTGGACATGAAGCTACGTTAACCATTAAAAACCCATCTCAGAACTCGCCTGTTGATTATAACTATACACAGGATGCAGAGGAGATTGAAGAGTCTCTTTCTCTGATTGACAAGGAATCTGACCTGATTAAGAAAGCCCTAAAAAAACACAAAGGCAAGCGTAAATTTGCCGCACAGGAATTGGGTATTTCTGAACGTACTTTATATAGAAAAATTAAAGAACTAAACTTAAATTAAGATGAAAAGTTTATCGATACTATTTGTTTTGGTATTCGCGCTTAGTGGGTGTAAGATTGCATTAAATGGCGCCTCCATCCCTCCCGAAATGAAGACTGTCAACGTGCAGATTTTTGAAAACAATGCTCCCTTGGTAGTGCCTTACTTAAGTTCACAATTTACGGAAGAACTAAAAACAAGGATACGTAATCAAACCAGCTTAAGTATTAGTACGAATGATCCTCATGCTGTCTTCTCCGGTAATATTACTGGTTACAGTGTTACACCGGAAGCGATAACTGACAATAATAACCCTGTGGCCGGGGCGAACAGACTCACCATCTCTATTATGGTAAAATACACGAACAACTTGAATCCTAAGCAGAGTTTTGAAGAATCGTTTTCACGATATAAAGTATTTAAGTTAGTAGGAAGTCTACAATCTATGGAACAGGGATTAATTAAAGACGTTACTGCTCAGCTTACAGAGGATATTTTTAACAGGGCTTTTGCACAATGGTAGGCTAATTAAAGATCAATTATTAACTTAGCAACGTGGAGCAGGAATTAGATATCAAACAACAACTGGCGGAATGGCTTTCCAAGCCTGAAAGTGTAACAAGGGAAAATGCTCCTGTGTTAAAAGATTTAGCATTGCTATATCCTTATTTTCAGCCCTTACACCTTTTAATAGCCAGGGCTACGTTACAGTCGCCGGAACAAAATAACAATCTGGCAACAGCCGCATTATATACCAACGGGCAACAGCTTCATCATTTCCTACATGATGATGAAGGTGATGTTCATACCGATTTTAATATCATTCACCTTTCATCTGATCATCAGAATAATCAACCAGATCCTATTGAAGTATCGACAATAGATGAAGTTCCATCTGAGCCAGTAACAGTGCAGGAGATTGATGAACAGGAGGTTTTTGAAGAAATTGGCGAGATTGACATAAACAATTACAAAACTACTGAGGACAATCTGGCATCAGAAGTCCCAGTTGTAAAAGAAGAGGTTGATGACATCGTTATTGAGAACATAGTCTCTTCTGATTTCTTTGCTTTTCAGGAGAACTTTGTTGCGGAGACTGTGATTCCGGATCAGGAACAGCCTGATTTCAAAGCATCGCCTGCACCAGAATCTGTAGCTGTACAAGAAACTGCAAAACAGGAAGATCCTGTCATCGTTAGTAAATATGATGATGATCAACTTCCATATACTTTCTTATGGTGGCTGGCGAAAACGAGGAAAGAGCATCAGCAGATTTTCCAACCTTATGCCTCTCCAAAAAAAGGGAGACAAGAGGAGGAACAGCAACCGACACAAATGCAAAGGCCTGGTGAATTGCAACATCAATATGTGGAGCATATATTTCATCTTCAGAGCCCTTTTAGCAACGACGAAGAAACCGGGTATAATACAGACAGCTTTAGAAATCCTACCAAGGGCGATGAAATCATCGAGAGCTTTATTAAAAAGGACCCACAGATCAGCCCACCGAAACCTGAGCAGATCGATAACGAGAATAAGGCTAAAAAAAGTGCAGAGGATGACAATGATCTTGTCTCGGAGACACTTGCAAAAATTTACATAGAGCAAATGCTTTACGACAAAGCTATAGAGACTTATGAAAAATTAAGTTTGAAGTTTCCAGAAAAAAGCCGTTACTTTGCCGACCTTATTCAATCTATAGAAAAGAAAATTTAACCATATAACATACTATGCTTTTTTTAATCATTTTATTAATCATTGTTTGCGTTGCATTAGGTCTATTTGTTTTGATACAAAACCCTAAAGGTGGCGGTTTGGCTACTGGTGGTGGTTCAGGCAGTAACATGTTCGGCGTTCAACGTACAGGCGATGTTCTTGAAAAAGGCACCTGGGTATTATTATCAATCATTGTTGTACTTTCTTTATCGATCACAACAATTGCTAAAAACAGCGGTTCATCTGCTGGTGCTCCATCAAAAATACAAGAACATTTGGACAAAACGGTTGCTCCTTCTCCAATTGGAGGTATGACTGCTCCGACTAATGCACCTGCAACAGCAGACACTACAAAAAAATAGAACTTTATAAGTTTAAGATAAAGCCTGGTATAAATTATACCGGGCTTTTTTATGTTCTGCCACTCTGACACAAAAACTCTTTGTTAAAATCCTATAGCTGACAATGCTTGCAAATTTGTCAAGCATATTTGCATTGGCATAAAAACTGATATACGACAACTTAGTTTTAATACGTTTTAAATTTTAACTTAAAAAATAAATTAATATCAAGTTATGGCTTTAAACCTTAAACCCATTTCAGGTTCTGCAAACAGAGTTATTGTTGAGCCTGCTGCGGCAGAAGAAAAGACGGCATCTGGAATCTACATTCCTGACACTGCAAAAGAAAAACCATCCAAAGGAACTGTTGTATCCGTTTCAGACGAAGATTCAGAAGGTAAAAAACCATCTGTTAAAGTAGGTGATGTTGTACTTTATGGTAAATATGGTGGCACAGAGCTTCCTATTGATGGTAAGGACTATTTGATCATGCGCGAGAGCGATATCTACGCTGTACTTTCTTAGTACACAGATATTACATGATTGGCATACCCCGTTCGGGGATACCGCTACAAAAAAATTAATTAATCAGTAAACAACAGTATCGACAGGTATACCAGGTTTAACCAAAAACATACCGACCGATATTTACTACTAAAAAACAATGGCAAAACAAGTAAAATATAATGTAGAAGCCCGTGACGCCCTGAAAAGAGGTGTTGATACATTGGCTAATGCTGTAAAAGTAACTTTAGGTCCTAAAGGACGTAACGTAATTATTGACAAGAAATTTGGTTCACCAGCGATCACTAAAGATGGTGTTACTGTAGCAAAAGAAATTGAGTTAAAAGACCCAATTGAAAATATGGGTGCTCAAATGGTTAAAGAAGTAGCTTCTAAAACTGCAGATATCGCAGGTGATGGAACTACAACTGCGACTGTATTGGCTCAGGCAATTGTTACTGCAGGTATTAAAAACGTTGCTGCTGGTGCGAACCCAATGGATTTGAAACGTGGTATCGACAAAGCAGTTACTGCAATCGTTGAAAACTTAAGATCACAATCACAAACTGTAGGTGAAGACAATAACAAAATCAAACAAGTAGCTTCTATTTCAGCTAACAATGATGAGGTTATTGGTGCTTTAATTGCAGAAGCAATGGGTAAAGTTGGTAAAGATGGTGTTATTACTGTTGAAGAAGCAAAAGGTACTGAAACTGAAGTAAAAACAGTTGAAGGTATGCAATTTGACCGTGGTTACTTATCTCCATACTTTGTAACTAATGCTGATAAAATGGAAGCGGAATTAGAAAACCCTTACATTTTGATCTATGATAAAAAGATCAGCAACATGAAAGAATTATTACCTGTTTTGGAGAAACAAGTTCAAACTGGTAAGCCTTTATTAATTATTGCTGAAGACTTAGACGGTGAAGCATTAGCTACATTAGTAGTTAACAAAATCCGTGGTTCTCTGAAAGTTGTTGCTGTTAAAGCTCCAGGCTTCGGTGACCGTCGTAAAGCTATGTTAGAAGACATTGCTATCTTAACTGGTGGTACTGTTATTTCTGAAGAAAGAGGTTATAAATTAGAAAATGCTGACCTTACTTATTTAGGTACTGCTGAGAAAGTTGTTGTTGATAAAGACAATACAACTATCATCAATGGTGCTGGTCAGTCTGAAGATATCAAAGCACGTGTTAACCAGATCAAAGCTCAAATTGAGACTACTACATCTGATTACGACAAAGAAAAATTACAAGAGCGTTTAGCTAAATTAGCTGGCGGTGTTGCAGTTCTTTATGTTGGTGCAGCTTCTGAAGTTGAGATGAAAGAGAAAAAAGACCGTGTTGATGATGCTTTACATGCTACTCGTGCAGCAGTTGAAGAAGGTATCGTTGCTGGTGGTGGTGTTGCTTTCATCCGTGCTATCGAAGCATTAGATGGAATGAAAGGTGTTAACGATGACGAGACTACTGGTATCCAGATTATCCGTCGCGCTATCGAAGAGCCTTTACGTCAGATTTGCCAGAATGCTGGTATCGAAGGATCTATCGTAGTTCAAAAAGTTAAAGAAGGTAAAGCTGACTTTGGCTATAACGCACGTACAGATGTTTATGAAAACTTAATTGCAGCTGGTGTTATCGACCCTACTAAAGTTGGTCGTGTAGCATTGGAGAACGCAGCTTCAATTGCAGCGATGTTGTTAACAACAGAAGTTGTATTAGCTGATGATCCAGAAGAAGCTCCTGCAGGTGGCGGTATGCCTCCAATGGGTGGCGGCGGAATGGGTGGCATGATGTAATCATTAACCACTCGTTAAATATTTAAAAAAACCACAGGTAATTCCTGTGGTTTTTTTTTATTCCTCTCATTTCACTCCAAAATCCTTAATTGAAGAAAAAAAATCTATACATTTACACAATAATATGTGTGTATGGTGAAACGTTTACTTCTTTTAACCATTATTCTGTTATTATCTCAAATAACTGTAGGTTTTTCTCAAATTACTATTGGTACAATTGATCAAGGGCCATATACGCCAGGATCGAGTATTGCCGCAACCTTTAGCTTAGGCCCGGATTGTATAAAGCCGGGAAATAAGTTTAACCTCTTTTTGGTGGCACCTAATGGTAATGAAACTGAAATAGGCTATTATGATAGCTTTTATTCTACTTTTGTGAATGGAACGATACCTCCAGGAACGGATCCAGGAACGGGCTATATACTCCGAGTTAAATCTACTGACCCAGTGCTAGTTTCGGATGATTCAAATCCTTTTGAGATAAGTATTGGTAATTCAGTAAGTGCGAAACTTAACTCATCGTCTATTAATGAAGCCAATCCTGAAACCTTTGGATTTTGTTCATATAAAGCGACGAATAATACACTTTATATAACAAATGAATCTACTGCCAATGGTGCAGTCACCGCCAGCATTACTAATGAACTAATTGGAGGTACACCAACACAGTTGGTATTTGATATTGAAACCAAAAATTTTATTCCTGATGCAGCTCATTATACGATGTTTGCAAAAGTAAAAATGCCTGATGGAAGAACGGCAACTAAAGCCTATTTTATAATTAATAATAAAACGAATACGGCATTCTCTACAGGAGGGCCAGGAGTTGTATGTTTACCGGATGGCACTTTAAGATATGGAACATTCACTGAAACCGAAAATGGTGTTCAGCTTAACTTTCCCGGAAATATTTACAAAATCATTTGGGGCGACGGAACATCTAATGATTATACACTATGTGATCTAAAAAAAGGATATGTAGAACATAAATATGAAACCTCTTCTTGTGGAAGCCATTATAGCGATGGTACTACAACGTATTATAATGTTTTCCCAATAAACATTAGTGCGAAAAGCCCCTTTTGCCCAACTGTCGGAACACCTTTGTCGACTTACGCAAAAGTACTCGATGTTACTGAGAATTTATTTTCGGGTCCCAAAAACGGTTGTACAAATGCTTCCTATATATTTTATAATCAATCTAAAGCTGGTCAAACTCCAAGCGTATCTGAAACTGAGTGCGAAGATAAAAACATAAAGTACAACTGGTTTATAAATGGTATTATCTTCAAAGCTAATCAACCCAAATCCTACAATCTTCAATTCCCTCCTTCACCATCAGGCGTTTATGAAATAAAACTTGAATCTGTAAGCAGTGGGGATTGTCAGAGCCCTGCTTATATCCAAACAATTTGTATTCAAAGCCCTCCTGAACCAGACTTTGATTTTAATGGAGTGATCACACCCCAATGTGCACCTTATACAATTAAGATTAATGATAAATCAATTGTTGATGCAAATTGCAATACAAACAATTCTTACAACTGGATAATAACAAAATCAGGTGCATTGGCTAATACATCAGAAGTTACTTTTGAAAATGGAATAACAGAGCCAGAATTTACATTCCATAAACAAGGTACTTATGAAGTAACACTTCAAATCAATACGGCTACCTGTGGACCAGTAAGTACAACCCCACCACAAAAAATAATTATTATTGATAGTGCGCCTAATACGATTCTTGCTCCCACAGCCGTGTATTGCGGTCTGGGAGAGTTCACATATAATCAACAACCGGGATTAACCAATGTTCAATATTCGGGGACAGAAGTTGATGCCCCAGACACTTACACCTGGACAGTAACAGCTGCAGATGACAGCCCTGTAAACAGCGCTCACTATAGCTTTGAAAATGGAAATGTCACCAAATATCCTACATTAAGATTTAATGAGTATGGCACTTACAAAGTTACAGTTATTCATAAAAATAGTTGTGGGTCTTTCACCACACATCAGCTAGTAACTTTCATTGAATCACCTACCCCATCAATTGTTGCAAATCCAATTTGTTATAATGACCAGGCCAGCATTATAGGAACCATATCAAACAATAATTACATCAGCTATACCTGGAGTACACCTTCAGGGGGAGGAACTTTCCAAAACGATAACACCTTAACCCCAACCTATACTCCAAGTGAGGGCGACAAAACTGCCGGCAAAGCGACTGTGATTTTAACTGTAAATACAGGTTTGGGTGGTGATTGTGCTTTTGTATCCATCCCTAATACATTCATTATAAATCCCAATAATACCGGAATTAATACGTCACAAACAATTTGTACTGGCACTACAGCGAGTAGAATATTAACATCCAGTGTTGTTGGAAGCTCCTTTACATGGACTGCTGAAAATACTTATGGAAATGCTACAGGTTTTAGCCCCTCAGGAAATGGAGATATCAACGAAACGATTACCAATAACAATCCTACCGATTATGCCGAGATCGTTTATACTATCACACCTAAAGCAAATAATTGTGACGGTATACCCTTTACTTTTACTGTAACTATTATTCCTTTACCAGTAGTATTACCTGTAGCTGATAAAACCATTTGCCATAATAATTCATCGGCAATAGAGCTAATCTCAAATATCTCTACACGCTTTACATGGACAAGTGTAGCTTCTTCTACAAATATTACAGGCAGTATTGGTGGGACAGGATCAACTACATTAATTGACGGAAAAAATATCTTTACCATCAACGAGACATTACAGAACAATTCCTTTTCACCGGAAATTGTTACCTATACTATAAAATCATTCTCAGCTGATGACTGTGAAGGAAATGAAACTACTGTTAAAGTAACCGTGGACCCTGCAGTTACCCCAGCCTATGCCGGTCAGGATGATACTATCTGCGATATAGACAGCTATGATTTAAAGGGAAACGAAGCTAAAGTAGGTACAGGGAAATGGAGAGTAGTTTCTACACATCCGATTACACCAACTTTTGCAGTCGATACTGATTATGAAACAACGGTTACAGGACTAGTGACCGGACAAACGTATATTTTTGAATGGGCCATATCTGCTGCAGGCGAATGTGGTGGTACAAGCGCTCAAGTAACCATCTCTGTTACACCAAGACCAATAATATCTACAACCGTTTTAGATAAAACCATTTGTCATAGTAATGAAGCTGCTATAACCATAAATTCTGATATTCCAACACAATTTAGCTGGACCAGCGTTGCAACATCTGGCATTTCAGGCAATACCGGTAATACTAATCCAACTGCATTAAGCCCTTTATCAGATAATGTCACTATCAATGATGTTTTATTAAATAACACTTATCAACAAGGAGAAGTTATCTATACCATTACTCCTTATTCTGCAACAGGTTGCGCAGGTACACCAATTACAATTAAAGTAAAAGTTGATCCAGCAGTTACCGATGCGGATGCCGGACAAGCAACCAGTATCTGTAATACCGCTGAGTACCGACTAATGGGTAATGAGCCACATGTTGGAAACGGATTATGGACACTTGTATCAGTAACAAGTACAGAGAGCACTACAATAGCCAATCCAGTTATTACCACACCTACTCACTTTGAATCTGACATCACTGGTCTTGAAGCTGGCGGCGTTTATACTTTCAGATGGACCATCACAGGAGATGGAGAATGTGCACTGTCGTATGATGAAGTAACGATCACTGTAAATATGCCAACCATCCCAGGAACAACTTCTGGAGCACTAACGGTTTGTCAGAACAATAACTCAGGTGTAATAACGCTTAGCAGCAATACCGGAAATGTATTGGCATGGCAAATCTCGACCAACAATGGGTCTACTTGGCAAGATATTGATGGTATAAATACTGGTTTAACTTATGCTTATAGCAACTTAATAAATACAACTCAGTTCAGAGCCAAGGTACAAAATGCTGGATGTACAATCGAATATTCAACTCCAACAACAATTACTGTAGCTCCGGCAACAACCATAGCCAAGGTAGAAGATGATCAAATTCTATGCGATGAAACAACAGCGGTTCTAAAAGGAAATGCTGTCGCAAATGGCGAAACAGGCGAATGGACAATGGTTTCTGGTGATCCTAACGCAGTGATTCCACCGGGAGCAAACGAGGAAGTTACAGTTACAAATTTAAAACCTGGCACTACTTATATATTTAGATGGACAATCAATGGAAACTCTCCTTGCGGTTCAACCTACGATGAAATAACCATTCGAAATAATGAACCGCTTGACCTAAATAGCCTAACTTCAAATGCTGTAGTTTGTAATGGTCAGCAAGTATTTATTGACGGAAGCAAGCCGATTGGTGGCGCAGAAAATGGTCAATATGAATACATATGGCAAAGCCAGATTATTGGAGGCCAATGGGAAGTAATTACTGGAGAAGCGGGGGAGGATTTGACCATAACGCTAAGTACTACTGGAATTATCAAATTCAGAAGAATTGTAAACAGTGGTAACTGTTCATCAACCAGTAATGAATTTGCAATTACTGTACAGCCACCGATAACAGGAAATGCAATAGGTACAGATCAAACTATTTGTAACGGAACAACGCCGATGTTAATAGCCGGAAGCTTACCTACTGGTGGCGATGGTGTTTTCTCTTACGTATGGCAATCTAGTTTGAACGGAACAACATGGACAAACATAGCTAGTGTTATATCTGCAGATTTTCAACCACAAAGTTTAACAGAAACAATCTATTACAGGCGTATAGTAAGCACACTTGCATGTAATGGTGCCTTTCAAAGTGTAAGTAACACAGTAAAAATAACTGTCAATCCCAATGCTAAAGCTGAATTTACATGGGGCTCTACAGACACCGACTGCTACCCTTACACCTTACCCATACAGGTGATTACTTATGCTGATAGAAATGATACTTATACTTGGTATGTAAATGATGTCGTTTTACCATCAACAGGGGCCAATTTCCCTGGCTACACCATTGAAAACAGTGGCGTGTCGGCAACTATCAAACTCGTTGTTACCAGTAGTCTAGGCTGCGCACCTCATGAAATGAGTCATACCTTTAGTACCAATCAAGCTGTACCAGCATCATTTGATGTTAGTGATGCCGAAGGTTGTGGGCCTATGCAGGTAAACTTTACCAATACCTCATTATTAATACCTGGTGCCAGGTTTGAATGGTATTCTGGAGATATACTATTTTCGACAGATGTCCACCCTGCTACCGTAACGCTCCAGCCAGATCCATTAGGAAAAGACTCAACTTATGTAATTAAATTAAAAGCCATTACAGACTGCGGAATCGATTCAATTACTAAAACCGTATTTGTAAAAGCAAAACCGATTGCAGTGTTTACGCCTGATAAAGTTGAGGTATGCTCTCCCTCTAAAATCACCTTTACCAATACTTCTCCAGGGAGTACAAACACCTATTATTATGATTTTGGTGATGGATCCGATATATTAGAGAGAACCGACAAACTAGATGTAGAACATATTTATAACGTAACCGTAACCACAGAATTTACCGTCAGGATGACTGCCAAAAACGAGTGTGATGAGGATACAAAGGAATGGAAAATATTGGTCTACCCCCAAAATATCACTCCTGTATTGGGTGTGAGATTAGAAGAAATAAGGGGTTGCGCACCACATACTGTCCATTTCGAAAACAACTCAATTGGCGCAAGTAAGTTTGTGTTTGATTTTGGTGATGGAAGTCCTAAACGTACCACCTTTGCTTCTGGTATCGTAACTTATACTTATTTGACCAGCGGAAACTTTACCATTACCATGACAGCTTATAACAGCTGTTCTGAAATTCCAGTTACAAAAAATGTTGAGGTGCTGCCACAACCCGTTGCAGATTTTCAAGCAGAAAATACCTTAGGCTGTCCGGGACTGGTTGTTAAATTCAAAAACAATACCCTTGGCGGGCTTAACAATAGCTATGTATGGGATTTTGGAGATGGTTCACCTGTATCAAATGAATTTGAACCAAACCATACCTATACCGGAGACCAGGAATATTACACGGTAAAATTACTAGCAACCAATGAACTTGGTTGTCCAATCGAAGTAATCAAAACTCAATATATTCATACTGTGCAACCACCTGTCGCAGCCTTTAATGTTAATCCGTCAACGCTTATCAGCATTCCTGATTATACGTTCAAATTTGAAGACGAAAGCACCAACAATCCTACCATCTGGGAATGGGATTTTGGCGATGGAACGGGGACTTCAACATTAAAAAACCCTAGCTATACTTACCTGGATACGGGAACATACAAAGTCACTTTAAAAGTAACTAACCAGCAAGGCTGTTTCACTACAACCTTTAAAGAAGTAACCATTAAAGGTGTACCGGGATATTTATTTGTTCCCAATTCATTTATTCCTGGAAGTCCGAGTCCAGAACTCAGACTGTTCAGAGCAAAAGGATCAGGTATTAAAACCTGGAGGTTCAGCATATTTAACAAATGGGGACAAATCATTTGGGAGACCACTCTATTGGACGAAAGCAGACCTGCGGAGGCTTGGGACGGCAACTTTAAAGGACAACCTATGCCACAGGGCGTTTATTACTGGAAAATTGATGTGGAGATGATCAATGGGTCCGAGTGGAAAGGCATGACCTACGACAATACTCCGCCTAAGCGGACAGGAGCAATACATTTAATCAGATAAGGATGAGCGGGAGATTAATATATATAACAACATTATTAAGCATTATAATGAGCTTGCCAACTTTGGCGCAAGACCATCTATACTCACAGTTTTTTAATGCACCAATTTACCTTAACCCCTCTTTAACCGGGCAATTTGAAGGGGATATCAGGATGAATGTTATTTACAGAAATCAATGGTCGGGACTTAGCGGAGACTTATCTTATGTTACCGCATCTGCAGATCTTAATATTTCAAAATTTGGGGGTGGCATTGGACTGATGTTTAACCGTAGCAGTGAGGGAACAGCATTTTTAGTGAAGAACAATGCCGCAGCGACTTACTCTTATAGTGTGGGTGGCGATGACTTTGTCGCTTCATTTGGTATACAGGCAGGCTTCACCAATAGACAGATTGACTGGAGCAAACTCGTATTTTCGGATCAGATAGATATGCGCTTAGGTTATTTACCGGGAAGCGTATCAGCAGCACAACCACCAGACATAGATAACAAAATCTTTTTCGACGCCGCAGCAGGAACAAATATCGTATTTAGAAATTTCATGGGTGGATTGGCTGTTCACCACATCAATAAACCAGATGAATCTTTTAGCGGTACGGTAGCTAAATTACCTATGCGGATTACGGCAAATGCAAGTTTCAGAATACCCCTAAATAGTGGTACATATTATCAGGATGAGGGCACATACCTGATCCCATCTGTGGTTTATTACCAACAGGGCAGTTCTTCGTCGATAAGCACTGGTGCACAATTCAAGTTCAAAGGCCTAAATGCGGGCCTATGGTACCGTAGCGGTGGACAGAACGGGCCTGATGCATTTGTCGTTTCACTGATCTTTGATTTATTGAAAGGAAGTCGCAATGGCGAAAAATTAAGGCTGGGTATCAGTCACGATGCTACGACATCCAAAATCAATTATACCAATACCAGTGGTACTACAGAGGCTAGTATTGGCTATGAAAAATACTTTCAGGACAATTCAGGGTACAACAAATTCAATGGCTTAAGATGCTATGATTTCTATTAATGTCCATATAATCTGTAACAAATCTTTGTTATATTAGATCATATAAACTGATATGGAAAACATTCTCGACGGCAATCATTTCCTTACACAAAGTGAGGTAAATAAATTTTTAATGGCTACTTTATTATGTGGCCTAATCGGACTCGAAAGAGAATTTAGGAGTAAACAAGCCGGTTTAAAAACCATGATCATGATTGGCCTTGGATCAACCCTATTCACTATCCTTTCTGTCAAGATTGGACTAAGTAGCCATGACCGTATAGCATCCAACATTGTTACTGGCATCGGCTTTCTTGGTGCCGGAGTTATTTTTAAGGAAGACAATCAGGTTAAAGGTCTTACCACCGCCTGTGTAATATGGATAGTAGCCGCAATAGGTATGGCTATTGGTGGTGGTTATTTCGAACAAGCCATAGGTGTAACATTAGTGGTCTTGCTTGCTTTATTGATCTTTCCATTTTTAGAGGAGTTTGCCGAACGCCGCTTTACAAAAAGGATTTATCGTATTGTAAAACGCTATGAGGGAGAGAGTCTTGAAAAATACGAGAATGATATTAAAACTTCCAAATTGAAACTTTCCAGAGGGAAACAAGAACTTGCCAACGGCATTATTAGTGGCACCTGGATAGCGATTGGCAGTCCAAAAAATCATAAAACATTTGTTGACAGGATGCTTAGAGATAAAAACATCATAGCTTTCGACTTTTAAGTCGTATCATTCCTGTAACGTATAAATAATATCATCAAACTATAGTAGATTTGTAAATGCAAAGAGAACAAATCTCGGTTTTTGATATATTTAAGATAGGTATTGGCCCATCAAGCTCCCATACTTTGGGGCCATGGAGAGCAGCACAACAATTTACAGCCTCGTTAAAGAAACAAGGATTACTCACTCAGGTTGAACAGTTAAAAGTCCTTTTATATGGCTCTCTGGCCAAAACAGGCATAGGCCACGGAACCGACATTGCCATCCTTCTAGGACTTACAGGTGCCGATCCGGTAACATTCGATGTGAATGCAATTGATTCCACTATTGCTGTCATTAAAGAAGACCAGCTATTATCCCTTTCTGGCGAACAATTAATTCCTTTTAATTATAGCAATGACATGGTTTTTCTTTTCCTCGAAAGCCTTCCATTTCATCCCAATGCAGTAACTTTTCAGGCATTTTTAAAAAATGGAAAGGCCTTTTCTGAAACCTATTACTCCATTGGTGGTGGCTTTGTGGTTAAAGATGGCGAAACTGGAAATGAAAAAGAACAGGTAGACCTCCCTTTCCCTATAGAAAAGGCAAGTGAATTACTACATTGGTGCTTGTCTACCGGACTAAAAGTTTCTGAGATTGTGATGGAGAACGAACTATCCTGGCGTACAGAAGAAAAAACCAAGAAAGGAATTATGCAGCATTTCAAAGTGATGAAAGACTGTACTTACAGAGGTTGCCATACCTCAGGTTTTTTACCAGGTGGATTAAATGTAGGTAGAAGAGCAGCTGCATTAAATAAAAGATTAATTGGCAATAGTGTATACACAGATTATAATAGCTGGATCATGGCCATCAGAAACGGCGGCAATGACTTTAATTACATATTAGATTGGGTGAGCTGTTTTGCACTTGCTGTGAATGAAGAAAACGCTTCATTTGGCCGGGTTGTTACAGCGCCAACCAATGGCGCTGCGGGTGTAATTCCTGCTGTATTACAATATTATATCGCCTTTTGCGATGGCTATTCAGATGAAAAGATTATCCATTTCATTGCTTGTGCTTCAGAAATTGGCAGCATCTTTAAAAAAGGAGCTACCATATCGGCAGCTATGGGTGGCTGTCAGGCAGAAATAGGCGTATCCTCTGCAATGGCAGCGGCAGCACTTACAGAGTGTTTAGGGGGCTCCCAGCGACAAGTATTAATGGCAGCAGAGATTGCTATGGAACATCATTTAGGCTTAACCTGTGATCCTATAGGAGGTCTGGTACAGATTCCTTGCATTGAAAGGAATACCATGGGCGCTATCAAAGCTATCACCGCTTGTCAGCTGGCTTTACAAAGCAATCCCGATAAAGCAAAAGTAAGTTTGGACGCAGTAGTGAACACCATGTGGGAAACTGCATTGGATATGAACTCTAAATATAAAGAAACATCAGATGGTGGCTTAGCCACAAACATCCCAATCAGCTTGCCTGAATGTTAATACAAGCCATTAAAGCATACAGATTAGATTCTTTGCTGAGCTTTAATGGCCAAATACCTGTTAACGATGTTTACAGTTAGTTGAGCCGGAGGTGTAAGTATGCTAAGTATCCCATGTTTTGCCAACTCCCTAACCATCAACTTCTTTTCGTAAGCAAACTTAGTTGCAATGGTTTGGATATAAATATCCTCTACATCCTGAACTGGCTTTTCAGTAATCTCTTTAAGTTCCGTGTTTTCGAAAAACACAACCAATAGCAAATGGAATTTTGCTATTCGCTTCAAATATGGCAATTGCCTATTTAGAGCAGACATACTCTCGAAATTGGTAAACAATACAACCAGACTCCGTTGTCTTAACACACCACGCACACTGGTATATAAAGCTTCCATATTCAGTTCCAGATACCTGGTTTTCTCTTTATACAGAACCTCCATTATTTTGCCCAGTTGTGATGATCGCCGGTCTGCAGGTACCACACTGCCAATTTTCTCCGCTACTGTAATCAAACCAGCCTTATCTTGCTTTACCAATGCGACATTGGAAAGGACCAGACTAGCATTAATGGCATAATCAAGCAAACTTAAGCCTTCGAATGGCATTTTCATAGCTCTTGACTTATCAATAATACAATACACGTGTTGTGCCTTTTCATCCGTAAATGAATTTACCATCAGCTCACCCTTTCTTGCGGTAGCTTTCCAGTTTACGGTACGGTAATCATCACCCTGCACATAATTTTTCACCTGATCAAATTCCATACTATGACCTAACCGTCTGATCTTTTTAATACCAAACTCAGTTAACCTGTTTGATATGGCCATCAGTTCGTATCTACGCAATTGTAAAAAGGATGGATAAACGGGAACGGCAACCTCCTCTCCAATATTAAACCTACGCGTAATCAATCTTAAGGGTGATTGCACATACAAGCGTGTCTGACCAAAAATATACTCTCCTCTTTTAGTCGGCCTTAAAGAATAAATTATAGTTTTTCGTTCCCCGGCTTTTAAGCTGCTTTTAAACCATAAGTCTCTTTTTTGAAATTGAAAAGGGATCTCATCAATGATACCGATGTGAATATTAAAAGTATAAAAGTTCTCTATATAGATCTTAAGCTCATTTTCATCCCCATTACTTAACCTTTCAGGCACTTCCCTACGTAAAAAAACATCATTGTTTGCACGGTATAACAGTATTCCATCAATTAATACCAACAACACAAATACCAAAAAAATAACTAAGGGCAAATCACCAAGCCAGGGAAAAAAGAAAGAAAAAAGAAATAAAGTTACACACAGGCCTATTCCGGCAAAAAATCTTTTGCTAAGAAAAAGATCTGTATAATATTTTATAAAAAATTGTTTCAAGTTGCTACTTTATCTAGGTACTTCTATCTTCTGAATAATCTGCATCACAATATCATTCGTGGTTAAACCCTCCATTTCTTTATCAGGAGTAAGCATAATTCTGTGCGACAATACCACTGGTGCCACCTTAATAATATCTTCAGGAGTTACAAAATCACGCCCCTGCATAGCCGCAAAAGCTTTAGCACCATTAATCATGGCTAATGAAGCACGAGGAGAGGCTCCTAGATATAATGACTTATTATTTCGGGTTTCATGTGTGATTTTCGCCACATACTCAATCAGTTTAGATTCAACATGTAGGGTTCTTATAATCTTCCGGCATGCTTTAATTTGTTCAATATTTAAAACCGCCTTAACAGACTTTAATTCATCATCCAGCTTATGCTGATGTTGGTTCAATAGAATAGTAGTCTCCTCTTCAAGCGTTGGATATTTAACCTCTATTTTAAACAAAAACCGGTCTAACTGAGCTTCAGGCAATCTGTAAGTTCCCTCTTGTTCAATAGGATTTTGCGTTGCCAATACCATAAAAGGCTCATCCATTGGATAAGTGTGCCCATCAACTGTAATTTGTCGTTCTTCCATTACCTCAAACAATGCAGATTGCGTTTTTGCGGGGGCACGGTTAATTTCATCTATCAATACTATATGCCCGAATATTGGCCCCTTACGATATTCAAAAGTTGCGGTTCGGGGATCAAAAACAGAAGTACCAATCACATCTGATGGCATCAGATCTGGTGTAAACTGAATCCTGGAAAAAGAAGCATCTATACTTTTAGCAACCAGTTTAGCACTTAAAGTCTTTGCTACACCAGGTACACCTTCCAAAAGAACATGTCCATCAGCCAATAAGCCTGCAATTAAGAAGTCTATCGTTTCTTTCTGCCCCACAATAACCCTACCTAAGGTTTGCCTAATTTCTGTTACTGCATTGTTTAGTTGTGTAAGGTCGGTTCTTTGGTTAAACATCTCTGCTTCCATAATTATTGGGCTTTTTTATTAAAATTCTCTATTAGTTCATTAAGCTGAATCAAAGCATCATCGTTAACTACAACAGCACCATTCAGCTTATTTATCATCTCTATTAAGTTACGTACCACATCCTCATTTATACCAGTTTTAAGAATAAGATCTGACACAAATTCTTCATTCAACACAGTAGTTTTCACGCGATAATTAGTCCGTACGTATTCTAAAAAGTAAGTAATCTTTTTACGTACAATGTCTCGGTTATCACGCTGCTGATAGTATACCTTACCAACAACATTAACAAATTCAACAGAAGTATTTTTTAATGGTTCAACAACAGGAATAATACGTTGCCTACGTTTCATCTCGAATAATACAAATATCAATAAGCCCGATATAGCCAAATAATAAGCCCATCGCAGGCCATCATTTTTAAATAACACACGTAAAACTGAGGCGTCATCAATATTACCTTTAGTATTATTTTCGTCCCATATCACCATTTTAGCCTGAGGTAAAAAAGAGAGTACCTTAGAAACGTAGTTTGCTCCTGCCGGATTTAAAAGGTTGTAATTACTTAGCAATTGCGGGCTTGGTAATAGATACAATGCGCCTTTGCCGAAAGTATATTTTACAAAACTAACCTCTCCTTCTGTATTTCTTCCCAAAGCACTCGCCCTAATGGTATCAACCCCACTAAAATACTGATCGCCCAAACCTTTACTAAAAATGTAATCCTTTTGACTCTTTATAGCCGGATCTACAAAATTTATAGCAGGACTCTTATTTGCATATACAGAGTTCATTCTCAACTTTAATGTATCCGTTAAAAAATCACTTAAATCGTAAGCGGCAATAAAAACATTATTCCCACGCTCCATAAATCCAACAAGCTCCTGATAATCATACTTATCCATATTTACCTTACCTGCAATAAGAATATAGTTTGTGCTGGTATACTCTTGGTCTTTTAAAGTATTATAAACAGGCAATCTTGAAGGGCTGATGTGTGATTTAGGAAATATATTTGGCAATTCCTGATATAGGATATAAGTCCCAAACGGGATTTTATCCTCTTTTAAATAAGTAGCTGTCCAATCTGTAGTTTTAGGTTTATAATATTGTGCAACTAAATAGCCAACCATCACTATAGCACTACAAATCAGATATCCCCTTAATCCTTTCATAGTGCTTTCACATTAAAATGGTCAAAACTTCCTTTCAGAGCCTTAAATACATCCTTATCGACAGAAAAATCACCATACCAGACATATTCGAACTGTAGTGTCAGCATTTTAAACTGTTGCTTTCTTTCAAAGTCCAGCAATTCATCAACGTAGGCCTGATTCGTCTTTTCGGGCTGCCAATTAATTAGCTCCCGATCACTCAATAGCTTTAATGAGCGTAGATATAATAAGCGTACACCAAGCCTGTAGTTACCATTATGAACAGCCTTATCAATCTCTTCGTTAAAGTTGATCTCGTGAATATTCTCCATCATTTCACCGTACGGAACATCCACAGCTTTAGGCTTTCTGGCAAAGATCATTAAATCCAGTCCAGCAACCTTGCTTACAGCAAAAATGATCAGTCCGGAAATTACGCCAATAATCAGGTATTTAAAAAAGCCTCCAGAATACTCATTATTTAAAGCGTCATTTATCAAGCTCCAAATCCACTTCCAAAACCTATCCCACCAGCTGGTATTTATCGAAACTGCTTCATCGTAATGAAATTCTTTTTGTACACTGTAATCCTTTAACTTTTGGAGATTAAAGTCTCTAAGATCAACTCTTGAGTGGTCATTCCTAATTGGAATATCTTTTAAAACCTCCCCTTTCAACTGTGCTGTCGCGGGAAAACCTACGGAGAAAATAAATCCCAGAAAAGCTAAAATGAGCGCCTTTTGCATTTTAATACTCTTCTAAAGGAGGATTTTCATTCTTTTCCTCTCCAAAACGACCGATACGATCCATTAAACCTGCACTTTCCTGTACTTCTACCAGATTAAAATAGCAGAATGCCAGGCCTATTACCGGAATCATCATAAAAACATAAGTAAGGTTCTGTAAGATAGACCCTATAATTACCGTTACCATATGCCATTCTTTAGCCTCCGGAATAAAAGTACCTATCATGGTGAACAATAACCCAGGAACAGCAGGAATCATCATACAGGAATAGGCGATTAGATAGATAACAAGAATAACTGCTGCAGTAACCCACCATTGATTTTTAAGTAGTTTAAACGAGCGGCTATAGGCATACATAAAATCAGCATTCTCCAGTATCATAATCGGGTAGAACAAACTCATTGCAGGAAAAATATATAATCCTGGCACGATACAACACAGAAAAGCGACAAAAATAAATAGACCAATTGCAAGACTGCTAAAAAATGCTCGGAAATAATAATATTTAAAATATGCCCATACTTCTTCCGGACTTGGGGCAATATTTCCCTTTTGAATATACACGGCAATAAAACTCAATGTAGAAACTGTGATCGCTGCATAGCTTCCTAATGAGACTACAAGCACTAGAAAATAATTCCAATTGAAAACATCAAAAACATTCCTGGAAGAAAAAGAGCCATTTAACTGTTTAGGGATTTTTTGCATATTTAACTCATGCATTACAGAAGCAATTATCCCTGCAAGGATAAAAAACCCACATAAGTAAAAGAAAACTCTTAACAATGGTTTAAAGTTCTGTCTGATAAATAAGAAAGTATCATTTATAATTTCCCCGAAAGCTCTTAGCTTCTTAAACTCAATTTGTTGTACCATACTAATTATATTGATTACGTTGATTTAATTGCGATGGATATACCACTACATACCAGATGATAAAGAGTAATGATCCACCTAAAATACTTATGCTAAGCCCTAAAGGCATATTTGTGTGACGAGTAATAAAGCTC
This sequence comes from Pedobacter hiemivivus, assembly GCA_040393085.1. GTDB lineage: Bacteria > Bacteroidota > Bacteroidia > Sphingobacteriales > Sphingobacteriaceae > Pedobacter > Pedobacter hiemivivus_A. The sequence continues at coordinate 83,162 of JBEBUV010000002.1, read as the reverse complement.
TCGAAAAAGGCTGCAACGATAAGAATTGGCACTATTCCCAATGCCATCTTTGTACCATCTTTAGCACTGTTTTTAAAAGCTTGTAAACGGGTATAGGTTCTTGGAAAAAGTAAACCATGGCCAAGGACCAAACCCGCAGCGCCCGCCATCACTATGGCAGATATTTCTAATGTGCCATGGATCCAAACAACCAGCACAGATGCAGCGCCCAGACCCTTACTAAAAAAATAATAGTGAAACGAGCCCAGCATAATACCGTTTCTTAATAACATAAAGACTGGTCCAACACATGCAAAAACACCGCTAATAAACATTAGTAAGGATACATAAATATTATTTGCACCAATCTTCACAAACATAGCAATAGGTTCATCCTTTTTATAAACCCCAAAAGGATCACCTTTAGCTATATTTTCATTGGTCATATTCACATAACCGTCACCCAAAATTAGCCTTACAAAATCCTCATCATATTTGGCAGATAAGGCCCCAATGGCACATGAAATACTAAAAAAAATAAACGAATAAAGTAATTGTCGGCGATAAGTATAGAACAAAAGCGGTAATTCATACTTCCAGAAAGTAACAAAACGATTGGCTTTTTCCTTTTTGTTCTTATAAATTGATTGGTGTAGGGTTGAAGCTAAGCCATTCAAATAAACTGTAGTTCGTGATTTGGGATAAAAAGTCTTAGCATAAGCCAGATCATTGGTGATGTCAATAAAGCGCTCAGCAAGTTCATCAGGATTGCTCGTTTGCAACTCCTCATAGGATTTCCATTTCCCAGAATTCTGTTTTACAAACAACGCTTCTCTCATAAAATTGGTAAGGAGTTAATTTTCCGTTAAAATAGCACAAAAAAACATTTTACAACAATTAATTCAATATCAATATTATATTTCCTCTATTAAAATAATTCTTAATGGCAGAGGAGAGACCGATATTGTTTTTATATGAAAAGCAATTATATTGCATATAAAAAGCAATTTATCTAAGTTTGAACTTGTATGGAGACAATAAAGGTAAATACAAGTCAACATGTTGACATAGACTATCCTGTTGCAGGCTTAGGCGAACGCATTTTAGCAAGGCTAATAGATCTGGGAATATTCTTTGGCTTATATATAATTTTTATAATGCTGATTGCAATTGGCGGAATCTCAGGCATACTAAAAAGCGGCCCATTGTTATTTCCTATAATAATCGGAGTTTATGCAGCAAGCTATATTTTCTATAACCTCGTCTGCGAAATTTTGATGAATGGTCAATGTGTGGGTAAACGTATTATGAAAATAAAAGTGATCAGCCTGGATGGAAGTCAGCCAAGCATAGGACAATACTTTATCCGCTGGTTGTTTCGACTAGTTGATTTTGCGTTAACAGCTCAGGTTGGCGGGTTAATTTGTATTGCTGTCTCTGAAAAAAAACAAAGAATTGGAGATATTGTTGCAGGCACCACTGTCATTAAAACAGTTCCTCAGGCCGACTTTAGCCATATTGCTTTTCATCCGGTTGAAGAAGAATACATACCTGTTTTTAACAACACAAATGCCCTAAACGACAGAGAAATAGAGCTAATCCATGAGGTCATTGAAACTTATTACAAAACCTACAATACCGACCTCATTTATACCATGTCGACCAAAGTAGCCACCACCCTTTCTGTGAGTATTCCAACCGGCATGAATGAATTGGATTTTTTAAAGACGGTAATAAAAGACTACAGCCACCAAACAGGAGTTGCAATATAGTCTCTACTTCATTGCCTTTATCACTGTTGGTATAAGAAGTTCAACCCATTCAGCGTACATTTTAGCTGAATAGTGCAAACCATCAGGAGCCAAAAGTCCAATATCATTAGCTGCCTTGCGTGATGCAGCTGTAATGTCTGTATAACTAACTCCTAAAGCAATAGTCTCTTCTTTTTTAATGGCATTAAAAGCATCTATTTCCTCAGCAATTTCCTCCAGATCACATCCGCGATTAAGCGCATATGGAGTTGTGCCCCAATCTGGGATAGACAATACAAAAACCCTGGCTTTATTGCCATTCGCAAAGTCGATCGCTGTTTGCAATAATGCTTTAAATTCTACTCTATAGCGTTCTGATGACTCCCCTCTATATTGATTATTTACGCCAATCAGTAAAGTAACTATATCAAACATCTGATTTAAGCCAGAATTGTTTATTGCATTTTGCAATTCGCCTGATGTCCAACCCGTTGTTGCAATAATCTTTGGTACTCCAAGCAATAATCCATTGCGATTTAAGCAATCAGCTAATTGATAGGGAAAACTACTTTGTATTGCCACCTCTTCACCTATGGTATAAGAGTCGCCCAAAGCAAGGTAAGTTGCTTGTTTATTCATAAAGTTCAAATATCAATGATGATGGGCATAAATCATTTTGTACAGATAATTGATTAAAATGATCGCCCCCGTAATTACAAACATAGTTTTTATCAATAAAGACAAGTCCTTATCTGTAAAATATTTTGCAGGTAATATAATTACAAAAGTAAGAAGCAATGGGACTGTTGGAGGATATAAATAGAAGCTATCATGGAAATCGCCTTTCAAAAGTGCGACAAAAGATCGTTGGAAACCACATCCCGGACAATCAAGTCCTGTTAAGCTTTTAAATGGACATGGTAGAAAAAAAGCATCCGTCTGATCTAATAAAAAAGACCAGACGGATAATATATATGTGTTTAGCACCCGTAATTAAGCATTAGGCGTTGTTGGTGGTTGATTAAACGGATCATTTGTTCCAGAAGGATTGTTTCCACCGAAAGGATTATTCCCACTAAATGGGTTGTTTTTATTAAATGGATCATTAGGATTGAATCTATTTTGTGCTTCCGCAGCCGATGGCCCCATATATTTAGCATCACCAAAACCTAGCAAAGGGTAAAACACAAAAGGAAGTAAAATCATACCTACTGTATAGCCCTCAGATTTTCCAAAACTCTTACTTAAAAGATTTACAAGCCAGATTATGAACACAAAATTTACACAGGGAATAATTAACCAAAGTATCCATATAGTTGGCTTCCCTACTATCTCTAGAAGCACAATTAGGTTGTAAATAGGAACTATTGCTGCCCAGCCTGGTTTTCCGGCCTTTTCAAACATTTTCCATAGTCCTGCAATTGACAATACCGCTAATGCAAGGTAAAGGATACTGCCACCGACACCAATACCAGTACCGACTGCTGAGTATTCTGAGTTATAATCCATAGTTTGTTTTTTAGTTTCTCTAGTAAAGATAAGATTTTCACCAAATAATCAAAACTATCTTTCTCTTTTGCAACATCTTACAACAACTGCATTCCAAATAGTGTTGCAATATGAAATTTTAACTTCGACTTAACTTCCTCTATATCCAGCACCTCCCCTAATTCCCTTTTCATGGAGATTACATCTTTATCATCAATACCACAGGGAACAATATTTTTAAAATAATCCAGATCAGTATTTACATTAAAAGCGAAGCCATGCATGGTTACCCAGCGACTACACCTAACACCCATAGCACAGATTTTTCTAGCCTTTTCATTGTCGGCATCCAACCATACTCCTGTAAATCCAGGATATCTGCCAGCTGCAATACCATAATCAGCAAGCGTTAAAATAACTGCCTCCTCCAGGGTTCTCAAATACAAATGTATATCAGTAAAAAAATTATCGAGATCTAATATCGGATAGCCGACAATCTGTCCGGGTCCATGATAAGTAATATCACCTCCTCTGTTGATTTTATAGTAAGTGGCCTCCTTTTCCTGTAACCCTTGCTCATCTAGCAACAGGTTTTCAGGTTTACCACTTTTTCCAAGTGTATAAACGTGTGGATGTTCACAAAAGACAAGATAATTTGGGGTCTCCAGCTCTGTACTATTGGTTCTGTTCTGAATCTTTAAAGCAACAATCTGATTAAAGATAGCTTCTTGTTTATTCCATGCGTCCTGGTAATCCGTAAGTCCCCAGTCTATAAATTCGACTTTCTTATTCATGTTGCAGATATTATGCTACCACGTAGCCTAGCATATAGCCATCTTCAGTCTTAAAATAATGAACAGTAAGTTCACGAGCGCCACCCGGCAAATGTACTAATGCTGTCAGCTCCCCCTCATTTCGTAATTTGAAAGGCTTTATATAAATGTCCCTTTTAAACTCTAAACCTTTAGTACCGTTCCATTTATAAATTGCTTCCTTAGCAACCCAACAAACGTACAAGCCATCAATATTGTCGCCAATTTGCTTCTGTGCCAGTTCAATATCCGACAGGAATTTATGCTTAATACTTTTTATCTTATGTTTAATCAACTCTATATCAACACCCACTTTTCTGGTTTTGCCAATAATCACTGAAGCATAATCATAAGAATGACTTAAAGAGATATGATATTCCAGATTAGGAAGATAAGGTTTACCATGCTCATCCATCTTGCAATCAATATATTCAGATGTATTAAGCATTGTCCGCAATAACACACGGGTACTCAACCAATGCAATAGGCGCTTACCATTACTTAATGAAGAAATAAAATCAAGTTCATGTTGTTTCAACTGTAAGCCAGAAAGTAATTCGGCTTCGGTTTCCTCGATTTTCCATACTGCTAGTATGGTTTCTTCGTCAATATTTTTATTAAAAACTACAGGCATCTCTATTTTAGAAAACAATGCAAAAGTATCTTAAATTAATCATAATTTCGTCCAAATAAGATAAACCTGCAAAACTTACTACTCTATAATTACTAACAAGCAAATTATGCAGTCCTCATTGTCTTTAAATAACTATATATAACAGCGAAAAATGATCCTGTCTGACAAACGAATTCTTGAAGAAATAGATAAAGGCACAATTATAATTGAGCCATTTAAAGCCGAAAACCTTGGAACGAACTCCTATGATGTACATCTGGGGAAATACCTGGCTACTTACAGGGACAGGGTATTAGATGCAAAACTGCATAATAAAATTGAACACTTTGAAATTCCTAAAGATGGGTTTGTGTTGGAGCCGGGGACCTTATATCTTGGTGTAACACTTGAATACACTGAAACTCATGCACATGTTCCTTTTCTGGAAGGTAAATCAAGTACCGGTCGGTTGGGTATTGATATCCATGCCACCGCTGGGAAAGGTGATGTAGGTTTTTGCAATACCTGGACATTAGAAATCTCTTGCACGCAGCCGGTTCGCATATACGCAGGTATGCCAATCGGACAACTCATATATTTTGTTGTTGAAGGCAATATCGAAACTTTATACAACACAAAAAGTAATGCTAAATATAATAACAAAACCACAAAACCTGTTGAAAGTATGATGTGGAAGAATGAGTTTTAAAAACTACGCTATATTTTTTCAATAAGAAAGCCTCAATATTTGTATATTGAGGCTTTCTTATTTATGCTCATTATATGAAACTTAAACTTGTAATTCCCGCTTTATTAGTGTTAGGAATATGTTTCTCATTTGCCGGCAAACTGGTACAGGATCCTTTTTCGGCTCTAATTAAGCATTATCAGGAATACGCGAAGACAAATGCACAAGAAAAAGTACACCTGCATTTAGATAAACCATTTTATGCCATAGGTGATGACATCTGGTTTAAAGCCTATGTCATAAATGCACAAACTTTCGAGCCATCCAATATCAGCAAAGCCTTATATGTAGAGTTGATCAATGAGCAAAATATTGTAAAAACACAATTAAAACTACCTATGGAATCGGGGATCACCTGGGGTGATTTCAAATTACCAGATACTTTATCAGAAGGTAATTACCGAATAAGAGCCTATACACAATGGATGAGAAATGCCGGACCGGAATACTTTTTTGATAAAACCATAAAAATTGGAAATTCATGGGCCAATAAGGTTTTCACCAAAACTAATTACAATTTCAGTAAAGAAAATGATCATGAAAAGGTAGATGCAAAAATCCAATTCACCGACAAAACCGGGCAGCCTTATAAGAATGTCGAAGTTACTTATGAAGTTCAGATGAATGCTAAAACCCTGGCTAAAGGGAAAGCTACTACCGACACAAATGGCGAAGTAAGTATCAACTTCACTAATAAGCAGCAAGTAGCTGATAAATCAGGCAATATCATGGCAACATTGACCTTAGCAAACAAAGAAAAGATCGTTAAAAATATCCCTATAACCACAACATCAAACAATATTGATGTACAATTCTTCCCAGAAGGAGGAAACTTTGTTGAAGCCCTACCAAACCGTATGGCGGTAAAAGTAGTAAATGCCAATGGATTGGGTGAAAATGTTACTGGAATCGTTTTAGATAACGAAGGATTAGAAATAAATCACTTTGAAACGCAACACCTGGGTATGGGCAGTCTCGTACTAAACCCCCAACCAGGTAAAACTTATTCGGCAAAGGTGAAATTTAAGGATGGTTCAGAAAAGACTTACCCTATCCCCAAAGCAGTACCTAGTGGTTATATTCTCGCTGTAAATAATAGCAACCCTGATAAAATTGCAATTAAAATATTGTTAAGTGCCGACCTTGTCGGCAGCAATGAAATAAAATTAATAGCGCAAGGTAATGGGAACATCTATTTTGCCACCAAATCTAAATCAGAAAAACAGGTTATAACCACCAGTATCCCTAAAAAAGATCTTCCTTCAGGAATTATACAACTCACCTTATTTAACAATAGCAACAACCCTGTTAGCGAAAGACTGTTTTTTATAAACAATGCAGAGGATCGCATCAATACCACTATAGAAAACTTAAAGCCAAACTATTCAAAAAGAGAAAAAGTAGAACTTAGTCTTTTTGGCAAGGCTGGCGATAAACCATTACGTGGAAGCTACTCTATAGCAGTAACAAATACAGCCTCTGTAAAACCAGATCCTGAAAATGAAACCAATATTTTAACAAGCTTATTGCTTACCTCAGACCTAACCGGTTATATTGAAGCACCAAATTATTATTTCTTAAATAATGATCAGAAAACAGCACAAGATTTAGACATCTTAATGCTTACACAAGGCTGGCGCCGGATTTTATGGAAAAACGTCGTTAACAACACGCCTGTTGTAAATACCTTTAAACCAGAAGAAACTTTAGGAATTAGTGGCGTCATCACCAGCTATGGTGGTAAACCTCTGCCAAATAGTAAGGTTTCCCTCTTTTCTTCTTCAGGTGGCTTTTTTGCTATTGATACATTGACAGATGCACAGGGACGTTTCAACTTCGATAAAATGGTATTCTCAGATAGTACAAAATTTATTGTACAAGGCAGAACGGCTAAAAACAAAAAGAGTGTAGAAATTAAACTGGACATTGTACCTGGCCAAATTGTAACGAAAAACAAGAATACAGGCGACATAGAAGTAAACGTAAATGAAGCCCTTCAAAGTTATTTAAAACAGAGTAGCAATTACTTTGATGAATTGAATAAAAGAGGGCTACTGGAGCGAACATTGGTACTTAAAGAAGTAAATATTACTGAGAAAAAAAAGACAGTAGAAAATTCATCAAATCTGAATGGATCTGGGAATGCGGACTATGTTGTGACAGCCAAAATGCTTGAAAACTGCAGTACACTTACACAATGTCTACAAGGTAGGGTACCCGGATTAATCATGAGAAACGGAGAACCTTTTCTGATGAGAAACATGTCATCAGGTCAGGCAATGCAAATTATTTTAGATGGCATGAGTGTAGGCTCAGATTTCCTCGATAACATTATGCCGTCAGACGTAGAAACGATTGAAGTTTTGAAATCGATTGGCAATACCGCCATCTATGGTTCCCAAGGTGGTGGCGGTGTGCTAATAATCACCACTAAACGTGGAGGAGGAAATACATCTTCGAGATTTGTTCCAGGTATCATAACTTATGCTCCAAAAGGTTACCCTACAATCAGAGAGTTCTATTCTCCTGTATATACGCCATCGGTACCAGATAATAGGGCTGACTTACGCAGTACTGTTTACTGGCAGCCTCACCTGCTAGCCAATACAGATGGCAAAGCTCAATTCAGCTTTTTTAATACTGATGAAGCTGGAACCTATAGAATTGTAGTGGAAGGTATAGATATGACCGGACGTCTGGCCAGAGCTGTATATACTTATGAAGTAAAATAAACATTAACCATGAATACGATAAAAGTTACCATAAAAGACCATTTAAGCCTGATCACTTTAGACAGGGGTAAATCAAATGCCCTGAATCGCGAGATGATTATGGAGCTAAATGACATCTTAAACAACATATCAACCGATCCCAATATTGCAGGGGTGATCATTACAGGAAAAGAACCATTCTTTTCAGCTGGGCTGGACCTGATAGAACTTTATAATTACAATGAGGAAGAAGCAGAGTCATTCTGGCATCTGTTTCTAAATTTTATAGCGAACATTACGGCTTTTAAAAAGCCAATGGTTGCCGCAATCAATGGTCATAGTCCTGCCGGTGGGTGTGTAATAGCTTTGGCTTGTGACTATAGAGTAATGGCCGAGGGTAAATACATCATTGGCTTAAATGAAGTACCTGTAGGCATTATTGTACCCAACAGCATCTTTAATCTTTATGCTTTCTGGTTAGGATCTGCCCATGCATCTCGAAGTTTACTGGAGGGCAAGTTGTTTACACCCGAAGAAGCACTTCAGGTTGGTCTGGTGGATGAATTGGTCAATTCTGCCAGCATCATTACTGCTGCAGAACGCAAAATCAGGAAATATATGGCTATGGAGACCAACACCTGGCAACAAAGTAAACTGAGCATCAGAAAAGATCTGATTGCCAGCACCAGTGCAGATCAGTCTGAAGCATTAAAGTTGATGTTACAACAATGGTGGGCACCTACAACCAGAAGTATCTTAAAAACTATTATTGATAACCTCCAAAAAAAATAAGCCATGTTTAATCAACCTATGTTAAGAGACGATGCCTTAAAGGGTAAAACTATAGTGATTACCGGAGGCGGAACAGGCCTTGGTAAAGCAATGGGAACTTACTTCCTTAAATTAGGAGCCAACTTAGTTATCACCAGTCGCAAATTAGATGTATTGCAAAAAACAGCTCAGGAAATGGAGCAGGAGACTGGCGGGAAAGTACTAGCTCTGGCTTGTGATGTAAGGGAATACGATCAAGTAGAAAATGTATTGGCAGAAAGTATTAAAACTTTTGGTAAAGTGGACAGCTTGTTGAACAATGCTGCAGGCAATTTCATTTCTCCTACAGAGCGACTATCGGCCAATGCTTTCTCTAGTATTATTGATATCGTATTGAAAGGCTCTGTAAACTGTACATTGGCTTTTGGAAAACACTGGATTAAAGAAAAACAAGCTGCAAGTATTTTAAATATAGTGACTACTTATGCCTTTACCGGATCTGCTTACGTTGTACCCTCCGCTTGTGCAAAAGGTGGTGTTCTCGCAATGACACGATCTTTAGCAGTTGAATGGGGGAAATATGGTATTCGAACCAATGCCATAGCTCCGGGGCCATTCCCTACTAAGGGTGCATGGGAACGGTTACTACCAGGTGATCTGGCAGAGAAATTCGACTTTAAAAATAGAGTCCCTTTAAAACGTGTGGGCGATCATCAGGAACTGGCAAATCTGGCGGCTTATCTAGTCAGCGATTTTTCTGGTTATATCAACGGAGAAGTTATTACCATTGATGGTGGTGAGTGGTTGCAAGGTGCAGGTCAGTTCAATGGGCTAGAAGCTATTCCAAATGAAATGTGGGATGCTTTTGAACAAATGACAAGGTCTGCAAAAGGAAGTTAAAAAGACTTCCCTACCACCTGATTAAAGCACTGGCCCATGTAAATCCAGAGCCAAAAGCTGCAAGACATATCAGGTCTCCATTTTTAATCTTTCCAGCTTCCCAGGCTTCACATAATGCTATTGGTACAGAAGCCGCAGTCGTATTACCATATTTTTGAATATTATTAAACACTTTATCGTCTGGCAAGCCCATCAACTGTTGTACATACTGACTGATTCTTAGATTGGCCTGATGTGGAACCAACAGATCAATATCAGCAGCTGTTAAATTATTGGCTTTTAAAGCTTCATTAATTACTTCTGGAAACTTTACAACAGCCTTTTTAAATACTGCTGGTCCATCCATATAAGGTAAAGCAGCACCACTTTCCAATTGCTCGGAAGTCATAAATAAACCACCTAGTTCCTGATCTGGATAAGCTGGTTTATCTTTCAGCCATTTATTGGCACTTGCGCCTGGGTAAAACATAGCCAATAACTCGGCATCTGCGCCATCACTATGTAAATGTGTACTTAATATCCCTTGACCTTCATTTTGTGCTGGTTGTAAAACGACTGCCCCGGCACCATCGCCAAATATTACGGAAACGTTACGACTCCGGGTCTCAAAATCCATAGCAAACGAATGTTTTTCGCTACCGACTACCAATATATTCTTATACATACCTGTTTTAATAAACTGATCAGCAACAGATAAAGCATAAACAAAACCAGAACATTGATTTCTGATATCCAGTGCCCCTATCTCTTTCATTTTCATTTCCCTTTGCAGCAAAACCCCACAGCCTGGAAAGTAATAATCAGGACTTAACGTAGCAAAGATGATAAAATCTACATCTTGAGCAGTAATACCAGCTCTTTCAATTGCAATTTTAGCGGCTTCAACTCCCATTGTAGTGGTCGTTTCTTCTAAGCGATCAGCAAACCGTCGTTCCTTAATTCCTGTCCGTTCCTGTATCCATTCATCACTAGTGTCCATAAATCGTGATAAATCAGTATTGGTATAAACATTTTTTGGAACATAGTAACCTATTCCGGCAATCTTTGAACGATGCATAATACTTGGCTTTATTACTAATTTTAAGCAAAAATAACTTTAACTACAACATTATTTTGAAATTAGCTTAAATTTGTAACATGTCAACAGAAACCAAAGAGGAAACATTTACACTAAAGGAAATACTAAGTTCATTAAAAACTGTTCATCGTTTAATACTTTGGAATGATGATGTGAATACTTTTGACCATGTAATTCATTGCATGATGCAATATCTGGACTATTCTGAAAGTCAGGCCGAAAAAATTGCCTGGGAAGTGCATAACAAAGGAAAATGTGCTGTTCTGGAAGGTTCATTTACTGAAATGGAAGTTTACCGAAAAATATTACAAGCAGAGGGGCTTACTGCGACTGTTGACTAGTGTCCATTCGATCATACCTCGCGTCTACCCCATCTTTTGGCATATTTTAGTAGCTGAATAGTAGGAAACAAGTCCATCATTTTCGGTTGCCTATATATCCACGACTGATGGAGAATTAATTTGTGGATTATGCCCTGTAATAAAATAGTTACGCCACGCTTTTTAAACTTCGTTATCGTTTATTTGTCCAACCTACTTAAACACACACACAAAAGAACCAAATTAATGAATTACGCATGCAAATTTCTCCTATTTTCTATTACACTCTTAACCTTTCAGATAACAACAAATGCACAAACAACCGACGATGGGAAGATCACCGCTAAGGTTGTTGACGCTCAAAGCGGTGAAACCATTCCTTTTGCATCTGCAATTGTCATTGACCGAAAAACCAAAGCAATTGTAAAAGGCGTTCAGGCCGATGTAAACGGAAACCTTATAGTAAATGCACTTCCTACAGGAAATTTCACATTTAAAGTAAGTTACGTTGGCTACCAAACAATGGTTAGAGACTCTGTTTCTATCAGTGATGCAAACAACAGCATTAACCTGGGTAGCATTAAAATGAAAGCCGCCAAAGGAACAGCACTAAAAGAAGTTGCCATTACCGCTCAAAAAGCAACTATGCAATTGGGTATAGATAAAAAAGTCTTTTCTGTTGATCAGAGTTTGGTGAGTGAAGGCGGGTCAGCATCTGATCTTTTACAAAACGTACCCTCTATACAATCTGATATTGATGGAAATATAAGTCTAAGAGGCTCTACTGGTGTAAAAGTTTTAATTGATGGCAAGCCATCTATGATTGCCGGTGGAAATGTTGCTCAGATTTTGCAATCTCTACCAGCCAGTTCAATTGAATCTGTAGAGCTGATTACCAACCCTTCTGCCAAATATGACGCGGAAGGACAATCGGGTATCATTAACATCGTTTTAAAGAAGAACAAAAAACTGGGATTAAATGGATCAGTTGCCTTAACTGCAGGTAATCGTGATAACTACAATGCTAACACGAGTTTGAGCTTTCAAAACAGTAAAATAAACATATATGGTAACTATAGCTACCGTAATGGAAACCGTTTTGGAGGTGGCTATAATAACATCGAATATCAAGAAAACAACGATATCACTTTCCCTTTTGGCTATGCCAATCAAAGTACTGATTCTAAATCATCTGATATTGGCCATAATGTAAAAGCAGGCTTAGACTATTATCTTGGTGAAAAAAGTATTGTAAGCTTTACAGGTGGATTTAATCGTAGGGACAATGACAGAAATGAATTTTTGAATATCGACAGATTAAATATCAGCAAAGATCCAATTGACAGAAGCAATAGGAATAACGTCAATAAAGGCAGTGGATATACTTACGACCTTAGTTTGGACTTTGTACAGAAATTTAAAAAGCCTAAAGAGGAATTAACCTTTAACTTCAGTTATTCTGATGGCACTAATGATAACAATCAGACCTATAATACAAATCTGTATTTTGAAAATGGAGCACCAGTAAGTAGTCCGCTCGATATACAAGTTAACAACAGCACAGGGAACAATAGCAGTTATAATATTCAAACGGATTATACACTGCCAATTGGCAAAATCGGGAAAATTGAAACCGGTTATCGTAGTCAGATTCGTAATGCACAAAATGATATATTATCTACTGACTTTAATAATACAACTGGTGATTATGATGTAAATTATGGCCTAACCAATAACTTCAACAGTAAAGATCAGGTTCATGCTCTATATGTAAACTATCAGAATCAATATAAGAATTTTGGTTATCAGCTAGGTTTAAGGGCAGAAGATGCTATATTAGAAACCCAGCTTGGTGTATTCGACAATGCAGGCAATATCAGTAAAGTTCCTGGAAAAGTTGATTACAGACGTCTATACCCAAGTATTTTCTTAACACAAAAATTAAATCATGAACAGCAAATGCAATTGAGTTATAGCAGAAGGGTTAACAGACCTAGAGGCTGGGACACAAATCCATTTGTTGATGTATCAGATCCACTGGTTCATCGTCAGGGTAATCCAAACTTAAAACCTGAGGATGTTCATGCCTATGAATTAAGTTATAGCAAATACTGGAAGAAAATTACTTTCATTTCTACCGCTTATATGCGTCAGACCAATGATGTTATACAAAGAATTAGAGTTACAGATGCCGAGGGTATTACCCTTGTTACTCCGCAAAACTTAACTAGTGAACTATCTAGCGGACTAGAGCTCATTGGGCGATATGATGTTGCTAAAGCATGGAATTTTACTGCAAACACAAACTTGTATCAACGTAAAATCAATGGAGTTCCAGCCTATGGTGTTGTAGAGAGCTCTGGCTTTAGCTGGAATGCCAACTTAACGAATAACTTCGTTCTTCCTTACAACATCACTTTACAGGTAAAAGGAGATTATCGCTCAAAAGAGGTAATGGCACAAGGTAAAAGAAATGCCATGTATGCTGTAGATGCGGGTGCTAAATATGATTTCAAAGACAAAGCTTCATCATTAAGTCTAAATGTAAGAGATGTATTTAATACCAGGAAATTTAGTATGACCAGCGAAGTAGATCATGTCATTACCGATTTTAGACGTAATATGAGAGGTACAGTAATGAGCTTAACATATTCTTACAGATTTGGTAAAAATACTTTTAACTTTAAAAAGAGTAAAAAATCAGATCAGCAGGAAATGCGTTCTGATGAAGAATCATTTTAATTCCGAAATAACCACTATTGAAAAAGTACTCCCTCTTTATTATTGGTCTTCTATTACTTATAAATGTTACTAAAATTTACGCTGCAGCAGAAAAAGGTATCATTTCGGGGAAAGTCATTGAACAAGTAGGTGCACTCCCCATACCATCGGCAGTAATAGCTGTGTATGAACCTGGAGCTGAACAACCTTTAAGGACGACCTCAACTGATGAGAATGGTCTTTTTAAGTTCGTCGCCTTAAAGTTAGGTACATATAAAATAAAAGTGAGCTATGTTGGCTTTTCTAGCCTGACAGTTAATGAGATCATCATTACAGAAAAAAACTTTGAACGTGACCTGGGAAACCTGAAGTTAAGCAGTGAACAAAATGATTTAAATGAGGTAACTATAACTGCAGAAAAACCAGTTATTGAGTTCGCTGCTGACATGATTACCTATAATGTTGATCAATCTATCATGGCTGAGGGGAGTACCGCTTCGGACATTCTTAAAAATGTACCTATGGTACAGGTAGATATTGATGGAAATGCTACCATTGCAGGAAAGCGGTCAACCAGAATTTTTATTGATGGTAAACCATCAGATTACATGACTTCCAATATTGCTGATCTTTTAAATGTATTGCCATCTGATGCCATTCAAAAAATAGAGGTGATGACAAATCCACCGGCAAGGTATTCTGGAGATGGAGAAGGGATTATCAATATTGTAATGAAGAAAGGGTTTGCAATAGGATTTAATGGCAACGCAGGCATAACAGCAGGTGTGCAAGGCAATACAAATATGAATAGCAATGCTTCTTATAGAAGCAAAAACTATTCTCTTACAGGTGGTGCCGCTTATAGGACTGGCATTACCAGAAATACCTCACATTCGTACCGAGAAAACTTTGATCTGGTTAAAGACACCACTTTTTATTATGACAATTATGGTGACAATAAAAGTAATAGCAATGGTGGGAATTTCAGAGCCGGACTTGACTGGGATATATCTCCATCTCAAAACCTACGTGTTAGTACCAATTTCAATATCAATGGCAGTAATAGTAGAGCTGGTACTGATTATAATTTCTTAAGTGAAGAACTTGACTTAAGACGGGTACGTAAACAACTAAGTACGGCAAATGGCAATAGTCATAATGTGGTTTTTAATGTTGATTATAGCTTAAAGGCTAAAGAAAGCGGAGAGAAATTGACCATTGGCATTACCTTTAACAACAATGGCAGTAATAATTTACGTTTACTGGACCAGCATTATACCTTACCTACTACCTTAAAACCAACACTAAGAGAAAACTCTTCTGACATAGGCAATGGTGGACTCACCTTTAATCTGGATTACGATAAACCTGTTTTTAATAAGCGTGATCGATTTGAAGCAGGTTTGATGTATACGCAGCGGAAAAATGATAATGATTTAATAGTTAGAGACTTTAACTTTGCGACAGACGAATATGAAATTTCCGAAAAACTAACCAACCAGTTTTTATATAACGAAAGAATTATTGCCGGTTATAGCTCCTATAATTATAAAACCAAGAGCATTGGTGTTAAAGCGGGGATCAGAGCTGAGTTGACAGACGTAGATTTCGACCTTTCTTCAGGCGAAAACTACAACATCAAACCTTACCTAAGCCTATTCCCTAATATTTCCATTAATCATTTTTTCAAAAGCAAGTACAATATCGGTGCAACATACAGTGTACGTGTAAATCGGCCAAGAGAGAACACATTAAATCCACAGATCAATGACAATGACCCTCTGAATATATCTTATGGTAACCCAGAACTTATTCCGGCATATACACATCAAATGGACATTAGTTTTGGCGTTTTTGGGGAAAAATGGTCATTCACACCACGACTATCCTATTCTACCAGTGGTGGTGTAATTGAGCGTTACCGATCTGTAGAGGTGGTAAATGGTGTTGCTACTTCTGAAACTACATTCTTTAATGTTGGCTCGAATGATATTTTTGGATTGATATTGATTGGTAATTACAAACCAAGCAAGAAATTGTCAACCAATGCTAATTTAACGCTTACACAGAGCAATTATACTTCCTCATTAAACTCAGCCTTAAACAGAAAAGGCTTAAGCGTCCGGAGCGCTCTGGGACTCTCTATACAGTTACCACTCAGAACGGCTTTTGAAAGCAATGTACACTACGTAAACAATGTAAATGCACAAGGACGAACAAAGGGATCAATTACCAGTAGTATGGCCGCCAGAAAATCATTTCTTAAAAACAGATTGAGTACTCGCATAACCATTTCAGATCCTTTTGGTAGTCGTAACAATAACTTATACAGCGAGGGGCTAAACTTTAGACTACAAAGTTTTTCGACCCGCAACACCAGCAATGTAACGATGAGCGTAAACTATCGCTTTACAAAAATCAAAAAAGTACCACCTGCTCCAACAGCCAGATAGCGCGGAGGAAAACAGAATTTTGTATATTGCGCCCATGGAAGAGCATAATCCCTGGACAACCATTGACAGCCATAAGATTTACGAAAACCAATGGATTGGATTAACTGAACACAATGTAATCAACCCTTCAGGTGGTAAAGGTATTTATGGCGAAGTACACTTCAAGAACTATGCTATAGGCATTATGGTGTTGGATGAAGATCATAATACCTGGTTAGTTGGACAATATCGCTTCCCTTTAAAAGCATATAGCTGGGAAATTCCGGAAGGAGGCGGACCGTTAGAATCTGATCCACTTGATAGTGCAAAACGTGAACTGTTGGAGGAAACAGGTCTGACAGCAAATGAATGGACTGAAATGCAACGCATTCATTTATCTAATTCTGTAAGTAATGAATTGGGTATTATTTATATGGCTAGAGAGCTCAGTCAAGGTGAATCATCCCCTGAAGAAACAGAGCAATTGACAATCCGCAAGCTCCCTTTTGATGAAGCTTACCAAATGGTAATGAATGGAGAAATTACTGACAGTTTGAGTGTCGCTGCTATTTTAAAAACAAAAATACTGATCCTGGACGGCCACTTATAACATATATTTACTGAACATCTAATTATGAACAAGTTTTTTGGCTATATCTTTAGTCCGATTTTTTACATCTGTTTTGGGCTGTCCTTGGTTATTTTTCATCCTGTTCAATGGATATGCTACAAGTTCTTTGGCTATAAAGCACATAAAGCTTCCGTTGACGCACTTAACTTTTTTCTGACTTATTGTGACCTCTTGATGGGAAGCTCTGTTACTTTCATAAACGAGCAGAACTTACCTGTTGATCGTCCTATCATCTTTGTAGCTAATCATCAGAGTATGTACGATATACCAGGTTTAATCTGGTACCTGAGGAAGTTCCATGTGAAATTCATTTCTAAGATTGAATTAACAAAAGGTATTCCTTCCATTTCTTACAATCTTAAATATGGTGGGGGTGCAAATATAAACCGCAAAGACAGCAAGCAGGCAGTATCTGAGTTGATTAAACTTGGTCGTAGAATGAAAGATAATAACTGGTCGGCCATGATATTTGCAGAAGGTACCCGAGCTAAAGACGGACAAATGAAACCATTTCAAGTTGGCGGTATTGCAACCCTGCTAAAAATAGTACCAAATGCTCTAATTGTACCTGTTGCTATTGAAAACTCATGGAAACTTGTACAATATGGAATGTTCCCATTAAGTTTTGGCGAGAAATTAAAATGGACAGTATTAACTCCTTTAAATATTACAGATAAAAACCCGGAACAAATTGTTTTGGATGCTGAAAATGCGATAAGAGTAAAGTTAAACCAGGTTAAATCGGTTTAACTATATATTCTTATTATCTATATGTTTAAAAAACTCATCCCTGTAAGTATCACCTATAGGGATTATTTTGCTACATATGGTTATCCTGCTGCGTTCAATACTTTCAATTTTATCCAGTGCAATAATATACGATTTATGAACTCTGATGAATTGATCCTTAGGTAAGGTTTCTTCCATTTTTTTCATATTCTGTAAAGTAATCACACGTTCATTTTTTGTAAAAATGGATATATAGTCTTTCAGTCCCTCTATATAAAGGATATCGTCTAATTCGATTTTCTGAATTTTATGCTCTGTTTTAACGAATATAAAATCTTGAATTGGATTGGATACTGGTGCGACAGGCGCAGGGGCTGCAAATAAAGATTGTATGGGCGAATCTGAAGGGGGCTGTGTATTCTTCAAGCGAATGTGCACTTTCTCTACAGCTTTATAGAAACGGTCAAATGCGATCGGTTTTAATAAGTAATCAGATACATTCAAGTCATAACTTTCCAGTGCATACTGAGAATATGCGGTAGTTAAAATGTAATTCGATTTACCATTAGCAATCTTTAGAAACTGTATTCCAGTAAGTTCGGGCATTTGAATATCCAGAAACACCAAATCAATTCCTCCCGCTTGCACCATTTGTAAAGCCTCTATTGCATTTTCAGTACGCTTAATTAACTCTAAAAAAGGAATTTTAGAAATATAATCCTCAATAATATCCAGTGCTAATGGTTCATCATCAACGGCTATACATTTTAACTTTGTCATATATCAAGCATTAGTTCTGTGGTATAATGAGTTTCCGAATTTACGATATTTAATTTATAACGATCAGGATAAAGCAGTTGTAATCTCCGCTCTACATTATTTAAACCCACTCCACCCATTATGTCCTTATTGTATTTATTCTTTTTATTACTCACACTAAAATGAAGTATTTTCTGATTGGCAATGATATTGATCTTGATCGGATCATTTGGATCATTCGCAACGCCATGTTTAAAAGCGTTCTCAACAAATGAGATCAAAATCAATGGCACGACCGGCTGATCATCAATCTCTCCATTTAAGGTAAGCTCTACAGCGGCTCCATCCTTAAATCTCAACTTCTGTAATTCTATATAACTTTGAACATAGGCAACTTCCTTATTTAAGGGCACCCAACTACCATTACTTTCATAGATCATATACCTCATAATCTCTGATAACTTTAAAATGGCATCCGCTGTTTTTTCTGATTTTTGGTATGCTAGCGAGTAAATGTTATTTAATGAATTGAATAAGAAGTGCGGGTTTAGCTGAGATTTTAGAAATTGTAATTCCATATCTCTTTTTTCACTAACCAGATCACGTTGTATCCGCTCACTTCCAAACCAGTCAATTGCAAACTTTAGTAATGCACTTACAACGACAAAAAAACCAGATACAAAAATAGAAATCACCAGGTACTTTGTAAGTTCAAGATACGCTACTTTACCCGAGTACTGATCCACATACCTTAAAATGAAATCACTGTTCAGAGTAGCAATGGCAACTTTTACAAGCACCATAATGGCAATAAGCATAAAAATGGAAGCCATATAAAGTCCATATTTTTTCTTTTGCTTTACCAGAATTGGAATGAGGAGGGTATAATTAATATAAAATATAGAAAGATTAATTAATGCAAAATAGCCAAATCTTACCGCAGCCTCATATAATGTTGGCCGTTCATGCGTACTAAAAGTATCCCAAAGTAAAAGGGAAAGGATAAATATCCAAAACACAAGGTGTACAGCTAAGGGGCCTTTGCTTTTCATTTAAACAGGTTAATAATTATGATTTGATCTATCAAATTACACAAATCTAATTATTTTAATGTGCTAGCGTTCGACGAACGGGCATTTTTCTTCTACCAACTGGTTATATTGACAAGAATATTCAATATCACTCCTTTTTTACAGTTTATCTAAGAAATTAAACGCTTGGTCTAAAAGATTTTAACAGCCTATTTTTATTTATTCTATTTGTTTCATCAAACAGAGCAACGATAACTCTTAAGAATAAGAGTTAAACAATAAGCCCTCTGTAAAACAACAAAAATAAAACACTAAAAAAAAGACATATGAAAACGTTAGCAAACACATCGCCCTTTCTATTGCTTCTGGTACCAGTCTTTGTTATGATATTGCTGACTTTTGCAAAAGTTGGTTCTGATAATCGGAATGAAGACATCGTTTCTAAAACAACCACTACTCAGAACAGCCCTATAAAAGTAAGAAGTTCCTTTTTTAGATAAAAAACTACTTCGATAAATCTGCACAAACCACCTGTATACTCATACCAGGCCATTATATAGAAAATTTAGTTTAGTTAATAATAAATCTGGCGGTGGATACCGCCATTTTTTTTACATTATATTTTGAAAACTAAGAAATTAGTTGTAGCTTTATACTAAGGTTTTAGTTATACCGTCTATTACGTATTAAACGGAATAACAAAACATTAATAAAAAGTTAACCAAATATAATATGGAACTAAAGGATCTAACCAAGGCTGAAGAGCAGATTATGCAAATTATCTGGCAAATAGAAAAAGGCTTCGTAAAAGAAGTGATGGATCATTTGCCTGAACCCAAGCCTGCTTACAACACCGTATCCACCATCATCCGCATACTAGAAACCAAAGGATTTTTGGGCCATGAAGCTTTCGGCAAATCACATCAATATTATCCATTGATTAGCAAAGAGGATTATAAACGCCATGCCACGGAAAAGCTTTTGGATGGATATTTCGAAAGTTCAGTAGAAAGCATGTTCTCCTTTTTTGTAAAAGAAGAGAAACTTGACCTAAGTGATGTAGATGAAATTCTTAAAATGATTAACAAAATAAAAAACAGACCGAGATGAGTTGGGCACATTACATCCTGCAAGTCAATATTTACCTGTTGGTATTTTACGGCTTTTATAAGTTATTGTTAGACAAAGAAACTTATTTCACCCTTAACCGGATTTATTTAGTGTCCGCAGGATTACTATCTCTGGCCATACCCTATTTAAGATTTGAATGGTTTACAAAGCAGGCCGTAGTACAGGTAGTACAACCTGTATACACAAGCGTTGGACAGCTGATGGGTCAAGTGAGCATTGTTGAAGATACAAGTACCAGCTTCAATACAGGCAATTTGATTGTTTTTATCTACCTGATTGGTACAGTATTCTTTGCTTGCAGGTTTATTTTCAAACTATGGTCTGTAAACAGGAAATTGAAACTACAAGAAAGAGATGATGCTTTTTCATTCTTCCGTACCAAAAGAATAGGAAATAACTTACCTCATTCCACTACCGTTCATAAACATGAAGATACACATATCCGCCAATGGCATAGTATGGATGTTATCTTTTTTGAAGTGTTAAGCATTTTCACCTGGTTTAATCCTATCATCTATTTTTACAAGAACTCCGTTAAAAATATCCACGAATACCTTGCGGATGATGAAGCAGCTAAATTTCAAGGCGATAAAGATGAGTATGCTTTACTATTGCTAAGCACTGCCTTTGGCGTTCCTGTTAATACTTTAACAAACAATTTTTTTAATAAATCATTAATAAAAAAGAGAATATTTATGTTACATAAACAACGGTCCCGGAAAATAGCCATTCTAAAATATGGCCTATTCATTCCATTATTTGGAGTCGCCTTAATCCTGTCTTCGGCTACTATTCAAAATAATGAGAAAATTCAGAGTATTGCAGATAACATTCCATTAAACACGCCTATTGAGGTTGTAAATGATGTTATAACAGCCAGCATCGCGCCAATAGCGCCAAAATCCACCAAAGGTAGACAAGCTATAGATCAAGACAATAGGGGGAAAGAAGCTGGATGGGATGACTTTTACAAATTCGTTAAGAAAAGTCTTCGGTATCCCGTATCTGCTCAAGAAAACAAGATTATGGGCACGACCATGATAAAATTTACAGTTTCAGCTGGTCAGGTTGACAATGTTGGTATTGCTACGAAACTAGGGGGAGGCCTTGATGCTGAAGCATTGAGGGCTGTTGTATTATTTCCCGCTTATAAATCTATTATGGATGGAAAATACACCGTGAAAGTTAAGTTTCACCTCAGTGATCTTGAAAGCCCCAATGTACCGTCTTTAAACAAAAATATCGCTTCCTTAAAAGGGTATACTGCCTTACAAGATATTATAGTAGTAGGCTATGGAGGTAAGGCTATAACCGATTCAGATCCAGAAAACAAAGTTTATGATTTCGTATCTATAGAAACCCAACCCGGCTTTCCCGGAGGAATGCATAAATTGTATGCCTACTTAAAAAGCGCTATTAAATACCCGGCTGAAGCCTTAGAAAACAATGTACAAGGCAAAGTGTTTTTATCTTTCATAGTTGAAAAAGATGGATCCTTAAATGACATCAAAGTTGAAAGAAAATTGGGAAGTGGCACTGATGAAGAAGCGGTACGTGTATTGAAAGCATCACCAAAATGGATTCCGGGAACACAAAATGGCAAACCAGTACGTGTAAAGTATAACATCCCAATTTCATTCAATTCTGGTAAACCTCTGGATCCCTCAACTAAGCCACAAAACAAACAAGGTTCTACTGTACCTTCGGGAACCACTATGGGTATCCGTTTTAAAGACAATAACGGTGGCGAAATGAAACTTGGCGACAATCCAGGAAAATACCCACTTGTTATTTTAGATGGACAAGTCACTGATATGTCCACCATGCAGGCTATGAATCCAAACACTATCGAATCTATTAGCGTCCTTAAAGATAACAAGGCAACTACATTGTATGGCTCAAAGGCTGTAAACGGAGTAATTATAATTAAATCTAAAACAAAAAGCCTTAACGAAGTTCAGATTGGGCCAAAGAAGAAAGAGTAGGTTAAACAAAAAGTACTACGCAAAGAAACCCGGTCAATATGGCCGGGTTTCTTCGTGTAGTACCTTGTCTCGTTTTATAAAACTATTAAATATCTTCCTCAGATACAAATTTTGCAGAATAAAAATCTCTATTCATGCGTGCAATGTTCTCTAAAGATATGCCTTTAGGGCATTCTGCCTCACAAGCTCCTGTATTCGTACAATTTCCAAAACCTTCAGCATCCATCTGTGCAACCATGCTCTGTACCCTGCGGTAACGTTCTGGCTGTCCTTGTGGTAACTGCGCAAGCTGAGAAATCTTTGCAGATACAAATAACATAGCCGAAGCATTTTTACAAGTAGCAACACAAGCACCACATCCGATACATGCTGCAGCTTCGAAAGCTGAGTCTGCTTGTACTTTAGGGATTGGCAGGTTGTTAGCATCCTGCGCATTTCCTGTGTTAACCGAAATAAAGCCCCCTGCTGCGATAACTCTATCGAATGCAGACCTATCTACAGTTAAGTCTTTTATTACCGGAAATGCCTTTGCTCTCCATGGTTCAACAACGATAGTATCACCATCTTTAAATGAACGCATGTGCAACTGACAAGTTGTAATTCCATCTTTTGGTCCGTGAGGTCTGCCATCGATGAACATAGAGCAAGAACCACAGATCCCCTCTCTACAGTCATGGTCAAACACCACAGGTTCGTCGCCCTTAGTAATCAATTCTTCGTTTAAAACGTCGAACATTTCTAAGAAAGACATATCAGGAGAAATCTCTGATATTTTATAATCAACCAAACCACCTTTGGCTTTGCTATTTTTTTGACGCCATATTCTTAGCGTTAAATTCATATTTCCTGTACTCATGATATTGAGAATTTAGTACTTAGATTATTTATAACTTCTTTGTGCAACTTTGATGTTTTCGAACTTCAACTCTTCTTTGTGTAATTCGAATTTCACACCTTCCTTATATTCCCATGCAGAAACATAAGCGTAGTTTTCATCGTCACGCATGGCTTCACCTTCTTCAGTCTGGTATTCTTCTCTGAAGTGGCCACCACAAGATTCGTTTCTGTTCAAAGCATCCATACACATCAGTTCACCCAACTCGATAAAATCAGCCACACGACCAGCTTTCTCTAACTCAGGATTAAACTCATTCGCTTCTCCGCTTACCCTTAAGTCGCTCCAGAATTCTTTACGCAATTGCTGAATCTCTTCGATACCTTTTTGCAAACCTTCAGCATTACGAGCCATACCACATCTCTCCCACATAATCTTTCCTAATTTCTTATGGAAGTGGTCAACCGATTTGGTCCCTTTAATAGCAAAGAATTTATCGATAATTGCTCTTGCACTAGCTTCAGCTTCCACAAAAGCAGGGTGATCCTGAGGAATTGGTTTTGTAGCCAATTCTTTAGATAAGTATGCACCAATTGTATAAGGGATTACAAAGTAACCATCAGCTAAGCCTTGCATCAAAGCAGAAGCTCCTAAACGGTTAGCACCGTGATCAGAGAAGTTAGCCTCTCCTAAAGCATATAAGCCCGGTACAGTAGTCATTAAGTTATAATCTACCCATAAACCACCCATGGTATAGTGAACCGCAGGATAGATACGCATTGGTTGCTCATAAGGATCTTCTCCAGTAATTTGTTTGTACATATCAAACAGGTTACCATATTTTTCCTTGATCACCTCGCGACCTAATCGCATACAGGTTTCTTTATCAGGGTTGTGGATATTATGTACACTAGCTTCAATACGGCCATAACGCTCAGTATTGGCTTTAAAATCAAGATAAACAGCTAATTTAGACTTACCTACACCGTAACCAGCATCACAACGCTCTTTAGCAGCACGTGAAGCAACGTCACGTGGTACAAGGTTACCAAAAGCAGGATATCTACGCTCTAAATAGTAATCTCTTTCATCTTCTGGAATATCAGAAGCTTTACGTGTATCGTCTTTTTTCTTAGGAACCCAGATACGACCATCGTTACGTAACGACTCAGACATCAGGGTTAATTTAGACTGGTGATCTCCTGAAACAGGAATACAAGTAGGGTGAATTTGCGTATAGCATGGGTTACCAAAGAAAGCGCCTTTTTTATGTGCTTTCCATGCTGCTGTTACGTTACTACCCATTGCATTTGTAGAAAGGTAAAATACGTTTCCATAACCACCAGTACAAAGTAGTACTGCATGACCTGAATGACGTTCTAATTCACCTGTAAGTAAATCACGGGCAATAATTCCGCGTGCTTTACCATCAACTACAACTACTTCAAGCATCTCGTGACGAGTAAACATTTCAACTTTACCCATTCCGATCTGACGCTCTAAAGCGCTATATGCACCTAAAAGCAATTGCTGACCAGTTTGACCCGCAGCGTAGAATGTACGTTGAACTTGAGTTCCACCGAAAGAACGGTTGTCTAACAAACCACCATATTCTCTAGCCAAAGGCACACCTTGCGCTACACACTGATCTATAATATTTGCACTCACTTCAGCTAAACGGTGAACGTTTGCTTCACGTGAACGATAATCACCACCTTTTATGGTATCATAAAATAAACGATAAGTACTATCGCCATCATTCTGATAATTTTTTGCTGCGTTGATACCACCTTGAGCCGCAATAGAGTGCGCTCTTCTTGGTGAATCCTGGAAACAGAAGCATTTAACCTTATAACCCATTTCAGCAAGGGTAGCCGCTGCCGAAGCACCTGCTAATCCCGAACCTACTACGATAATTTCTATACTTCTTTTATTGGCCGGATTAACCAATGGCATAGAAGAACGTAATTTAGTCCATTTCTCTGTTAACTCTCCCTCAGGTATATGAGCATTTATTTCTGCCATGTTCTTTAAACTTTAAGATCTAAAAATTATTTAATAAGGCCTAGGTACATTGCAATAGGCATTGAAGCAAACAGCAAAGAAATGATAATTGAATACCATACTCCCAGTGATTTGATAATCGGTGTGTACTTCTTATGGTTCCAGCCTAAAGTTTGGAATGCTGAAGAAAAACCATGCAATAAGTGATAAGCCAATGAAACCATTGCCCCTACATAAAGTAAAACCAATAAAGGATCCTTAAAGGTTTCTACCATTACTGCAAAAAGATCATGGTTACCATTCGCATCTATAGTAGGGATACCCGTAAAACGAGACATCACCCAGAACTTGTTGATGTGAACAATTAAGAAGATCAATAGCAAAGTACCTAATAAACCCATTGAACGGGAATACCACTTGCTATTTGCAGCACCATTATTAACCGCGTATTTCACCGGACGAGCCGCCTGGTTTTGAAATACCAATCTGAAGCCCTGGATAATATGCGCAAGTAAACCTGCGAATAAAACGATTTCCATAGCTCTGATTAACCAGTTAGTACCCATAAAATGTGCACCCATGTTAAACGTTAACCCACCGTCATTTACAAATATCAAAGCATTGATAAAGCAATGCACTAAAAGAAATGAAATGAGAAACAGGCCCGTTATGCCCATTATTAATTTTTTTCCAATTGATGAGGAAAAAACCTTTCCGAAACTTGCCATTAGATTGTTTTTTTTATTTCTGTTATGTGCAAAAGTATTTAATAAAAGAATTAATTCGCTAATTCAAAGCATAAATGCGCTATTTAGAAACATTCTAACATTACATTTCGATGATAAAAGTCAGTTTTGATGAATTCCTATTGCAACTAGACAAAAAAAGGGGCCTCCGAATTATCGGAGCCCCCTTTCTCATGCTATACTTTACAATTAGAAAGAGTAAGTAAAATTACCTTGCGCTGTGACACCAGAAATGGTTGTCATGCCGTTTCTAGACTGTGGTAAAGCCTGCTCTATATCTTTAGCACTATTAACAGGTTTACCATTAACTGCAGTAATCAGCAGGCCTTTAGGAATTTCTAAGGAATCGAAGATCTTGCCTTGTTCCACCGCTGTTACTACTACACCGCTTCTTGCACCAAACTTATTTTTGATATCTAATGAAGCCGGAGCAAATGAAGCGCCTAATTTCTCGATACTTGCACTCCCAGCTTTCGCAATTGCATTTGGCTGTTTTGCAGCTTCTTCACCTTTCAATGTTACTTTTGTATCTTTCATTTGTCCGTTTCTGGAATAAGTCAGTTCCACTTTATCACCCGGACTTAAACGGCCTATTTTTTCCTGAAGATCCGGAGAGTCGTAAATAATCGCTCCGTCTACTTTTTTAATGATATCACCTTTTTTGATACCAGCAGCAGCAGCTCCACTACCTTCAATTACTTCATTTACATATAAACCAGAGTTATCTTTAACATTTAATTTCTCAGCTACATCTGCATCCAAAGCGGAGAATGTAACCCCAATATAACCACGTTTAACCGCACCATATTTTCTAAAGTCATCAAGAATTTTTTTAGCCAGGTTTACCGGAATAGCAAATCCATAGCCCACGTTAGTACCTGTTTGTGACGCAATAGCCGCATTAATACCAACCAACTCACCATTTGCATTTACCAATGCACCCCCACTGTTTCCAGGGTTAATAGCCGCATCTGTTTGAATATATGATTCAATGCTAGTATTTACAGGAGTTTTTCCTGTCCTCTGGTATTCCTCATACTCCTCTTCTGTTGGTTGCTGACTTCTGGCCAGAATACCAATACTACGTGCCTTAGCACTTACAATCCCAGCAGTAACCGTTGTTTGTAAATCCAATGGAAAGCCTACAGCTAACACCCACTCACCGATCTGAACATTATCAGAATTACCCATTTTCACTACCGGTAAGTCAGTCGCATCAACTTTAATCAATGCTAAATCGGTGTTTGCATCTTTACCTATTACAGTAGCACTCACTTTACGTCTGTCCGACAAAATCACTTCAATTTTATCTGCATTTTCTACCACATGGTTATTGGTTACAATATAACCGTCAGGGGTTAAAATCACACCTGAACCAGATGCTGCTCTAGGCGCACGTGGCATTTTACGACCACCGCGGCCAAAAAACTCCTCAAACATATCCATTGGAGATGATGAACGACCCTGACCCGAACCTGTACTTGTATATGATGTTTTAATGTGAACCACTGCAGGCGATACTGCCGCTGCCGCTTCTACAAAATCTACAGCTCCAGCTGAAGAAACTTTGGGGTTACTTGCAAATAATACTTTTTGTTGATCTGCAAATGACAGTACTCCGTCATTTTTGGGCTCTAATAGTTTATAGCCACCAATTGCAGCTGCACCACCTATAAATGCAACCAACGCGATTAATCCTATCTTTTTCATTTATATATTAGTTTAAATTTAACCTATTAAGAAAACGTAAATATTTTTCTTTCATTGATCTATTCAAATTTAATACCATATCACCGATATTTGCATCTGTAAACAGTCATGATTACTGTTAAAAAATGTTAAATGAACAGCAAATAGTAAAGATGGACATTCATTTCTATAAATACCAGGGAGCAGGAAACGATTTTATTCTTATCGATCACAGAATGAGTCCGTTAAAAGATATTGATCACGATCGTGTAAAACTGCTGTGCGACAGGCGTTTCGGCATAGGTGCTGATGGCTTGATGTTCCTGACCACTCATAATGACTATGATTTTGAAATGCATTACTTCAATGCTGACGGTAAACCAGGCAGTATGTGTGGAAATGGAGGCCGTTGCATCGTTGCTTTTGCCAGACATCTGGGAGCTATTGGTCTGGAAACTAACTTTTTGGCAGTCGACGGCCCCCATTATGCCAAAATTTCAGCCTCAGGCAATTGGGTCGATCTTCAAATGATCGATGTGGACACCATTAAAAGAGATGGAGATGCATATGTGTTAAATACAGGCTCCCCTCACTATGTTACACAGATAACAAATCTGGAAAAATACGATGTTTACAACAATGGTAAAGCGATCCGCAACAATGAAACATATAAAGAAGAGGGAATAAATGTGAATTTTGTGGAGGATAAAGGAGATCATTTATTTGTACGCACCTTTGAACGTGGCGTGGAAGATGAGACTTATGCTTGTGGAACTGGAGCTACTGCTGTAGCTTTATCAATGGCGCAAGACAAGGGGCAAATAGGACATATTAAAACATCAGTTAAAGTTTTGGGTGGAAATTTAAGTATAGCATTCGACTACAATGGCACACAGTTTACTCATGTATTTTTATGTGGCCCTGCCGAAAAAGTGTTTGAAGGAGAGCTTAGTTTTTAAGCTCTTTTCTTTTTAGTCTCTTTCTGCCAAATGCGCCGCAACACCTATTTTAATTTCACCAAAAGAATAATCCCTACCCAAACGCTCTCTGATTGGGTTCATCTGCAGTGTTTTTAATTCTTTAATGGCATCAAGTATTTTGTCCAACTTTTTTGAACCGATAATATCTTTAGCGGATATTTCCTGCAAAGCAACATAATGTGCTAAATGCCCCTCTATAGTACCAACAACCATTTTACGTTCTTCAGCAATTTCAGCAATGGTTTTCCCTTCCTGAAGCAGCGTTAAAGAAAGCTCCTTAGTATCTACTTTTGGTTCCTTTTCCTTTTTTGCCACTTTCGGCTTCAATATTCCCGATTTGGTAGTACGCCCCTTTTTCTCGGTAAAATCCAACTTACCAGACATGGCAAATACCTTTTCCATTTGGGCAGCCCTTTCAGATTGGCTCAACAAGGCATTCACATCATCCTTGGTAAACTCTTTCCCGCTAATGGTTGCACTCAATAAGGCTGTTGCTTTACGGATTTTCTTCACTTGCTCATAAAACAAGGCTTCCATTTCCAGCAATTCTGTTAAAAAAGCAATAACTTGTTTATCCTGTTTGACCAATTCCATCCTTTCGAAGATCCTTTTTGAAAAAGCAGATAGCAAAGGATTAAAATAATTCTCAGCCGCTGTAGTCCTGTCCAGTAGCATTTGCAAACCAGCTTCGGATTTATCCTCGTATAATCTTCTGATCTGAGCTAAAAAGCCATTGGCATGAGCTTTCAATTCGCTCAATTCCTTTAACAACTGAGCAGCCCATTTCACATGTTTCTGCTTTGCAGATTTATTGATATCCTTCGTATAGGAGTGTACGTGCTCATATACATAATTATCGAGCGGCGTTAAATCAAAACATTGTAAGAGGTATGATCTTAAAAAGTTTTCACTTTCCTCTTGAATTCTACTTTCCAAGATAGCCGCCTCTTGCTTATTCTTAGAAAACCCCGTTACATTCTGATCCTGTCTGATACCTGATCCTGAAATAAGAGAAGTCAAAATCAATCCATCTAAGGATCTTAATCTAGAAAGCGCAACATAGATTTGACCCGGTGCAAAAGCATTTCCAATATCAATGATAGCCTTATCAAACGTTAAACCTTGACTCTTATGCACCGTAATGGCCCAGGCTAGTTTAAGTGGATATTGAGTAAACGTACCTATTAATTCTTCCTTTATCTCCCCTGAGACTTTATCGGTGGTATACCTGATATTTTCCCATTTGTACTTTTCCAGCACAATCTTCTCATTATTACCCTCAGTTTGCACCTCAATCATATCAGGTTTAAGTGCCACAACTGTAGCAATTTTCCCATTAAAGAACCGCTGTTCTCCTGTCGCATCATTTTTTATAAACATGACTTGCGCACCCACTTTCAATTCCAATATATGTTCTGCAGGGTATGAATACTCACTAAATTCATTCTCTACTTTAGCCACATACAAATAAGAAGGATCTTTCAGCTCTTCCAGTCGCTGTTTATTTAAAGTATCTGCCTTATTGTTATGCGTGGTTAGGGTAATGTGTTTATCATCTAAAGAGGGCTTAAAATCAGCTTGATAATATTTCTCCAACAAAGCAACATCCTGTTGTGTTACAGTGTTGTTTCTTAAATTATTGAGCAGATTAATAAAAATATCATCAGCTTGTCTATATATCTTCTCAAGTTCAATATAAATTGGCGGCTCATGATATAAGGCATGAGCATCGAAAAAATAAGCGCTTTTATAGAACTGTCCCAACAAGGTCCATTCATTAGATTTCACTACAGGCGGTAGCTGATGAAGATCACCAATAAAAAGTACCTGTACCCCACCAAAACTAGCTGTATTATTTCGTCTAACATACCGTAGCACCATATCAATTGCATCTAGCAAATCGGCACGAAGCATACTTACTTCATCAATAATCAACAGCTCCATATCCATTAACACCTTACGCTTCGCAGAAGTCATGTTTAAGTGGCGGACTATTGATTTAGGCGTATTATATTGTTGATTATAATGATCCCCTTCCGCAGCGGGTTGTTTGGGTAAATATGCACCGAATGGTAGCTGAAACAGGGAGTGTATGGTTACTCCATTCGCATTAATCGCCGCAATACCTGTTGGGGCAGCAATAACGGCCTTTTTATGTGTTAAACCGATTAACTGTCTAAGGAAAGTTGTTTTACCGGTCCCTGCTTTCCCCGTAAGAAAAATATGTTTCGAAGTATAATTTACAAATCTGGCCGCAAGATCAGCAGGATTAACAGTTTCTGAATTCAGCATACTGCAAATTTAGGAAGAACTTACTACTTTATCCTCACTAACAGATAACCATTATAATTTAACCACCTATTTAACTCTTTATCATCAGTACTGATAGTGGTGTTTAGGTCTGAAATAACCAATTTTATTTCCATCTCATTCAGCTGATGAATTAAAGAAAGTGATTCCACAGACAAAAAAGACGTTCCTGGGTAATCAGATTTTTCCTTTATCGTACCTTTTTTATATTGAATAACAGCACCTTTAGCTATTTTTAGAACATCAAATACAAAAACTTCCTTCCCTACTTTCAGTGTCAGACTACCGTATTGTCGTTCTTTTTCAATAATAAGCTCAGTGTTGTTTATTTTAAAGGATTCCTTATCGGTATAAGGCTCAATTGGAATGATGTAATCAAAGTCCTTTACATCTACTAAAGCTCCTGTTTCAGGTTTAAAATGCTTATTATTAGCATAGCTATTTTGGCCATCACTACGTTTTATTTTAAGCAATGCATAAGCCGTATCTATTTTACTCCTCTTAATAGCGTACCGAAATTGTGCAGTATCTTTCAATTCCATACTGTGCTCTAGCTCATTCAAGTCTACCTTTGTAAAAGGCTGCAATGTTGTTAAACCATGCCTGTCTACCAGATAATCTATCACCTCGCTACGTTGTTTAATGTCCTTTTCAGTGGTAGACTTCATTAACTTCCCAAGTCTTTTCACCTGCGAATATCTGGATACTGAAAATGCACTTTGCGGTCCATAAGTAGCCAATAGCGCAAGAATACACAGACTTACCGGAATAATCTTAGTGTTTTGCTTTTTACTGATCAAGAAATAAACTGTGATTAATGTGAGCCAGACAGCAAGTATCACAAGAATATATCGTGATTCAGTTATTCCATAATTCCCCACCCTTTTCCAAACCGCCAGCAACAATAATACAACTAAAGGTATCATCATCACATAAAAGAACTTCGAGAATAGCTTGATCCAACCATTTCCCTCCTTTTCTTTAATAGGCTGAACGAGCAGTAAAGAAAGGATACCAAAAACAGCATAACCCAATATTAATGTAGAAACCAAACCCTTAGGCAGTTCCCAGTTGATAATAATTTTAGCCTCATATACCAATAAAATAAGCAGGTAAATAGTCATGAGAGGAATCAGCACATATTGGGTAAATATCTTCAGTCCCTTAGGGTAGCTTTCATCTTTATCCAATTCCTCAAAATTATCTGGTACACCTGCCAGGAAAAAGATCGTCATAAATCCTGCTGTAACGATAGAAAACAGGCGCATATAAATTTGCCATTCAATCTTTACATTGAACAAGCCATCAATTGCGACAAGTGCAATGGCTAGTCCGGCAAAAAGCACCCCAGCATATAACGCCGAAGTAAGAATCCTTAAAAACAAGGTTTTATTATACTGCCAGAAGCCATTTGCAGTCCCTTTATTAATAAAAGGAGCAAAAGCAACCAATAGATGAAAGGCAAATGCCAACAAAGCGATCCGATAGACATCGGCCAGATAAAACGCAGGCTTTAATACAAAATATAAACCGGTACAGATTAATAAGCCCGCAATGCGCATTCCCCATTGTTTTACTGAATTAAGATTATTTGCTTCAGCATAAAGATCTACAGACAGTAATATGGTCAAGGCTAGATTACAAGTACAAATAAACACAATCAGTTGCTCTTCGGTTCGCTTTCCAGTATCAATAAGCAGACAACAAGCTATTGTAGCTACAATAGCGATTACTACCTGTAAAGGGAAGCGAAAAATCACTTTTAAAAAGCTTGACCATAAAACGGCTATAGAAGGTAATTTGAGTTTCATAAACGGCAGGATTATTCGTGTTTTTATAAAAGTATTAAATATTAGGTAAATATTTTTTAGAAACCGTAACAATTGATGCAAGGAAGTGTCTTAATTACACAGCACATTGAAAGAGATAGTAAACCACCTATAAATTGGACCTAAAGGAGTTATGTGTTATTAATATTTTTTTTTCAAAAACAATAATATAAAAATAAAGTATCCGTTAACAATAAAAAAATAGCTATTACTAAAAATTTAGTTATAGCTTTATACTTACACACATAACCAAATATATCGATGAAATTCAGCGCTCTACTAGCTTTAGTTCTTTGTTGCTCATTTTTTGCGTCTGCGCAACAGAATTACAGTGTTAAAGGTTCGGTTACCGATTCCATGGCAACTTATGAACTAGTCAACACCACCCTTACGATATTGAACCAAAAAGATTCTACTCTGGTAAAATATACCAGAGCCGATGCCAATGGTAATTTCTCAATGAACAAACTGAAGCCAGGAAAATTCATTTTGTTGTCGACCTATCCCGGATATGCTGATTATGTGGAAGAATTTGTGCTGGACAGCGCCAACACCATTAAAAGCTTTGGGAAGCTCAACATGATTCTTAAAGCAACTTTACTTGAGGGGGTAATTATCAAAGGCAAAGCCGCAGCAATTAAAATCAAAGGTGACACCACGGAATTTAATGCCGGCAGCTACACCATAGAGCCAAACTCTAAAGTTGAAGATCTGTTAAAACAGCTACCAGGAATACAGGTGGATAAAGATGGCAAAATAACAGCACAGGGTCAGACCGTAAATAAGGTTTTAGTGGATGGCGAAGAGTTCTTTGGAGATGACCCTACACTAGTCACCAAAAATATTCGTGGCGACATGGTCGACAAGGTACAGCTATATGACAAGAAAAGTGATCAGGCTACTTTTACGGGAATAGATGATGGTGAAAAGACAAAGACCATCAATATTAAATTGAAAGAAGACAAGAAGAACGGCTATTTTGGAAAAGTAGATGCTGGTATAGGTACTGATAAGTTTTACAATACTCAGGCGATGTTTAACGCTTTTAAAGCCAAGCAAAGATTTTCTGCTTACGGAATATTGGGGAATACAGGACAGACAGGTCTGGGATGGGGAGATAAGGATAAATATGGGAGCTCAGACATGCAAGTTTCTGATGATGGGGGACTCTATTTTAGTTCTGGAGGTGGTGATGATCTGGAAAATTATGATGGGCGATATAATGGGCAAGGTATCCCTACTGCCCGTAGTGGTGGTTTACATTATGAAAACAAATGGAACAGCGATAAGGAATCTATCAACTCAAACTATAAAATCGGATCTATTTCAGTTAATGGCACCCGGGATAATCTGACACAAAACAACTTACCCACGGGACTTATCAATAGCGGTTCAAACCAAAAGTTTGATAACTTTATGTTTAGACAAAAAATGGATGCCGTTTATACTATTAATTTAGACACCACCTCTACTCTAAAGATATCGGTAAACGGAACCTTGAAAAACAGCAAGACTAGAGATAGTTTCACCTCTTCCAGCTCAAGAGAAGACAATTCACCATTAAACTCAGGCAACAGAACCTTAAGCAATGACGGTGACCAACAATTATTTAATGCCACAGCACTTTGGACTAAGAAGCTGAAGAAAAAAGGTCGGACCCTTTCTATAAACATTACTGAAGCCATTAACAAGAACGACACCAAAGGCTTCCTGAACTCTACCAATGAATTCTTTAACGAACAAGGAGTCTCTGATAGCATACAAAATGTAAATCAGTATAAGACTAATAATACCACTAGTAATGTGTTTAATACCAATATTATTTACACTGAACCGCTATCTAAAACACTTACCCTTGCAATAAACTATGCACTTGGAATCAACAATGGCAATTCTAATCGAAAGTCATTTAATCAAGATGCATCAGGGCAATACAATATACTAGACAGCCAATATAGTAATGATTTTAACCTGAACCAGCTTTCCAATCAGGGTGGAGCAATATTCAATTACAAGAAAAACAAAACCATTCTAACTTTCGGCACCAAAGCAAGTGCAGTAGATTTTAAACAGTTTGATGCATATACCGATAAAACGTTCAAAAGAGACTTTATCAACTGGAACCCACAAGTCTCCTACCAATATCGTTTTTCCCAGCAAAAATCATTTCGATTAAGTTATTATGGAAATACCAATCAACCAAGCATTGATCAAATCCAACCAGTTAGGGTAAACACAGATCCCTTAAACGTTTCATTAGGTAATCCAGATTTGAAACCATCGTTTAGAAGCGGCTTTAATGTAAACTACAATTCCTATAAGATACTGACGGACAAATACATATATGTAAATGGCAGCTATTCTTTCACATCAAACCCTATAGTCAGCAATACCAAAACAGATGACGCGGGAAAAAACACTTATCAGTCTATTAACCTAACAGATAAAAACCCTTACAACTTTTACATTAGTGGCGGTGGTAGTCGGAAAATAAAAAGCATAGGATTGAATGTAGGACTTCGACTCAGCGCAAATGGCAATATAAATTACAGTATGGTAAGTACCGAATCAAAAACCGAACTCAATACCAGTCAATCTTACAGTTACAGCGGTGGTTTAAACCTATCAAAATATAAAGAGAAGAAATATAGCTTCTGGGTTTCTGGCGGGCCGAGTTATAACATTATCAGCTCTTCTTTACAGACTAGAACCAACAATAAGGGATTAGGATTTCAGGGTAGTGGAAGTTTTTCAGTGAACCTGCCGGGGAAAGTAGAAATAAGCTCAAATGCCGACTACCAATACACGCCAAAAACACAAACTTTTGATGAATCACTAAGCCGCCTTATCTGGAATGCCAATATATCTAAGAAGTTTTTCAAAACTGATAATTTAAAACTGGTAATCTCTGGAAATGACTTGCTCAATCAAAATGTAGGCTTTAGCAGGTATGCAAATAACAACATGATTACTCAAAACAGCTATACGACCATTCAAAGATTCTTTATCGGAAGTCTTGTTTGGGATTTCAATAAAATGGGCGGATCCGCCCCTAAAAAATAAGACGATGAAGTACCTACTGATATTTACTTGCTTAATCCTTTTAGGAAATAAAGTCTCTGCACAAAGTGTACGATTCACCACCGATGGTGTAATAGAATTTGAAAAGAGTACAAATATGTTAGCCATTCTAAAAAAGCAAATGGCAAAACGAACCAGCAGCTTTATGGAACAGGCCTATGATGCCTACAAAAAAAACCAACCGCAATTCCGCGTATTAAAAAGTGTGATGGCTTTTTCGAAAGACAAAACTCTATATACTCCTCAGGAACCGGATGCTGCTCCTAGAGGGTTTTTCTTTAATACTCCCTTAGCTGACCAACCAAACACCACCTATACTGATCTCGCTGCGGGTATGTTTACCACAAAAAAAGTTGTTTATGAAGAGACTTTCCTGGTAAAAGACAGTGTCAGAAATATTAATTGGAAAATAACCAATGAAATGAGAACCATAGCTGGGTATGAATGCAGAAGGGCAAATGCAATTATTCTGGATTCTATATATGTTGTAGCATTTTACACTGATAAAATCCCAGTCTCTGGAGGTCCTGAATCATTCACAGGACTACCTGGAATGATCCTTGGTGTAGCTCTGCCTCATGAAAACATTACCTGGTTTGCAAAAACAGTAACAGATAAAGCTGTAAGCGCGAATGAATTAAAAGCACCAGCCAAAGGTAAGCCTATTAATAATAAAACTTTAAGAGAAACTATTAATTCAGCATTAAAGGATTGGGGAGATTATGCACAATCTTCATTAAAAGCTTTTTCACTCTAATTTACCAGCAACTTATAGCCCTTACCATGTACATTTAAAATCTCAACTTTAGGGTCATCTCTTAAATACTTTCTCAGTTTACTCAAGAAGACATCCATACTACGCCCATTAAAATAATTATCATCATGCCATATACTTAACAAAGCTTCTTCTCTTGTAAGGACAGCATTCTTTTTAAGACAAAGCAAGCGTAAAAGCTCAGCCTCTTTGGTCGACAGCTTTTGCTGCATGCCTTTATAATGAACCAATTGGGTTGTATAATCAAAAGTATAGTCCCCTATGTTGAATTGATTTTGAGCAGGCCCCTGATCAGCAGGCTCCTTTACCGCAACACGTTTTAATAAGGCATTTATTCGCAATAACAATTCTTCAATTCTGAAAGGTTTGGTAATGTAATCGTCTCCGCCAAGATCATAAGCCGAGGCTTTATCTTCCATCATAGCTTTTGCTGTAGCAAATATTATAGGAATCTCCTGATTGATTTTCCTGATCTCTTTTCCCAATGTGAAACCATCTTTTTTAGGCATCATCACATCCAAAATACAAAGATCGAACCCTTGTTTACTGAATGCCCTTAAGCCCTCTTCTCCATCGGTGCATAACACTACATCAAATTTCCCCTTCAATTGAAGGTAATCCTGCAAAAGCAGCCCAAGGTTAGGATCGTCTTCGACCAATAGAATTTTCTTCATCTTTGTGGTTTAGTGGTAAACTTATTTCAAATGTAGTTCCTTTATCTTTCTCACTATGCACTTTTATTGTTCCATTCATCTGTTCAACAATATCCTGCACATAATTTAAGCCCAGACCAAAGCCCTTTACATCATGGAGGTTTCCTGTAGGCACACGGTAAAACTGATCAAAAATACGCTTAGAATGCTCTTTAATCATTCCAATACCTTTATCAGCAATCTCTATGATCAGTGTCTTTTCAGTACTTCTGGTTTCAATCGTAATATCTGGACTATCTACACTATACTTGTTAGCATTGTCTATCAGATTGTAAAAAACATTAGATAAATGTAACTCATCGCCATAAACAAGTGGGTTTACAGCATTTAAATTCATCGTTAATTTGGCATCTTTCTTTTGCAGCTGTAAACTCATACTTTCTACCACAACAGCAATCAAATTATGAATATCTACATCTCTGTGCTCTAGTTTTATATCCTTTTTCTCTAAACGTGCAATACTCAGTACACGTTCTATATGGTTACCTAATCGTACATTTTCATCATATATAATTCCAGCTAACTTGCTGATCCTGTTTTTATCTTCCGCAAGTTCAGGATCTTTTAAAGCCTCACTGGCAATCATAATAGTAGCTACCGGAGTTTTAAATTCATGTGTCATGTTATTGATGAAATCATTCTTCATCTCAGAAATCTTCTTTTGCTTCAAAATAGCATAGATCGTGTAAGCGAAGATAAAAATCAGCACCAGTAACAAACCGGCAGAAGAGACCATTGTGGCCCACATATTACTTAAGATTAAGGAATTTTTATTCGGAAAATATAAATAAAGCATTCCCGGATCACGGAAAATCTCATTGCTAAACAAAGTTGTACGATAGGTATTTTCCGGTAACAGCTCCTCTGTTTGATTCGAGGCGCTATGATAAAGAACTGAATCCTTATTAGCCAGTTTCAACCAGAAATCATAAGTTGAACTTACATTTTGATCTTGCAGTTCCTTTTTAATTAAAGTGTCTAATGAGGCTCTGGACACACGCTGATTGATCGGTACATACACCTGTCGCATCTCTTTCGCGATATCTTCCAGATAGTTTAAGTTGGTCCCATCCAAAGCCAACGTATCTTTCATTAATTCATTCAGTCCGATTTTATATTTCTGCTCTGCAATCCTGTCCTCCATTTTAAACTTCAATGCAATTTCTGGAGCAATACGCTCAATAGAAACTGTCATTGGGTTTAGTGTCCTTGGATTTACAGCAAGATACCTAATGCTATCTGGAACACGCCCCGGTGACATAGAAAACGTTGCCGACTTCCTTGATATGACTGTCTGATTTACATTTCCACTAACATTTCCAAAAGCATCAACACCAAAATCTACCTGGACCTGTAACGATGAATTACCTTTATTATTAGGATCAGAAATCTCTTGAAAAACCTCTTCGCTAATCAATTCAGGTTTCAGAAACGTACGTCTTACAATACTATCACGCATGTTTAGATCAGCAACAATCCTTCTCTGTTGATCTAGCTTACGTTTAACCTCCCGCTCTTTATATTGTTCCTTGAAGTCAACAATTTGTTGTGCTTTCCCTCTATAATCCTGTTCCCGTTCCTTCCTGACCTCATAATCCTTTTTTGTAATATGAACAGCTGCGTAACGTTTTTGAACTTTACTAGCTACGGCATTCAAAGCTTGCTTTACATCCTGTTCAAAAAGCTGAGATTTTAGGTAATACGCTTCCCGGATGTAATACAATTGCATTACAAACACACCTAGCAAGGCTACAGTCATCAGTCCGGTAATTAACCAAAGGCTCCTTTTCTTCATTATAGATTACTCAAAAATAATGAAGCAATCACATAAAGTACCCTTCTTTAACAAAATTTAACACGGCTGTGAGTCTTACCACATATTTCTAATCATCGATTTGGCATCTTTCGTTAAACTATAAGTTACTGATGCAAAGAATCCAACTTTATAGAAATCTTTCATGTATGACGATAAATCACTAACATTAGGAACTTCTGTTCCTACAGGGGTGTTGGCTCTAAGCTGTCTTACATTGCGTAAAGAGGGCCCAAGGGAAATAAAAATCCGTTCCCGTTTACCCAATAACATTGTCATCCCGGTATAAAAATTACTAAGCTGTATTTTACCATTATCTACCCCAATACCCATTCCAGCGCTTGCTCCGTAAGCTATATATCCAGTTTTTCTAAGACTCATTGTAACCATTCCAACTAATGAGGGAACAGTTACCCCTTTTTCATCTGACTTTACAATTCTTGAAGCAGTATCTAATTCATAAGTAGCTACATTTTGATAATAGCTCGCCGCTAACCCTAAACTGAAATCTACTCTTGTTCCACCAAAAGTAGGCTGTCTATACACAAAATTCCGTTCACTATAATGTGCATCCGAAATTCCCTCTCCTCTCTTTTTAATATTCGCATGGAACTCAAACAAGTCATTTTCCGGTTGGATAGGAATAGAGCGAATATTATATCGCGAAGAATCTTGTAAGACAGATAATACCCACTGAGCTTGTTGAAGAATATTTTCGACTGGATATTTAGCCAACCAATCTGCCAATTGATCAGATTTCATTTTCAAAAACTGAGGAAAAGCCTGGGTTTTAGTGATGCCGCTAGGACTCATAAACTCATCCAACAAGGGAGAATGGATAATCTTAAAATATGAATTTGTAAGCTCAGAATAGCTCTTCCTATAATTATCAATTGTGGGCATGCTTTTAAAAATATCCATAGCATATGTTTTTAAATCAACCTCATATTGTTGTTTAAAAAGTGCATAGCTAAGCTGTGGATTATTGGCAATGGTATTTATAGCTTTTGCATACCTCAACATATTGAATACATGTCGGCTATCAACCATGAAGTAATCATACTTTGCATAAAAATCCTCTGCTAACTGGCTATAGGCTTTTATACTTTCGTTCATCTTCTGTTCAAGACTATCCTTTTTAGCTTTAATAGCCAAGATCTTTAAATCTTGAGAGTCGATTATTTTTTTAAGATCGTCTACTTTCTGAAGTGATAAGGCATTAGTTTCATCAAAATTAGTCGTATCTATTTTCTCAATTTCCTTTTTTTTGACATTCAACAAAGAAGAAACACTATCCCTACCTCTCTCTTCATTTCGAATTTTCTTATCCAATTCCAAAATCTCATTTACAACATTAAATGCCTGCTGATTCTTTTCTGCTTCTATTACTTCACCATTAACGTTACTATCCTTGAAATCACCCGCTATTAATGACGAAGCCTGATTCGCCATATTCTTACCGAGATCACTTTGCGAAGTTGCCAATTTCCCCTCGGCTTCCTGACTATCCCATCTAGCTATTATCTGAAGAATTTCCTTATCAAATGAAGAAGCCGCCAATATAGAATCTTTCGGCGTTAGCGTCACCTTATAAGCAAAAGGGTTGATATTTCTGATCTCGAATACAACAGGTGTATGTACTTTAACCCGTTTTAATGGAGATACATACTTTCCAGTTCTAAAATCGTAGGATATGATGTAAGTGCTCTTATCCACAAAATTTTTCTCTTGTCCCCAAGCTACTCCAGTCAAAGAACATAAGAACAGTACTATTAATCTTGTTTTTATCATTTGTATACTCCTACGTTAATCAGTTAGACTCATAATCAACTATTTAGACATAGAACAGACAACTACTAATCGATCTATTTCCATAACAAATGACCACAAATATCCCTTTCTAAAAAATACCCATTAATGAGTATTTTATGTATATAATTTAACTTGAAGATTACATCATTCCTTTTATCGAAGACTACCTATTCAAGGAATTAATATTAACAAAATTTAACACATCTGTGAGGCAAATTGACTATATTTATTAAGCCTATTATTCAAGTATTCAACTTATTAAACAATAATATGAGAACTCTTTTAATCTGCTTATTTACATTAACGACTGCTTTTAATAGCCTTAAAGCACAAACAGCAGCTTTGGTAACCGGTGCATGGGAATTTAATGAGGGTGACAAACTTCATCATCTTTTCTTCGAGGACGGGTTCTATTTTCATGCCATT
Source organism: Pedobacter hiemivivus (assembly GCA_040393085.1). Classification (GTDB taxonomy): domain Bacteria; phylum Bacteroidota; class Bacteroidia; order Sphingobacteriales; family Sphingobacteriaceae; genus Pedobacter; species Pedobacter hiemivivus_A. Next base: position 41,559 of record JBEBUV010000002.1, on the reverse strand, counting down.
CAGCAAGGAAATCAATTTATTGGCACTACCGGAGGTCATTATGAGATAAAAGACAAAACTCTTATTACAAAGTCCTTATTCGACAGTATGGACTCAACCAAGGTTGATCACATCAGCGAAATTCCATTTTCTGTTACTACAACAGCGCTTACCCTTTCCGTTCCTCAGGGCGAACCAGTTTTTCAACGTGTAGATAATGGACAAGCACCATTAGCTGGAGTTTGGCGGATCACTGGCCGTATGCAGGATGGCAAAATTGCAGCTATACATCAAACAGGAACCAGGCAGACCTATAAACTACTTACCGGATCAAAATTCCAATGGGTAGCTATAGATCCGGGAAAAAAGCAGTTTTCTGGAACTGGTGGCGGCAGCTACACATTTAAAGACGGTAAATACACCGAAAACATAGAGTTTTTCTCCAGAGACAATAGCCGTGTTGGCGCTTCATTAAGTTTTGATGGAAAGCTCGAAAATGGAGACTGGCACCACAGCGGCTTGAGCAGTAAAGGAGCAAAAATCTACGAAATCTGGAGTCGGGTTGGCAAAGCTAATTGAGTAATTGAATCCTTTCTCATAGCTGTCGTGATGACCATCTTTCAAGCTTACACATCTCAATGTAAAAATCACGCTTTAAAAGTTCATCAACAAAGCTTAGGGTTCTAATATGAGTCCAACTCAATTATATACGCGCTGTGTCCATAATTAACCTATCAGGGCCGTTCAGGAACATCCGTCCACAGAAAATAACAAACAAATTATTGATTTTCAATATTTTGAACGTAAACGAAGAAATATTGAATAAAATCTTAAACAAAAAAATGCCGGAAGGTATTTCCGGCATAGTTTATAAAATGTTTACTTTAAAAAAGTTCTTAGAAAGGAAGATCATCTTCCTCACCTGGTGCGCTGTTTAAATCAGCTGGTGGTGCGTATGCTGGAGTAGATGCTGCGGTTGCGCCTGGTGTTAACGCATTGATACGCCATACTACTAAACTGTTAAAATAAGATGTTTTTCCGGTTTTATCTGTCCACGGACGACCACGTAAATTGAATGAAACTTCAACATCATCACCTTGCTTTAAGCTATCAAACAAAGCTGTTTTATCTTGTAAAGCCTCAAACCTGATGTATTCAGGATAAGTAGGGTTTTCTGCATATTCTATAATCAGGTCTCTTTTCTTGAAAGTCTCACTCACCTGCTGTAATGCACCGATTTCATGCACTTTTCCTTTTAATTCCATAACAAATACTCTTTTATTCTACTACGAAGTTCAAATCTCTATATTTTTATTGATAACTTCGCACAATAAATTATGCAAGTTTTCCACACAAAAAATAAGGTTATCATAACCTGCAACAAACGTCTTTCCTCTTATTTATTAAAAGAGGTAGAAGACCTTGGCTATGAAATCGTAAGAGATTTTCCAACAGGACTGGAACTGAACATTACCTTAACAGAATGCATTAAGCTAAATCTGAATTTAAGGTGCGCAAGTCAGATTTTATACTGCCTAAAAAGCTTCAAAGCAAATAATCCGGAAGAATTATACAAAGAAATGGTAGATATGCCGTGGGAAGAACTGATCGACTTCTCAGGTTACTTCTCGGTAACATCTAATGTAGACAATCCAACCATTACGACTCCGCTATTTGCAAATCTAAAAGTAAAGGATGCTATTGTTGACAGGATAAAAGAAAAGAAAAGCATCCGCCCTAATTCTGGCTCTGACGCTAACAAAGCAGTCGTTCACCTTTATTGGAAAGACAGCGAAGCTGACATATTTATTGATACATCAGGTGAAACATTGGCCAAACATGGTTATCGTAAAATCCCAGGTAAAGCACCGATGTTAGAAGCTTTGGCTGCATCAGTAATATTGAGCAGCAAATGGGATCAAAAGTCTCCATTTGTAAACCCGATGTGCGGTTCTGGAACCCTGGCAATTGAAGCTGCTTTAATCGCCACAAACCGTCGCCCAGGCCTATTCCGTATGAATTATGGCTTTATGCACATTATGGGATACGATGAACAGGTGTTTTTTGCTGAACGCAGAATATTAAAGGACCAGGTTATAAAGAATGTCGATCTGCAAATCATCGCGACAGATTTATCTGAAGATGCGGTAGATATTAGTAGAAAGAATGCTAAAACGGCTGGAGTTGATACCTTGATTACTTTTGAGGTTTGCGACTTTGCTGACACACAAGTTCCTGATACTGGGAATGGTGTCGTAATGTTTAATCCTGAATACGGAGAGCGTTTAGGTGTGCACTCTAAATTGGAAGCTACCTATAAACGTATGGGCGATTTCATGAAACAAAATTGTAAAGGTTATTTCGGATATATCTTTACCGGAAACCCTGATCTAGCTAAAAAAATCGGATTAAAAGCGGCACGTAAAATAGAGTTCTACAATGGCAAACTGGATTGTCGCATGCTGGAATATGAATTGTATGATGGCAGCAGAAGACCCGAAGATGAAAGACCTGTTAAGCGTACTGAATAAGCGACCCGATGAATAAAATCATTGACCAAACCATACAATTTGTTAAAGAAACTTTAGCTGGTGCAGAAGCTGGGCACGATTGGTTCCATATAGATCGTGTTTATAAAAATGCAGTTGCAATCAATAAAATCGAAAAAGCAGATAACTTGATAGTCGCACTCGCAGCCTTATTACACGATATTGCCGATGCCAAGTTTAATAATGGAGATGAAGAAAAGGGGCCTAAAGTAGCTGGAGATTTTTTAAGCACACTCGATATAGCCCCAAAAATCATCGAACATGTGCAAGAGATCATTAGAAACCTCAGCTACAAAAGCAGTCTGGGGGTCATTACATTTCAATCCAAGGAACTGGATGTGGTTCAGGATGCTGATAGGTTGGATGCCATTGGTGCAATTGGGATAGCCAGAGCCTTTACTTATGGCGGATATAAAAACAGGGTGCTTTATGACCCTGAAATAAAACCACAGCTAAACATGACAAAAGAAGAATATAAAAATTCAACCGGTCCAACCATCAATCATTTCTATGAGAAGCTTATGTTATTAAAAGATCTGATGAAAACTGATGAGGGTAGGAAAATTGCACAACATCGTCATGATTTTATGCTTACTTATCTTGAGCAATTTTATAAAGAATGTGATGGAAAAATTTAATACTCAATTTAAATATATCTTGTAAATTGCCTTTCAAAGAGACCTGCGGATAGCAACTCAAATATGATGTTAAAATAAATGTAACATCACAAAATTATCGACAAATCTTTTTAAGATGAAATTAAGTGTTTTAGTGCTAATTGCTGCTTTTGCAGTAGGTCTCTCCATCGGTCTGGTCAATTTCTATTTTCAACAAAGCTGGTATTTTATGCTGGTTTCATTTGTCGTAACTTTTATCACCAGCTTCATTGTATTTTATTACCTGCTTGAAAAGTATATATATTCTAAAATTGTACTGATCTATAAAATGATCCATAATCTGAAATTAGGTAAAGATCTTAAAGATGCTTTAGGTGAATATGTGAGTTCTGACCCAATCAATGATGTTGAACAGGAAGTAAAAGAATGGGCAGGAGCAAAGAAAAGAGAGATCGAAGAACTGAAAAAACAAGAGAGATTTAGAAGAGAGTTTTTGTCGAACGTTTCGCATGAATTTAAAACACCATTATTTGCCATTCAAGGCTATATTGAAACGATCCAGGATTGCATAAATGAAGATCCTGAAATGGCTGCGAAGTTTTTAGATAAAGCAGACCGCAACGTTGAACGCTTAAGCTACCTGATCAGCGACCTTGATTCTATTTCTAAGCTTGAAACAGGCGAAGTCCCAATTAATTATGAACGTTTTGATTTTGTTCCATTGGCCCGGGAAGTAATGGATGGACTTGAAGACACCGCGAACAAGAAACACATCACACTATCATTCAAAGACAAATATACACACCCGGCATTTGTAAGAGCCGATCGTGAAAAAATCAGACAGGTTCTTATTAATCTGATTCATAATTCCTTAAAATATGGAAAGGAAAATGGGTCGACTGCAATAAAAATATTCGAATTACATGATCAATATCTGATCGAAGTAACAGATGACGGTATCGGAATTGATGAAAAACACCTCGCCCGATTGTTCGAACGCTTTTATAGAATTGACTCCCACAGATCAAGACAAGAAGGTGGCACAGGCCTTGGTCTTGCGATTGTAAAACACATTCTAGAGGCTCATGAGCAAATTATATCCGTAAGAAGTACCCTTCAAATCGGAACTACTTTTGCCTTTACACTTGAAAAGATTGGGTAACAGTCTGATGTATTTGTAAAAATAACTTAACACTTAACACTAAGTTAACATTACACTCATACTTTTGTATCATATTTATAAATTAATATGAACAGCATTTTTAAGTTTTTTACACCGAAAGACAAAAAATTTCAGCCACTATTTGAGCAGGCTGGAAGCAACGCATTAAAGATTTCTCAGGCCTTATTGCTTGCTTTAAGTGCAACAGACCTGGAAAAAAGAAAAGAATACATTAAAGAAATAGAACGTTTGGAACATGTTGGTGACGACATTACCCACTCTATTTTCCTTGAATTAAGCAAAAACTTTATTACACCTTTCGACAGAGAGGATATCCACGCATTGGCTAGCGCTGTTGATGATATCGCAGATTATATCCATGCTTCAGCTAGTAATATTGAGCTTTACAATGTAACCAACATTGGCGATGCGATGATTAAACTGGCTGAGCTACTGGTAGAAATGTGTACAGATCTTGAAAAAGCAATTAAGGAATTAAGAAGCTTTAAAAACATTCGTGTTATTGCCGATGCTTGCGTACGTATCAATAGTGGAGAAAACCAAGCAGATTACGTTTGTAACCTTGCCATTGCTCGTTTGTTTGAATTTGAAACAAACGCCATTGAATTGATCAAACAAAAGGAAGTGCTACAAACCTTAGAAATGGCGACAGACAAATGTGAAGATGCGGCGAATGTGCTGGAATCTATTTTGGTAAAGAATGCTTAAACCTTTAAAAAAATGGTAACTACCTTATTGGTCGTTGTAATCTTCCTGGCCATTGCCTTCGATTATATAAACGGCTTCCATGACGCAGCGAACTCTATTGCCACTATTGTATCTACAAAGGTACTATCGCCATTTCAAGCGGTACTATGGGCAGCAGTCTTCAACTTCGCTGCATATTTTTATTTTACAGATCACAAAGTTGCCAATACCATTGCTAAAACTGTAGTAGAGAACTTTATTACACTTGAAGTGATCCTTTCAGGACTCCTTGCAGCTATTGCCTGGAACTTATTTACCTGGTGGTTTGGTATTCCATCTAGTTCTTCGCACACTCTTATTGGGGGATTTGCTGGAGCCGGAATGGCAAAAGCCTATTCTATGGGTGCAGACGTTATGTCAGCCATTAACTTCGCACCAATCCTAAAAGTGGTTGCATTTATTGTGCTTGCTCCCGTAATAGGTATGGTTATTTCAGTAATCATATCCATTATGATTTTACATATTTCGAAAAATGCCAGGCCATCAGTGGCCGAGAAGTGGTTTAAACGTTTGCAATTAATTTCATCTGCGGCATTAAGTTTTACACATGGTGGTAACGATGCTCAAAAAGTTATGGGTATCATTTATGTAGCCATGGTTGCAGGAAATGTATTAAACACGGGTGATGCTATGCCGGAATGGATTCCTATTTCCTGTTATGCAGCCATTGCTTTAGGAACGATGAGTGGCGGATGGAAAATTGTAAAAACAATGGGTTCAAAAATCACTAAGGTAAATGCTTTTGAAGGTGTTGCAGCTGAAACTGCAGGTGCCGTAACCTTAGGTATTACTGAGCACTTTGGTATTCCTGTTTCTACAACACACACCATTACCGGATCTATTGTTGGTGTTGGTTTACTAAAAAGAGTTTCTGCAGTTCGCTGGGGAGTTACTGTAAGCTTATTGTGGGCATGGGTTTTAACAATCCCTGTTTCAGCAACGCTAGCAGCTCTACTATTCAGCTTAATTCACCTTTTCTTTTAATAGTTAAAGATAATATAACACAAAACGGCCTTTCTCATGATCATGAGAAAGGCCGTTTTGTTACATTTAAAAATCTATTACAAAGGTCATCTTTCCATTATCTTTTATGGGCTGCTCCCAGTCTGGACCATTTAAAATAAGTCTGATAGCTTCCTGTTCATATTTAAATTCAGCCTCTTTCAGGATCTTTATATTCTCGGGTCTTCCATCCTTTGCAATTGTAAATTCCAATTCAACAATTTGCCCTACCTTTTTTTCATTTTTAAAGGCATTATTCTGATCAATATAAGTCCATAATTTATCCCATCCACCAATAGGGTTTGAAACCATTACTGCTTTGTTACCAAGACTACTCATGCCTCTGATACGAATCGGAACACTGCCTACAATAGCTGCTTTCTTTTGTTTACCATAATTAACCACCATTACTTCACCCAAAGCAGAAGAATCCTTATTTACATTATGTAAAGGTGCCGCTGCTACAGCTACTGACTCTACGAAATGTTTACGCTGAGCAGGAGCAGCAGAAACAATAGCTTCATTTACCTGATCCGCAGGAGCTTCCTTAGGCAAACTTGCCCTTGGCTTAACTCTCGTCGCATAACTATTAGTTTTTGCAGCCTTAATAGCCTTATCGATTTCCTTTTTCCTTAACTGATCAGCAGATTCACTCGCTATCACAGGCGCAGATTGTACAGCATCAGCCTCAACAGGTGACTCAATAACAGGTGCGGCCGGAGCAATTGTCACATCAACTTTTTTAGATCGGCCAGCCAGCTCTTTCTGATAATTGTTTTCTTTCATCCAGAACATCACACTCACCGCAACAAACATGACCGCAGCAGCTGCTGCAATACTTAAACGTTGCCAGGTAATTACCGAAGTCTTTTTGAAACTCTTATGCTCAGCAACCCTATCATGCAATTGTTTTTGAAGCAAAGAAATAGACTGCAAAGAACGTTTAGGCGATTCACTCAGTCCCGCCAGAGCTTCAGCCACAAAAGGATCTTCTAAAGCCTCACGCTCCACCCTATTCATGGTTTTAGCATCAAGCTTACCATCAAGGTAATCCTCTAAAACGTCTATATCTAACCAATCTTTATTCACCGCTATTCTTTTCTATACAAATTTTAAGATTTCTTTTTCCGTTCTGAATATAACTCTTCACTTTCAACAACTCATAACCTGTGATATCTGCAACTTCCTTATAGCATTTTTCCTGCAAATAAAACAAGTCAACGCTCACGCGCTGCTCTTCCGTAAGTGTTTCCATACACTTTTCCATAACGGTTAGCTTCTTCTCTTTTGTATCATCAATATCAAGATGCACAAAATCTGTATTTTCCACAAAAGTATCATCTATAGAAACCGTAGTATGTTTGGATTGTTTACGTAGTGCCATTAAACAGTGATTGCGGGTAAGCACATGTAGCCAGCTTTTAAAATTCTGAACCTCATGTACCCTTAGCTTTAGCACAAGCTCCTCAAATATCTGCATTACTGCATCCTTACTTTGCTCTTCATCTTTAAGGTAATTTAAGCAAACCCCAAAAACAAGGTGCATATACCTGTTATAAAGCGAGCCCAATACCTCCAGATTGCCACTACTTTTATAGTGTGCAATTAAAGTAGCATCATCCTGCTCCTTTTTATCAGTATTATTTTTTATAAACTTCAATGGGTGTGTAAGGCATAATTCGTTCAAGTATAAAAATATTTTCTGACACTGGTATGGAAATTCTTTAAAGTGGGCATCATTAGAAAAAACAGAATGATTATGAAGACATTATTGCTACCCTTATTTCTACTGATATTTATGGGCTTCCAGGAAAGTCATGCTTCAGATAAAATGATTAACGGAACAGTTACAGACAAATCAACAGGAAAGCTTCTTTCCGGTGTAAGCGTCTGGACAATAAGTAGAACAAATCATGTGACTAGTGACAAAAATGGTAAATACAGTATTAAAATAGAAAAAGAAAGCAAGCAACTTAACTTCTCTTATATAGGCTATAAGAACCTTACAGTAGAAATAGGCAAGTCGTCTGTTATTAACGTTGAATTAGTTGCGAATAATCAACAACTGGACGAAGCTGTCGTAGTTTTAAATTTCGGCAGTCAAAAGAAAAGTATGTTAGTAGGAGCAGCCCCCACATATCACCAAAACACAATGATTAGGGGAATATCTACCCTGAATAGAAGCTACTATCCTCAGCAAAATACAGAGAGTTACGCTTCTATCAAAGAAAACGGTTTTCTGAACCCTTTCAAAAACCCACTATCAACTTTTTCCATTGATATAGATGCCGCATCCTACAGTAATGTCCGTCGTTTTATAAACAACGGTTCTTTACCTCCTAAAGATGCTGTAAGAATAGAAGAAATGATCAATTACTTTGATTATGAATACCCACAGCCAAAAGGGAATGACCCAGTAAATATTATAACAGAAATATCTACCGCTCCATGGAACTCAAAGCATAAACTGGTTCAGATTGGCTTACAGGGCAAGAAAATAGCGACAGACAATCTTCCAGCCTCCAATTTGGTATTTCTAATCGACGTATCAGGTTCCATGAATGCGCCAAATAAACTTCCACTACTGGTTTCATCCTTTAAACTTTTGACGGATCAGCTTCGTGCTAAAGATAAGGTGGCTATTGTTGTTTATGCAGGAAAATCAGGCTTGGTACTTCCTGCTACTTCTGGAAGCGATAAAGCGAAGATTAAGGACGCCTTAAATGCTTTAATCGCAAATGGCTCTACGGCTGGTGGTGCAGGTATTGAGATGGCCTATAAAATAGCTGGTCAAAACTTCATTAAAGGAGGAAATAACAGGGTGATACTTGCTACAGATGGCGACTTCAATGTTGGTGCATCTAGTGATAAAGACATGGAAACATTGATTGAACAAAAACGTAAAACAGGCATCTTTTTAACCGTACTTGGTTATGGTATGGGGAATATAAAAGATAGTAAGATGGAAACCCTTGCCAATAAAGGTAACGGCAATTATGCCTATATCGATAACATCAGCGAAGCACGTAAAGTACTGATCAACGAATTTGGCGGCACCTTATTTACCATAGCAAAAGATGTAAAACTACAAGTTGAATTTAATCCCGAGAAAGTACAGGCTTACCGTTTAGTTGGCTATGAAAATAGATTATTGGAAGACAAAGATTTTAATGATGACACAAAAGATGCTGGTGAAATGGGCTCTGGCCATACCGTTACCGCTTTATATGAGATTATCCCAACGGGTGTTAAAAGCAGCTTCGCTGGAGCTGTTGATGACTTAAAATATCAGGAAAACAAAAAAGTAAAAACCAATGGTAATAACAAGGAAATGCTAACTGTAAAGTTGCGCTATAAAGAACCTAATGGCCGAACCAGCAAAATGATCCAGGAAGCAGTTATTGATTATTCTTCTTCAATTGTAAAAACCAGCAATAACTTCCGTTTTGCAGCAAGCGTTGCAGAATTTGGAATGCTAATCAGACAGTCAGACTTTAAACAAAATGCTTCATTTGAACGCGTGATACAAACTGCGTCTGGAGCAATGGGCACAGATAAAGAAGGTTATCGTTCTGAATTTATTAAACTGGCAAAGTCTGCCAAATTAATGGCCGGAGATTTGCTATCTTCGATTGAAAAATAACCAAACACACATAATGAAATACATAAAACTTGTTTTTACTACCTTTATAGCCTGCTTTCTAGCCATCAATATCCCTGCACAAGCACAATTTAAGATTGGAGATATTTTTAAAAAAGTAACAGGCTCTGGAACATCCGCAACCGGAAACCCTAGTACATTAGAGATTGCTTCAGGGATTAAACAAGCTTTGGAAATAGGTACATCTCGTGGAGCTGATTTGCTTTCGGCTAAAGATGGCTTTATGGGAAATATGGCCGTTAAAATCCTATTCCCTCCGGAAGCACAAAAGGTAGAAAAAACACTGCGTAGCATTGGTATGGGTAAATTGGCCGACAACGTCATCTTGAGTCTGAACCGGGCCGCAGAAGATGCAGCAAAAGAAGCTAAGCCAATCTTTGTTTCGGCCATTAAACAAATGACCATTACTGATGCAACAAATATATTATTAGGTAAACAAGATGCAGCAACCAATTACTTTAAAAGAGTAACTACTGCACAGCTAATGGAAAAATTTAAACCAGTCATCAATACCAGCTTAGCAAAAGTAGGTGCAACGAAGTATTGGGGTGATGCAACTGGACAGTACAACAAGCTTCCATTGGTAAAACCATTAAATGCCGACCTATCAGATTATGTAGCGCAGAAAGCCATTGACGGTATGTTTATACAGGTTGCTCAGGAGGAACTTAAGATCAGAGATCAGCTAGGAGCAAGATCTACCCCTCTCTTACAAAAGGTGTTTGGCTATGCTGATAAGAATAAGTAAAATAAATAGTTTACTTTTATAGGGTAAATACTAACAACATAAAAGTATATTGGATTTTAAAGATTTTAATTTTAACCCTGATTTATTAGAAGGGTTATTAGCAATGGGGTTCCGTAATGCAACTCCAATCCAGCAGCAGGCAATTCCACTTATTTCAGCAAAGAAAGATTTAATTGCCTGCGCACAAACAGGAACAGGAAAAACAGGCGCATACCTACTGCCAATCATGAATATGATTGCTGGGACCGAAGAACGTCATAACAATACCTTAATATTGGCACCTACAAGGGAGTTGGCACAGCAGATAGATCTGCAGGTGGAAGCACTTTCTTATTTTACCAATATCAGCTCATTAACCGTTTATGGTGGCGGTGATGGAATTGCTTACGAACAACAAAAAAGATCTATGCGTGAGGGTGTTGATATTATTATCGCTACTCCCGGTCGATTAATTTCACACCTCTCGTCTGGCGTTTTAAAACTTGATCAATTACAGCACCTTGTACTTGATGAAGCCGACAGAATGCTGGACATGGGCTTTTACGATGATATCGTGAAAATCGTAAGTTACCTGCCAAAGGTAAGGCAAACGGTCATGTTCTCAGCTACCATGCCTCCAAAAATCAGAAAACTCGCAGCAAGTCTATTAAATGAGCCGGAACAAATCAGTCTCGCCATTTCAAAACCTGCCGAAGGTATTTCCCAACAGGTATACATGATTCAGGATGAACAAAAAGTTCCATTGCTGACCAGCCTTTTAAAAACAGACGAATATAAAAGTATTATTGTCTTTGCTTCTACTAAGGAAAAAGTTAAAAATCTTGGTAAAGTATTTAGAAAACTGGGTCTTAAAGCAGAACCATTCCATTCAGATCTGGGACAAAAAGAAAGAGAAGCCGTTTTACTTCAATTTAAAAACAGACAACTACCCATCATTATTGGTACCGATGTATTGAGTAGAGGGATTGATGTAGAGGGGATTGATCTGGTTGTCAATTTTGATGTTCCACATGATGCAGAAGACTATGTACACCGTATTGGACGTACTGCAAGAGCAGCCACTAAAGGAACTGCTATAACCTTGGTTAATCACAAGGATAAACGCAAATTGGCTGGAATTGAAAAGCTGATTGAGAAGCAGATAGATAGGATGACATTACCAGAACATATTGCTGATGCTCCAATTGACAAATCTTTAGATCAGGTGTCAAAGCCTGCGAAAACGACTGCAACAGGCGCAGGAAAGCCAAAACGCAAATTCTGGAAAAAGAAACCAAAAGCAGAATAACATAAACAGCTTTCTGTGTATCTTTACTTTTATGCAAAACCTCCCTCCTTTAGCCGAACGTATGCGCCCACAAAATCTGGACGAATACGTTGGGCAACAACACCTGGTAGGACCTGATGCAGTATTAAGAAAAGCTATACTAAGCGGTCAGCTACCCTCAATGATATTTTGGGGACCACCCGGAGTGGGGAAAACAACACTTGCTTATATCATTTCACAAACATTAGATCGCCCATTCTTTAACCTCAGTGCAATTAATTCAGGGGTTAAAGACATTCGTGATGTAATAGATAGGGCTGCCGCGCTCAAAGACAGTTTTATGGGACTCCCCATCCTGTTTATAGATGAGATTCACCGATTCAGCAAATCACAGCAAGACAGCCTGCTTGGCGCAGTAGAAAAAGGTTTAGTTACTTTAATTGGCGCTACAACAGAAAACCCATCTTTTGAAGTCATATCCGCTTTGCTATCTCGATGTCAGGTTTATATCTTAAAAGCATTAAATGAAGAAGAACTATCTGGACTATTGCAAACTGCCATTAATCAAGATGTTATTCTCAAAGACAAAAAAATAAGCATCAAAGAACATGAAGCCTTGATCCGCTTATCTGGTGGCGATGCAAGAAAATTACTCAATGTTTTAGAGATTGCTATCAATGGTATAGGTGGTAATAAAATAACGCTAACCAATGAAAATGTACTTGCTCATGCACAGCAAAATCTTGCATTGTACGATAAAGCAGGAGAGCAACACTATGACATTATCTCTGCATTTATAAAATCTATACGTGGTAGCGACCCCAATGGTGCCGTTTACTGGCTTGCCCGGATGATTGAAGGCGGAGAAGATCCATTGTTTATTGCCAGAAGATTACTCATCCTCGCCTCAGAAGATATTGGGAATGCCAATCCCAATGCTCTTTTATTGGCCAACAACTGTTTCCAGGCCGTAAATGTAATCGGTTATCCTGAAGCAAGAATTATTTTATCGCAAGCTGTTACTTATATGGCGGCATCTGTTAAGAGTAATGCCGCTTATGAGGCGATAAACAATGCACAAATACTGGTTAAACAAACTGGCAACCTGCCTGTCCCTTTACATATCAGAAATGCACCGACAAAGTTAATGAAGAATATTGGTTACGGTAAAGACTATAAATATTCACATGGATATGAGGGCAATTTCGCACCTCAGGAATATCTTCCAGACGAACTAAGTGGAACAAAATTATATGATCCCGGAAGTAATCCAGCAGAAGAGAAGCTAAGGGAACAGCTCAGAAAAAACTGGAAAACTAAATACAACTACTAATATTAAATATATGCTCGCAGTCTTCTTAAATCACCAATGGAAAGCATTTTGTCGCTCAAGAAACAAAGGTAGCAGCATCGCTGCAAATATTTTTATGGGGCTTGCCATATTATACCTCTTGGTTGTGGCTTGCTTAATTGGTTTTGGTATGGAACTTTTCATCGGCAAAATCTTACCAGAAAAAGATGTAATCTTTGTCTTCAATGGCATTATACTCTATTACTTTGCTCTCGATTTTGTAATGCGCATGCAGTTACAGGAATTACCTACACTGAGCATAGCACCCTACTTACACCTGAAAGTCCCAAGGAATAAACTGGTAAATTTCCTAAATATCCGCTCAGCATTTACTGCTTTCAACATTTTACCTTTATTTGTATTCTTACCTTTCTGCTGTACAGCTATTGCAGAAATCCACGGTACTTTTGCTGCCATAATGTACATCGTTGCCATCATATCCCTCTGCATATTTAACAATTATGCAGTCATGTATATAAAACGACTGACGACACTTAGCATCAAAGCTATTTTAATAGTTGTATTTGCGATTTCGGCTTTAGCAGCAATGGAATACTTTAAAGTGTTTTCTATCTCTGCCATATCCAATGCTGTGTTCGGATTTATTGCTTTACATCCTATAACCGGCTTTGTTTTTACAATTTCAGCAATATTAATGTTCTTTTTAAATGCTGCATATCTACGCAGAAATATGTACATAGAAGAATTAAGTGCTGCAGAGGTTAAAAAAATGAGTACCGATTATCCTTTCCTGGATAGATTTGGTGCTGTAGGCGTATTAGCAGCACTAGAGATTAAACTTATTCTAAGACACAAAAGAACGCGTTCTATGGTCTTCATGACTTTACTTTTCCTGTTTTATGGGCTAATTTTTTATAAACAGGATTTGTTAGATAAAGGAAAATTAAACATGATAATTTTTGCTGCGGTGTTTATGACAGGCACCAGTGTCTCCATGTATGGGCAATTTATGTTTGGATGGCAGGCCGCTCATTTTGATGGCCTCATGGCTAATAAAGTCAACCTTAAAGACTTTATTTCCTCAAAACTATTATTGTTCACTGCTATTTCTTCAGTTGTAATGCTCATTACCTGTCTGTACGGCCTCATCAGCTGGAAAATATTGTACATTCAACTGGCTACATATTTATATAATATTGGAATAGGCACCATAATTATACTTTATTTTGCTACAAGGAACACAAAAGCTATAGATTTAAATAAACGAGCTGCGTTTAATAATCAGGGCGTTGGTGCCTCACAATTTATCATGACCATCCCTTATTTTCTGCTTCCATATGTATTTTATTTACCTTTTTCATTGACCGGACATCCTTATTGGGGTATCACCTGTTTGGGTCTGGCTGGAACAGTTGCATTAACTACCAGAAGCTTCTGGATTACATTTCTGGTAAAAGAACTGAACAAAAGAAAGTATAAAATTGGCGAGGGCTTTAGAGAGCATTAAATATTAAGACCGGTATAAATATTATGATCCTAGAAATTACAGACTTAAAGAAAGTTTACGGCAACAGAACGGTTGTAGACATCAGTGATTTAAAAATTAGTGCTGGAGAGACTATCGGTCTTGTTGGCAATAACGGTGCAGGAAAAACCACACTATTCAGAATGCTGTTAGACCTGATCCGTCCTACTCAGGGACAGGTATTATCAAAAGGAAAAGATGTTGCTGCTGATGATGAATGGAAAAACTATACTGCTTCCTATCTGGACGAGGGTTTTTTAATAGATTACCTAACTCCAGAAGAGTACTTTATATTTATCGGCAGTTTACATAACCTATCTGGAGCTGATGTTATGGAGTATCTAAAACAATATGAGGAGTTTTTTAATGGAGAGATCGTCAACAGAGGCAAATACATCCGTGATTTCTCAAAAGGCAACCAAAACAAAATTGGAATTGCTGCAGCCATTATGCAAAAGCCAGAACTATTGATCTTAGATGAGCCATTTGCGAACCTGGATCCAACTACACAGATACGTCTCATTACCTTAATCAGGTCTTTAAAAACTGAACAAGCTATTACTACAATTATATCTAGTCATGACCTAAACCATGTTACTGATGTATGTGATAGAATCATCTTATTAGAGAAAGGCTTAATCATAAAGGATTTCAATAAAGACGAAAATACTCTGGAGGAATTGAAAGAATATTTTTCAGAATAAAAGTAACTGTATAGAAAAATAGTCACACTAGCGTCATGCGACCAATATTATCGTTCATCAGGCCGTTAATCAACATCGTTTAAAGATTTCTTAACCTATATTTTCAAATCAACTGCTTATTTACTGTAACAAAAAATCTTGGCATTAGGTTTGACTTATCGAAAATATAAACAAATGAAAATAGTTATGATGACTTCAAAATTTAAAATAGCAACATTTAGTATAGCATTATCCCTTGGTGCCATGGCATTTCAAGGTTGCGATAGTTTAACAAAAACACAAAAAGGTGCAGGTATTGGTGCTGCTACTGGTGGTGTACTTGGTGCGCTTATTGGTAAAAAAGCCGGTAACACTGCTGTAGGAGCTATCATTGGTGCTGCCGTTGGTGGTACTGCAGGTGGTTTTATTGGTAAAAGAATGGATAAGCAAGCTGCTGAGATTCAAAATGCAATCCCTAACGCAGAAGTAATCCGTGAGGGAGAAGGTATCATTGTTAAATTTGATAGCGGTATTCTTTTTGGCTTTGATAAATCTGATTTAACAGCTCAGGCTAAAACAAATGTTAAATCTTTAGCAAGTTCAATTAACCAATATCCTGGAACAGACATTAAAGTAATTGGTCATACTGATAATAAAGGTACTGAGTCTTACAACATGGGCCTTTCAGAAAGAAGAGCAGCAGCAGTTAAAGCTTATGCAGTTTCTCAAGGTGTACCATCGTCACGCTTAATCACTTTAGGAAAAGGCTTTTCTGAGCCAATCGAAGATAATGCAACGGAAGCAGGAAGAGCTGCAAACCGTAGAGTTGAGGTAGTGATCGTTGCCAATGATCAATTGAAAAACGAAGCAAAAACTCAAGGAAAATAATCTAGCCTATTTACACCTACCTATATAAAACGAAAGCCCGAGTACTTAGTACATCGGGCTTTTTACTTTTTGGGCTATTCTATTTTAAACATTACAAATCCTCAAATGATTTGTATGAGCTAAACTCCGTAGATGTCTTCGAAATAATGAATGGCCAGTGATTTTAATAATATCTCTTGCTCCATCATTGCAAAAGATGGAACAGGTTTCATCAATTTCCAATGTGGCCAGCCATCCTGATCCAAACCTTCCAGTTCATAGAATCCCATTTCACTTAACAAGCGACAGGTAGCAATGTGCATCAACTCCTCCTTTTGGCGCTTACTGTATTTGCCAGGCCCCTTACCAAGTTCCTGTACTCCTATTAAAAACAGTATTACCTTTAAGTCTGGAACATCTGAATCAAACTCCTGTGCTATCTTTTGTTGCAAAATTTTCCATTTTGCATGTGTTTCTGCAGGCTTCATAATACAAAGATACAAATCAAGCCACAGCTTTGTGATAATAAATGAACCACAATTGAAACCTTATTGCTAATTTTAGAGCTATGGAGAAAGCAATTGTAACAGGCTTACTGGCCTTTGGTATGTCGGGTAAGGTATTTCATGCGCCATTTATTGATGCGCATCCCGGATTCAAATTTCATGCGGTATTAGAACGTAATCAGAAAAATGCAGCACAAGTATATCCAGACTTAAAAAGCTATGATAGTTTCGATGAATTGATCGCAGATCCTGAAATTGAACTGGTAATCGTGAATACTCCAAACTTTACACATGTAGACTATACACGTAAATGTCTCCAGGCAGGAAAACATGTATTAGTAGAAAAGCCATTTACACCAACATCTGCAGAAGCTAAAGAACTATTTGACCTGGCAAGAAGCTTGGGAAAAAAGATCTTTATTTACCATAATAGAAGATGGGACAGCGACTGCACCTCTATTCAAAAAGTTGTAGAAAGTGGTCAACTTGGAAAGATCTGTGAAGTACATTACAGATATGACCGTTATAGAACTGCCATTGGCCCTAAAACTTTCAAAGAAGAACCAAATCCTGCAAGTGGTCTCATGTATGATCTTGGACCTCACCTGCTCGATCAAGCTATCAGCTTATTTGGTAAACCTACATCATTTTATAAAGTACTCGGAAAACACAGAGAAGACACTAAGGTAGACGATTATTTCATGATCCATCTAACTTACCCTAATGACCTTAATATTTTCCTAACATCAAGTTTATTGGTTGCTGACCCGCAAAAAGCTTTCGTAATACATGGCTCTAAAGGTTCCTTTGTAAAAGGACGTTCGGATGTTCAAGAAGACCAATTGCTAAAAGGAATGAAGCTAAATAACCCGGCTTATGGAATAGAACCTGCAGAAAGTAAAGGTCGTTTAACCATTATGGATGAGCAAGGAATCGCACAGGTGAGCTATGTTGATTCTGAGAACGGAAATTATATCGGATTATTTGAGGCTGTATATCAATCTATCGTAAACAATGTGCCTTACCCGGCTACAGAAGATCAAATCATTACACAACTGGAGATTCTTGAAGCATAGCCAATGCCCACTTATATTATACTGATTCCTATACTCATAATAATAGTGTACACTATTTTGAGAGCACGAACACCCAAAATAGCCGCTAAATTAGATCTTAGTGAAACTGAGCGCAGTTTATTGCTCAACCATGTAAACTATTATCAGCATTTGAACGCTGCTGATAAACAGAAATTTGAACGCAGAATAATAGCCTTTTTAGGAAATATACGCATTGAAGGAATAGGCACGATAGTGGAGCCTTTAGATAGACTACTAATTGCTTCCAGTGCTATTATACCTGTGTTTGGCTTTGAAGACTGGAAATACAAAAACCTATCAACGGTGCTTCTTTACCCAGATACTTTTAACAAAGATTTCCAGTTTGAAGGCGGGGAGAGAAGTATTTTAGGAATGGTTGGTGAAAGCTACATGAACGGGCAAATGATTTTATCGCGCTCAGCGCTGCTACATGGTTTTTCCAATGCCACAGATAAGGAAAATACAGCTATTCATGAATTTGTACACTTACTAGATAAATCAGACGGGGCTATTGACGGAGTACCAGATTACCTGATGAAACATGAATACACCATACCATGGGTAAAAATGATTCATCAGGAGATGCAGAATATTGTAAATGGCAAGTCAGACATTAATCCTTATGCCATTACCAATGAAGCTGAATTTTTTGCCGTTGTATCTGAATATTTTTTCGAAAAGCCTACCCAGCTAAAAGCGAAACATCCGGAATTATATGAGATATTATCACAAACGTTTTTGCAAGATCGGGCAGATAAATAATTAGAATAATAAGTAAATAACTATAAGCTACCTAAAAGTGCTACACCAAACTCTGCTGGAATTTCGATATGCGGAATATGACCACATCCATCAAACTCAATAATTCTTGCTCCTGGTATTTTGGCAGCAGTTTGCTTACCTAAAAACCTATATTGACCATAAAGTACCTGCTGATCAGGGCTCAATAACCCTTTGCCTACTATCGTTTTATCTTCTTTTCCGATAAATAAAACTGTTGGTACCCTTACATTGAGAAACTCATAAACAACCGGCTGTTCATAGATCATGGTATAAGTCATGGCCGCAACCTTTGCATATCTAGGGAAATCGGCACTATTGGTCACCCCAGCTGCAATACGTACCAACTCCTCATACTCTGGCTTCCATACAGTGAAATAAGAGCTCTGGTAATACTTTCTAACGCTTTCAGCTGTTGCCTTTAATTCGTTAGCATATTGTTGATCTGTTGATACGTAAGGAACAAACCTGCGGTAATCTTCCAGACCTATTGGATTTTCAAGCAAAAGCTTTTCAGTATGCTCCGGATACATCAAGGCAAACCTTGTAGCCAGCATTCCACCCATTGAATGGCCCAATACACTTGCTTTCTGAATACCTAATGCATCAAGTAAGGCTTTGTTCCAAGCCGCCATCTGATGGAAACTATAATGTATAAAAGGTTTGGACGACTTACCAAAACCAATCTGATCAGGTACAATTACCCTGAATCCTCTTGACGTTAATGATTTGATTACCCCAGACCAGTAATAGCCTGCAAAGTTTTTACCATGAAATAGCATTACCGTTCTGCCATTGGCCAATTGAGTAGGTGCCACGTCCATATAAGCCATACGTACATCCTGCCCCTCCACAGAAATCGGAAAATATTTTACTGGATAAGCATAAGGAACATTCTCCAAAGTTATCGATAAGGTGTCTGTTTTTTGTGCCAGCACCGTCAAAGTAGAAGTGCAAATAACAAATAATGCTAAAGTTATTCTTTTTATAAACATAGGTAGTTTTTGAATCAACAATCAAGTTTTGAAAGTTCTAAACTTACACATAATTTATTTTTAGAGGGAAATTTAAACCAAAGATTACAATTGAAGATTGTAAAATATTCAAGAGGAATAACTTGAAGAGAACAAATTAAAAAGACTGAGGTAGGAGGAAAATTATTACAAATATTAAACGGTATACAACTAAGGTCCATAATATATCATCAACCCTGGTTGCATACTGTTTAGAAAATGTTTAAATACTATTTAGGATGAACACTAA
Organism: Pedobacter hiemivivus; assembly: GCA_040393085.1. Classification (GTDB taxonomy): domain Bacteria; phylum Bacteroidota; class Bacteroidia; order Sphingobacteriales; family Sphingobacteriaceae; genus Pedobacter; species Pedobacter hiemivivus_A. The sequence continues at coordinate 21,773 of JBEBUV010000002.1, read as the reverse complement.
ACAACCACGTTATTTATGCTAATCAATAGCAATCTTTTTTATAAAAATGGAACAGCTATACCGAAAGTAATATTACGACCCGGGTTATAAATACCCACAGGTTTATATCTGCTTAAATGATTATAGTATTCCTTATTCAATAGATTTTGTCCTACTATCCAAATACTAAATGCTCCTTTCTTTGTGTTAATGCTTGTTCCGATACCGGCATCCAACAATGTATAACCATTAGTTTGGGTTTCAAAGCTATCAAAACGTGCTTGTTTAAAGGTATTAGTGATCCCAACTTTAATATAAGAATCTTCCAGGCCTTTAATAGTTGGCTCGAAACGGATTTCATTGTTAATACTTGCTGCCGGAATAAATGGTAATGCCTGATCTGATGCACGATTAATTCCTTTAGTATAAGAGAATGAATTTTCAAAATGTAGGGACTTGATCGGGTGAAAATCTACTGATGCCTCACCACCAAATAGATCAGCATTTGTTTGCACATATCGGTAAATAGGTAAAACATCAATACTGCCATCCTCATTTTCAAAAGGCTTGGCCTCGTTATTAAAATTACCTGCATAAATATAATTAAAGATTCTATTGGCATAACCGTTTAATCCCAGGCTCACTTTTTCGCCCGTATATTCCAATCCAAGATCGAGCTGCATACTGGTTTCCTGCTTTAAATTGCTATTCCCAATTTCATAACGGAAAGTACCCTCATGTCGGCCATTAGACCCCAATTCAGCTATATTCGGTGCCCTAAACCCAGATCCTACATTACCTTTAAGCACCAGTTCATCTGCTATTTCGAAAGCAAAACCCAGGGATCCAGACAGGTTAGAAAATTTATTATTAAAACCTGTAAATATCTGATCTCCCTCGAAGTTTAAACCCTCGCCATTCAGCTTTTTGTAGTCGTAACGCAAACCTGCATTAATTGCTCCTTTGGCAAAATTACGCTTCATGTATACAAAAGCACCAATGTTATTGCTGTTATAGTCAGGAATTAGGAATTCATGTCCTCTGTTCGCATTGTCTTGATACATTCCTTGAACACCTATTGCCGGTTGCCATTCACCTAAATTAGGAAAGTTATATCTTAAATCGTAAGTATAGGATTTAAGGTTCAGGTCTAAACCTGCCTCTTGTAAACTTTCTTCAAACTCTTTCCTGATATTGCTCTGAAAAGCAAACACTGTTTTCAATTGCCCCTTTCCTAAAATGAAGTTGCTATTTAATGCAGTACGGTAATGCGTAATATCCTGATATGGGAGATTCAATTTTCTGTCTCTCGCCTCTGATTGTGTAATGATTTCACCATCCTCGTTTAAATAATTCCCATCCTGATCAGGCCCTTCTTCTACCAGGCCAACATTGGTATGGAAACGTGAAAATGTAAGGTGTGAATAACCCCAGCTTTTATTTAAACCAAGCATACCATTAAAATTTAGTTCATTAAATCCAGAGTTGGGCACTGTGGTATTTTTATAACCAAAGCCATAAGCATTTTTATAAGAAGCACGGCCTCGATAAACAAATCCACTTTCATTTCCCTGTAACATTAAAGAAGAGGCGGCAAGTCCGCTATTGGTACTATAAGTTGAATTAAATGTGCCATTATGTACACCCGGAGCTGGCACAAGGTCATCAATCACATTAATTACACCTCCCAATGCATCTGAACCATAAAGTAAACTTGCAGGCCCTTTCAGGATCTCGATCCTTGCCGCAGCAAACTGGTCAACTTCTATACCGTGCTCATCACCCCATTGTTGCGATTCTTCTCTTGCACCATCAACCATTGTTAAGACTCTGTTATAGCCTAATCCCCTGATGATAGGTTTAGAGATTGCTCCTCCAGTGCTTACTTGTGATACGCCTGGAACTTTTGCAATAGCATCAACCAGATTTGAACCACCAGCCTGTAACAGATTTGTTTTGCCTATAGTAACAACAGATAAACTGTTTGTTTTATTTTTTGAGCTAAATGGCGCCCCTGTAATCACCACCTCTGCACTCTCAATAATAGAAGGATACAAAGAAATGGTTAAATTGTTCTGTCCCGACAAATCAATCGCTTCAGAATGAGTTTTGTAACCAATAAAACGTACTTCAAGCAGGAATTTCCCTTTTGCAGGAACGTTCTTCAAGATAAATTCTCCTTGATCATTAGTAGTGGTATAAGCTTTTAAGTCTGTAATATAAATGGTTGCCCCACTTAATGGACTATGAGTTGATGCGTCTACAACCTTTCCACGTACCTCAGCAAGACTTGATGCAAAACTTAGGAATGGGAAAAACAGACACAGTAATAAGGATAGTAAAAGATGTACTCTTTTCATTAGAAAAAATTGTTTAAACGACTTGACCAACCCTTTCGGGTATATGGATCCGCCTTAATAATAAATTAAGAATTAACAGGTAATTACACCTGTTCATGATGGTTTAAACAGTCGGTGGACCACGAAGAGCCAGGTCAATTAACCTGGTATATGAATTACTTACCTCACCATAAAACTTTTGAACTGGCTTGCTAACCAGATAAATCCGGAAATGTGCCTTTGTAACAGTATAGTTTTTCTCGAAATGAGCCTCACAAACTAAACAGTGTTCTGTTTGTGTACTGACATGTAGTTTATGTCCGCAGCTCTTATTATCTGATGAGCAACTTTGTTGGTGGGTATCATGATGGTGATGATGAAACGCACCAAAAGGGGTTAGTGCAATGGCAAACACCCAAAGCAACAAAACCGATATAATACGCTGTATATGTCTTACCCTTTTCTCCAAATCTCTGCAAAACTAATTAATTCTGCAGTAGTAGAACGAACTGATTTACAAGATTGCCTCTATATGACTACATTTTTTGCTGCCTGATTTAAAAATCATCGGTCAAAAGCTAATTTTATTACAAAAAGATGATGGAATGATAAACAAATATTAAGGTTATGCGAAACAAGCGATTCATTTCAGCGTTATCTTATTAAAGAGAAAGACCATGGCAACATCTCAACAAATTAAAACAGCCTACATCGATTATGTACTTACAAACGGTGAAAGGCCAAAGTCAGTTTACAGCTTTGTTAAAAAACTGAAAATTACCGAACAAGAGTTTTATACGTTCTATCCGTCATTTGACAGCATTGAAAAAATGATATGGGTGGAATTAACATCTGAAACCATAAGTACCCTTCAAGAACAGGAAATATGGTCGCAGTATTCTGCAAGAGACAAGATACTTTCCTTTTTTTACAGCTATATAGAACAACTTAAGCCACAACGTAGTTTCGTGAGCTATAGTTTAAAAAAACATAGACCACAATTATCCACCCCTAACGTTCTTTCTGGTCTAAAACCAGTATTTTCCAACTTTTCTGAAATCATTATTAACGAGGGGCTGGAAAGTGGTGAATTGGCCGATCGTAAGTTTCTGAGCAAAAAATACAAAGACGCGGTATGGTTACAGTTCGCTTTTATCCTAAATTTCTGGTTAGATGATGATAGCGAAGACTATGAAAAAACCGATGAAGCAATTGAAAGAGGTATTAATGTTACATTTGATTTGTTTCAAAGGTCACCTTTAGATAATCTCTTTGAGTATGGAAAATTTCTTTCCAGAAACGGACGTATGAGAGAAAGAATGGGATTGTAATTTATGAAAGGACTAGATAAAATTCCTATTACAAAAGGTGAGAGGTCAGCTAAATTCGTAAAAACAGGCTTCCAGATCGGAGGAAACTATATTAAACATTATTCTAAAAAACTATTTAACCCCACATTAAGTCGAGATGAGCTGAATGAGGACAATGCGACAGACATTTATAAATCATTAAGTGAATTAAAAGGCAGTGCATTAAAGATTGCCCAGATGTTAAGCATGGATAAAAATATTCTACCCAAATCTTACATCAATAAGTTTAGTCAGTCGCAATATAACGCCCCTCCCTTATCAGGGCCATTAATCGTCAGAACTTTTACAAGGCTTTTTGGAAAAACTCCTGATCAAATTTATGATACTTTCAATTTAAAATCGACCAATGCCGCTTCTATCGGGCAGGTACATGAAGCTACTTTAAACGGGAAAAAGCTTGCTGTTAAAATTCAATATCCAGGTGTTGGTGATAGCATATCATCAGATTTAAAGATGGTAAAACCATTTGCTTTCCGCTTACTTGGCATGAGTGAGCAAGAGCTTAGCATTTACATTAAAGAAGTTGAAGAACGCCTATTGGAAGAAACAGATTATGAATTAGAAGTAAAAAGGTCTATAGAGTTTTCTAATGCCTGTGCACATCTGGATAATGTAGTCTTCCCAGTCTATTACCCTGAACTTTCCGGCAAGAAGATCATTACAATGGATTGGATTGAGGGTATGCATTTAAAAGAGTTTTTAAACACAAACCCATCGCAAGATTTACGTAATAAAATAGGACAAGCACTTTGGGACTTCTATAATTTTCAGCAGCATGAATTAAGGGCCGTACATGCAGATCCACATCCTGGAAACTTCCTGATCACGCCAGATGAGAAGCTTGGTGTAATTGACTTTGGTTGCATCAAAGAAATGCCGGACGATTTTTATCTCCCTTTTTTCTCTTTAATTTCTGCAGATATACTTAAGGATAAAGAAAAAACAATTAATGCTTTTAGAAAGCTGGAAATGATCCATGCTGATGATAGCAACAGTCAGGTTGAATTTTATTACGGTGCCTACCGGGAAATGATTGAATTATTTGCAAGACCTTATACCAGCAAACAGTTTGATTTCAGCAAACCTGAGTTTTTTGATCAGCTATACAATTATGGAGAGAAGATATCTACTATGGCCGAATTTAAGCAAGCCAGAGGAGTAAAACATTTTATTTATGTAAACAGGACTAATTTTGGATTATATACCATCCTTCACGAATTAAAGTCTGTTATTAACACAGACACCTTTCAGCCTCATCTATAGTTTTTTAGGAACAAAAAAAAGAGGAGCAACCGCCACAATCGCTCCCCTTATTTACCTAAAACTAAAAACTAATAGTATGACAGTAAAAATGGCAAAAGGTTTCATTTAAAAAATCTTTTTTTGTCATTCGTAACTAATATTATAGAAATAAGCACAATCAATAGAAAATTTTACTCTGATTTTATCAGTTCAATAATTGCTTTGGCCGATAATTTTTGCTGTACTCCTGTTTGCATATTTTTTAAGGTAAGCAGACCTGTATGCATCTCGTCACTACCAATTAATATCACATAAGGGATATGTTTATCATCCGCATAGCTCATTTGCTTTTTAAGCTTCACTGAAGATGGATATAACTCCGCGGCAACGTTAGCGTTGCGTAACTCCTGTAAGATCGGTAGCGCGTATATTTCAGCTTCCTTATCAAAATTACTGATGAGTACCTTAGTCCCCGCAGCAACAGATTCAGGGAAAAGATTTAACTCCTGTAGCACATCATAAATTCTATCCGCACCAAAGGAAACACCCACTCCGGTTAATCCTTTTAAACCGAACATACCAGTAAGATCATCGTACCTACCACCGCCGCCAATACTTCCCATGGCTACTTCATTGGTTTTAACTTCAAAAATACAACCGGTATAGTAGTTTAATCCGCGGGCAAGTGTAATGTCTAATTCAATATCCGGACTTAAAGAAGAATCAGCTTTAATCAATGTATTCACATATTCAAATACAGTTTCGATTTCTGAGACACCAGTTAAGCCGGTAGCAGACGTCGCCAATACCATTTTTAAGCTAGCTAATTTTTGCTCATTAGAACCGTCCAGTAAAATAACTGGCTTTAATTTATCAATATCTTCCTCAGTAAAACCTCGCTCTATCAATTCTTTGGTTACGCCATCCAAACCAATTTTATCGAGTTTATCAATGGCTACCGTCATATCTATGATCAGTTCTGGTTTACCAATTACTTCGGCTATACCTGATAATATTTTACGATTGTTGATTTTAATGGTAAAATCTTTTAAACCCAGGTTACTTAGTGCTTCCTGATATATCAAGATAAATTCCGCTTCATTTAGTAAACTGTCTGAACCTACCACATCCACATCACACTGATAAAACTCTCTGTAACGCCCTTTCTGGGGCCTATCTGCACGCCAAACCGGCTGCACTTGGAAACGTTTAAATGGAAGAGTAATGTCATTCTGATGCATCACTACATAACGGGCAAAAGGCACCGTAAGATCATACCTTAATGCTTTCTCGCTAATAGATGAAATCATAGCATTTGAATTGGCCTGAGCCAATAAATCAGGCTTTACCTTAGACAGGTAATCGCCGCTATTCAGGATTTTAAATATCAGTTTATCACCCTCATCGCCATACTTCCCTGTTAACGTGGAAAGGTTTTCCATTGAAGGAGTTTGTATTTCGGCATAGCCATATTTTTTGAAAACAGTTTTAACGGTATCAAAAATAAAGTTACGTTTCACCATTTCCTGTGGAGAGAAGTCTCTGGTTCCTTTTGCTAAAGAGGGTTTGATATTTGACATAAGCGCAAAAGTACAAAACTAAGAGGCATAAAAAAAGGTTGTCTGCTTTTACACAGACAACCTTTCATATTTTTAATGTATTTTGATTAAACCAATAACCTGATTGGTTCTTCAAGTAATCCTTTTAGTGTTTGTAGGAACGCAGCACCAGTAGCGCCATCAACAACACGGTGATCGCAACCTAAACTCAGCTTCATTACGTTACCTGGTACAACAGCACCGTTTTTAACAACCGGAACTTGTTGTATTGCACCTACTGATAAAATTGCACCATCAGGAGAGTTGATAATTGATGTAAACTCATCAATTCCAAACATACCTAAGTTAGAAACTGTGAAAGTAGAACCTTCCCAATCCGATGGTTGTAATTTTTTAGCTTTTGCTTTCTGTCCGTATTCTTTAACCTCCGCAGAGATATGAGATAACGATTTACCATCAGCAAAACGAACTACAGGAACCAATAAGCCGTCTTCAACAGCCATCGCTACGCCAATGTTGGTGTGCTCATTGAAACGGATTTTATCACCTAACCATGAAGAGTTAACTGCAGGATGTTGTTTTAAGGCAACTGCAACCGCTTTAATAATAATATCATTGAATGAAACCTTAACAGGAGACACTGTATTGATAGCCGTACGTGCAGTCATTGCATTGTCCATATCAATACTAATATTTAAGTAAAAATGTGGAGCAGTGAACAAACTTTCTGCTAAACGTTTAGCAATCACTTTACGCATTTGCGATACTGGTTTCTCTGTAAATCTCTCTTCACCTACGAATTGAGGGATAACCGGAGCAGCATTTTGTGCCGGAGCGGCAGCAGCTGGAGCGCTAGCAGCAGGTTTAAAGTTCTCGATATCTTTTTTAATGATACGACCACCCTCTGCACTACCTGCAACCTGTGCAAGGTCAATTCCTTTATCTTTTGCAATTCTTTTTGCTAATGGAGATGCTTTTAGACGATCTCCACTTCCAGATGAAGCTGAAGCTTCTTCTGTAGCCTCAACTGCTTTTTCAGCAACAGGAGCATCAGCTTTATCTGCCACAGCTGCAGCAGGTTTAGCAGGAGCATCACCTTGAGCAAGAATACCGCTGATATCTGTTCCTTCAGGGCCTACAATTGCAATAATACCATTCACTTTAGCCGCCTGACCTTTTTCTACACCTATATGTAATAAAGTACCTTCAGCATAACCCATTACTTCCATAGTCGCCTTATCGGTTTCTACATCAGCAAGAATATCATCGTCTTTAACTTTATCGCCAACTTTCTTATGCCATTCAGCAATTACGCCTTCAGTCATGGTATCACTTAGCAAAGGCATACGTACTACCGTAACACCCATTTTCTCTAGTTCTGCTTCAGATAATGCAGCACCAGCAGTTTCAGTTTTGCTTTCAGCAGGTTTTTCTGAAGATGACTCTGCAGCTTTTTCTTCTGTAGCAGGCGCCGTTGCAGCACCTTCTTCAGCAGCTAATGCAGCTTTATAGTCTTCACCCTCTTTACCTACGACAGCAATAATAGCATCAACAGGAACGGCTTTACCTTCTTCTACACCAATGTATAATAAGGTACCATCCCAATATGAATCTAAATCCATGGTTGCCTTATCGGTTTCCACTTCAGCTAATACATCGCCACTCTTAACTTTATCGCCAACTTTCTTATGCCATTTAGCCATCACACCTTCTGTCATGGTGTCGCTCATTTTGGGCATTCTAACTATTTCAGCCATTCTATATAATCTATTGAAATGCGTTTCTTACTTAATCTTTTACGTACGGATAATCCTGTTGTACATATACATCAGTAAATAATTCTGATGCATCAGGGAATGGAGATTCTTCAGCAAACTTCACAGACTGATCAACAATCTGCTTCACCTTAGCTTCAATTTCTTCAATCCAGGCCTGATCAGCATATTTCTCTTTCAAAACAACTTCTCTAACCATTTCAATAGGATCCTGAGCTTTATATTCCTCTAACTCGTCTTTAGTACGATATTTAGCGGGGTCAGACATCGAGTGTCCACGGTATCTATAAGTTCTCATTTCCAGGAAAGTAGGACCTTCACCTGCTCTTGCACGTTGAATAGCTTCATCCATTGCATTATGAACAGCAACTGGATCCATACCATCAACCGGAGCACATGGCATATCAAATCCTAAACCTATTTTGTAAATATCAGTCATGTTTGTGGTACGCTCTACCGAAGTTCCCATTGCATAGAAATTGTTTTCGCAAACAAATACTACTGGAAGTTTCCAAAGCATAGCCATATTGAATGTCTCATTTAAAGCACCCTGACGAACTGCTCCATCACCCATGTAACAAATGTTTACATTATTGGTGCCTTTATATTTTTCCGCAAATGCAATACCAGCTCCCAATGGAATCTGTCCACCAACAATACCATGTCCGCCATAAAAATGATGTTCCTTGCTAAACATGTGCATTGAACCACCTTTTCCTTTTGAACAGCCTGTAGATTTACCATACATCTCTGCCATAATGCTATCTGCACTTACACCCAAAGCCAATGCATGAGCATGATCACGATAAGTGGTAATCATTGAATCTCCTTGTTGCATAGCAGAAATAGCACCTGCTACCACCGCTTCCTGACCGATATATAAATGACAAAATCCACGGATTTTTTGTTGTCCGTAAAGTTGACCGGTTTTCTCTTCGAACTTGCGCATCAGCAACATCGACTCAAACCACTTCAGATAGGTATCTTTATTTATTTCTACTGCACTCATTTTTGGGGTGTTGTTTTTTTACGAGAGCAAATCTACTTTTTTATTGCAATATATAGAAGTAATTGATGTAAAATGAACACTATGGTTACATAAATTTATATCCCGAATATATGTGCTAACAAGGTCAATATTAGCACATATCCCCAAGTTAACAAATTAAAGGCAAACAGATCACCAAGAAGGCAATCATAAGTTGCAGCTAAATCGTTACTAACAGAAAGTTATATGGCACAGCATTTTAGCAATCATTTGTTAACTTATGTTAAAATGTTAATAACTTTCAATATTAATGTACGAGTATTTGGATAAGATTTGTAAAATGTATATGTTTGCCATCCAAACAATAAGCCCGTAGTGGTGTACGTTTAAGTGTAAGTGATCAATACCCAAACTTAACAGTATAACATGATAAAAAAGTTTTTGTTTTCTACTTTAATCGGTCTATGTAGCCTCACGGCACTCAATGCACAGACAAAGACAAAAGAAACCAACAAATTAGCAGACCCTGACAATTTAGCTTCACAATACTTCTCACAAGTTATGGGTGTTGCAGTAGATGCTACATCGAACGTAAAATTGTACAAATTCATTTATGAATGGATCGGCACTCCTTACAGATTTGGAGGAAACACTCAAAAAGGAATCGACTGCTCGGCATTTACCAAAGCAATTTATGATAAAGTTTTCAACACTACCATATTACGTAATTCACGTGATATCTTTAGCATGGTTGACCCTTTACCTAAAGATGAATTGAAAGAAGGTGACCTGGTATTCTTTAAAATAAAAAGTAGAAGCATTACCCATATCGGTATTTATCTTGGAGATAATCGCTTCGCTCATGCATCATCAAGCCGAGGCGTAGTGATCAGCAATTTAAATGAACCTTATTACTCAAGATATTTTTATAAAGGTGGCCGTATTTTAGACGGCATTAAGGAAGACCTGATTCAGGAATAACAATCCTTTAACCTTATACAAAACCAGTCCTTCTAAGTTTAGAAGGACTTTTTTTATCTCTACCTTAAAATGAAATCATCAATTGCAACCCTCTTAATTACTACAAGCCTCTTTATAATACTTAGCTGCGCAAATAATACAGCTAGCGTCCCGGTACAGTTCGTACAAGAAGTACCAACAGATACCCCAAAGTTTAAAATACCTGATACACTATCCATCACTGCCGTTGGCGATATCATGATCGGATCGGCTTATCCTCAAATCACCAATTTACCTCCTAATGATGGCATAAACAGCTTTAAAGCGGTCGATTCCTTTTTAAAAGGTGATATTGTATTTGGAAACCTGGAAGGCTGCTTTTTGAACAGTGGAAAATCAACTAAGTGTAAAGACACCATTAGCAATAGCTGTTTTGCTTTCAGAATGCCTGAACGTTATGCAGGTATCATTAAAAATGCAGGCTTTAATGTTTTGAGTATCGCCAATAATCATGTTGGTGATTTTGGACTAACAGGAAGAAAAAGAACAGTTGCCATTCTGGATTCTTTGAATATTGCTTATGCAGGGCTGCAATCGCACCCTTTCAGTATTTTTGAAAAGGATAGTGTGAAATATGCTTTCTGTGCTTTTGCTCCCAATGAAAATACGGTCTCTATTAATCAGGTAGACAGCGCAAAACAATTGGTAACCCGTTTAAAAGCTCAGGCCGACATCGTTATTGTTTCGTTCCACGGTGGTGCTGAGGGCGCAAAATTTGAACATGTGCCTAAAAGAAAAGAGATTTTCTACAACGAAAACCGGGGCGATGTTTATGCTTTTGCACATGCTGTAATTGATGCTGGCGCTGATGTAGTATTAGGTCATGGGCCCCACGTTACAAGAGCTGTAGAAGTTTATAAAAACAAGTTTATTGCTTATAGCCTTGGCAATTTTTGTACTTATGGCATGTTTAGCTTAAAAGGCCCTAATGGAATTGCACCTTTGGTACAGTTAAAAATAAATAGTAAAGGCGACTTCCTTTATGCCGATATCATTTCTGTAAAACAGGATAAGATTAAGCACTTACAGTTAGACCCTGATCATGGTGCTTTTAACAAAATTAAATCATTAACGAATATTGATTTCCCTGGTCATCGCTTAGATTTCTCTGAAAAGGGGAGAATCCAATTAAAAAATTAAGACTCGTCTTTCGTATTTTTAACCAGGCCAATACCTGATACAAAAAATATCAATCCGATAACCCCCGCTACAATTAATTCCCTGCTCTGCAGGCTATGTTTCACAAAGCCGTAGCCTGCATAAATAAGACCTATGATACCTAAAATGGTTAGTATAGTCCCAAAAATACGTTTAACATTCATAGAATTAGATTTAGTAGACAATTGTTATTACAATATCTATGCCTATATAAGCAATTCAACACATTGCTCATTAAATCTTCAATAGCCAACGAATTGTTCGTATATTAATCCTCAAATATTTAAATCATAAACACATATTATGTATACTACGTACATCATTCTCTTTATTCTTTTAGTAATTCTTCTTAGCTCATTTGTAACTGTAAAACAAGGAACAATTGCGGTAATTACAATTTTCGGTAAGTATAGACGGCTATTAAGTCCAGGGTTAAGTTTAAAAATACCCCTTATTGAATCTATTCATTCCAGAATCTCTATTCAGAACAGATCTGTTGAATTATCATTCCAGGCGGTTACACAAGACCAGGCGAACGTATATTTTAAGGCGATGCTGCTTTATTCTGTAATTAACCATGATGAGGAAACCATCAAAAATGTAGCCTTTAAGTTTGTCGATTCAAACAATCTAATGCAAGCACTGATTCGTACTATTGAAGGATCTATAAGAGCATATGTAGCGACTCAAAAACAAGCAAATGTACTTGCTCAACGTAATGAAATTGTAGACCATGTTAAGCACCAGATTGATCAGGTTTTAGAAACATGGGGTTATCATTTACAGGATCTACAATTAAACGACATTACTTTTGATGAGGAAATCATGCGTTCAATGAGTCGAGTAGTAGCTTCAAACAACTTAAAAGCAGCTGCCGAGAATGAAGGTCAGGCTTTATTAATCACTAAAACTAAAGGTGCTGAAGCTGATGGTAATGCCATTAAAATTGCAGCTGCAGCAGAACGTGAGGCAGCACAATTACGTGGACAGGGTATCGCGCTATTTAGAGCAGAAGTTGCTCACGGTATGACTAAAGCTGCTCAGGAAATGGAAGCTGCAGATCTGGATATCTCTGTAATTCTCTTCACGATGTGGACAGAGTCTATCAAACAATTTGCAGAAAACAGTGAGGGTAACGTAATCTTCCTTGATGGTTCAACCGAAGGTATGAACAGAACCATGAAAGAAATGATGGCAATGCAAATGCAAAAAGAAAGCAAGAAAATAAAATAGCCTACTAAACAAATGAAGGCACAAAAAGGGCGGGATCATAAATTTATGATCCCGCCCTTTTTGTGCCTTTTATCGTCAACCTGATTGACGTTCATTTACTAAAACTCTGCTTTAGTCTTTACAAGCTCATTCCCCTTAGTGTTTGTAAGGTTCATGAGATCTGCTACAATCTTTAGACTCTCATCCTGAATAAAATCATAGTTCTCTTCTTTTTTGACTTTATCACCTTTCTTAACCGGCTTAAGTCCGCGATTCGCCCTTAAAATATTGATTTTAGCAAGGTTCTTTGTTTCAACGCTATCTCTTTCCGCTTTCAATTTAGCTTCATTTAAAGATATCGAGGTATCGTCTCCACGTTTTTTACCCTCAGCAATATCCTCTTGCATAACTTTATAATCTAAAGAACTATCCATTCTTTTATTATGCAAAGCAATCAATTCACCTTTAATAGGATCAAGATTCGCAACAGGTATAAAATTAGATTTCCTCACCTCATCCCAAGGCAAAGCAGAAGGCTCTGTGTCTTCCCCTATTTTATCCATCGGATACAATGATGGGAATTCAATATCAGGCATTACACCTTTATGCTGAGTACTACTTCCTGTTACACGATAAAACTTAGCCATGGTCAGGTTGATTTGCCCTAATTTAACACCGCTATCCGTTTTTACCCCTGCAACATTCTTACCAACCAATGTAGCCAATCTTTGTAGAATCGAAGGATTAACTAATCTGTTCATGTCAATAGACGACTGTACAGTTCCTTTGCCATAGGTTTGTGTTCCCATGATGATCCCTCTTCCATAATCCTGAATTGCACCCGCAAAAATTTCAGAAGCAGAAGCACTTAATCTGTCTACCATTACACCTAAAGGTCCACTCCACATTACTCCGGCGTTGGTATCCTCACTCACCTCTACCTCACCTTTAAGATCTTTCACCTGTACCACTGGTCCTTTATCAATAAACAAACCAGTAAGGTCAATGGCTTCATTTAAAGAACCTCCACCATTTGAACGTAGATCCACAACAATTGCATCTACTTTATCTTTGTTTTTAAGTGTATCTATCAATAGTCTAACATCACGGGTGGTACTTTTATAATTAGGGTCACCAGCATTTGCAGCTTTAAAGTCGGCATAAAAAGCAGGGATAGTGATTACCCCGATTTTATATGGTTTTCCGTCAGATAAAATAGTCTGTACTTTCTTTTTGGCCGACTGCTCTTCCATAACAATCTTCTCTCTTGTCAACTCAATAATCACTGGTTTGGATGACATCTCCTTTCCTGCGGGAATGATTTTTAAACGAACTTTAGTCCCTTTTGGTCCTTTAATTTTGGACACAGAATTATCAATTCTCCAACCTATAATATCTTCAAAATCACCTGCCCCTTGTGCTACCGCAACAATCCTATCTCCAGCACTTAAAAGCTTACTTTTAAAAGCCGGACCACCAGGAATTACTTCTGCAATTTTCAATATTTCATTTTCCAACTGAAGCTTGGCTCCAATACCCTCAAAAGATCTGGCCATATCTTCATTAAACTGCTGAGCATTAACTGGATTAAAATAATTTGTATGTGGATCAATTGTTTCTGTAAAAGCATCCATAACAGTCTGAAACACATCCTGACTGTTTAGTTTTGCTGTTTGAGTTTTAAGTGCATCATAACGCTTAGTTAGCGTTTCAATATTTTTAGCATCTGCTGTCCCTGCAATCTTAAGATTTACAAGGTCGTATTTAACTCTTTTCTTCCATAGGTTATCCAACTCGTTCTTAGATTTGGCCCAAGGCATCTTTTCCCTGTCAAAAACATAAGTGTCATTGGCATTATAATTCTGCTTTGCCTTAATCTCTTTTGTAGCAAAACTTAAAAACTCATTATATCTTTTTAAGTACACGTTGAATATATAAAATGGCGCACTCAGATTACCAACACGGAAATCATCATCCAAAGTGTATCTGAATTTTTCGAACTCCTTAACATCAGTTGCAAGGAAATAATTCTTATAAGGATCTAGTCCCTTGATATATTTATCTAAAACCAATGAAGAAATAGAATCATTAACTTTAATCTTCTTGTAATTATAATTCTCAATTAAAGCTACAATCTCCTTAGTTACCAGCGACTGTTTTTCATCAGGAACAATATTACTTATACCCTGCACCAAGGTCTGTGGTTTTGGGGAAGCGTGACAAGCAAGAACGGCGGCAGTAAAGGTTACCAGTAATATCTTTTTCAACATCTCTTTAACAATTTTAAAATCCATTTTTATGTATAGCACTAATATGGTACCAATTTCAGAAATAAACAGAAAAGAGACAGTAATAATACTGTCTCTTTTCTGTAAACATACTAAAAGTTTTAATTTACTATAGTGTCAGTTACATTAAAAACTGTTTTTATATCCAATTTATTGTACTGCAATTTATTTTTTAGCTATCACCTTAGTAGGGATTTGAGCTCTTGCTTCTCTAATCTGAGTTTTAAATCGACTTAAATTTGAGGATTTCGCCAATAACTCCGCCCTGTTCAAATCCTTAATGGCTAGTGTATACTCCTTTTTCTTAGTTTTTACATGTGCCAAACCCAGTATTGAATCGATATAAGCATTATTATCACCAATCTGTTTGGCCAATATCCCTTGTTGTGTATAAAACCATAAAGACTGTGTGAGTTTATCAGATGCCAGGTATATTTTTCCAAGCTGTGCATACGATTCCATTTGCCCTGTTTTACTGCCAATTTTTGAATAAGTTTTTAAGGCAACATTTAGCGTTACTTGTTCCGCTTCCGAATAATGAGAGAGCATGTAATGAACATTTGCCAGGCGCAGTAATGCCGAGCCATATTGAGTTAGCTTTTTTGAACTATTATATTCAAAAGCTGCTTTACCAAACAAGGTAATGGCGTCATTTAAATCACCCCTACGCTCGTTTATCTCTGCATCCGCAAAATAACTATCACCATCATTTTCATTTATACTTGACACAACAATATTTACCGCACCATTAGATGATGGGGCTTGCTGTGATAAAAAAGGACCAGTCTGACCTTTGGCCTGGTTTAAAATAAATAGGCCAATTAATAATAAGCAGATTTTGTTCATTCCGACAAAGATATAACAAATTTAGGCAAACGGCTGTATACTAAATGAAAAGGAGAAATATCAGACTCTATTTAAAGGTAAATAACCAAGGTGCAGCACGTCATCCGAAGCATTGCTCAACAGTTCTATCTGGATGCGAAATTTATCTTTATTAGTAGCAGGAAGAACGTCTGCAATATCGAATAGATCATCTACATCTATACCATATTTATCGTCGATATGAGAAACTGCACCCTCAAAACCAGTGTGCTTATAAAACGCCGTTTCTTTAGCCTGCCTACTCGCTTCTCCTAAAGTATCGGCCACAACAAGCATCTTATAATGAAGCTCATCAAATTCACCTTTTTTATATCCCCCAAGGTTAATAAAGAACAACTTCTTTGAATTAATACTTTCCACCTCTCCAGATGGAACAACATTTATTCCGTATCCATCTACTTTTGTTACTTCTCTCCAGGCATCGAGATGTATTTTCCCCTTTGCCTCTGGCCAAAAATCTTTAATGTCTTCTTTCAAGTCTGCAATAGATCTCCCTATAGCGAAAAATATATCATGTTGTTCGGTATGTCTACCATGCGGCTTACAACCAAGCAAAATCATAAACAATCTAAATGGTGCCCTTTGCTCCATCACTTAATTCTCCTTAAACTCTTCAATCAATTGTTTGCACCTATCCTCTATTTCCAGAAACACTGGTTCAAACAAACGGTCATCAAAATACGGATCTGTAACCTCTTGCTCATTATTTAAAAACAACTGCACCTTATTACGCTGCACATCATCAGCAGCCAGGTTTAACACATCCTTTAAGTTATTTTTATCCATAACCAGGATATGGTCATAAATCTCAAACATGGTACTATTAAAATGTTTTGCCCTTTGCTTTGAAATATCGTAACCAAAATTCTTGGCTACGGCAATGCTTCTATGATCAGCAGGCTTATTTATATGCCAATCACCAGTACCGGCAGATGAAATCTCCCAGTTTAATTTTTCATCATTTACAAGATGCCTCATTATACCCTCAGCCAGTGGCGAGCGACAAATATTTCCAAGGCAAACCATTAGTATTTTCATTTTTCTATTTATAAATATCGTTAAGAATACTAGCCAGACAAACACCACCTTTTAAAAGCTGCTCATTTAACAGATCTACATAATCGAAATTGTATTTATAACTCAATCTTTCATCAGGTTTAATGTTTGCATATATACGGTTACTAGCCTGATAAGATCCATATACAAAATCCTTTAGAGAGCTATTCCTCCAGGCATTCAATTGACTTTCTGTCGGAAAGTTAATGGCATTAGCATATTCTGTATAACTTAATTGTTGATAAGCGATGAGTGACTCATCCCATACTCTATGTAGGTTAGACTTTTCGCCAAACCAGGTTACATATGCTTTATTTCCGCCAAGATCTTCTTTCCTACCCGTATGCATTGGCTGATTTAAATCACCAACCAAATGAATAAGCAATCGCATAGCGAGCTTTTTCTCATCAGCGGTACTTTGTTTATTCTTTAAAATAGAAATCATCTCAGGGATCTTATTATAAACATTCGCTTCCTTTTCATTATCCAATAAATCAAACACACCTTGTTTATCCAGACCAGCAGGCAAATTTACAAAATGCCAATTGTAAAGGTAATCGTACGTAGGGTCCGATTTTATAAAATCGCCCCAATTACTTGCCATAGCCAGGCTTTCATTACCAAGAATAGATTTCACACCCTTTGCGGCTCTTCCTGTCAGATGTTTTTCGGCAATTTGACCAACTATACGATGCCCAAGCATCCCCCATGCACCCGCATTTAATGGTAGATATAAAGCAATTGCCAAAACCAATCCCATTTTACAAACGCTATTCATTAATTTCTTTTTTACTTCCATTGATCTATTTTATTACTTACCAAAACAGGCTGCACCATCTTAAATGATACAGCCTGTTTTTATAACGACTTAGGTTCACAAATTATCTTTTCTTTTAAAACCAGATTACATTCTCTCTGATTCCCTAAACTTTCCAAATTCAGCTGATCAGGAGATGATGACTTGATATAAAAAGACTTTTCATACCTGCCAATCTGATAACAACCCGATACTTTCTGTTTGTAGTTAGCCTTCGTATAAGTACCTGATAAGATCAGACTATCACCCCTAACTCCATAAACCCCCTTTGCATACTCTTTCCAAACTCCATTATTAAAACAAGAATCTGTATAATAATTTACTTTAGAGTGTGTAGTAAGATCAACATAAAAAGAATCGCAGGTAAATTTGAATTTATGCTGTGTATAGTTCAACAGTTTATCAGCATTTGCCACACTGTCCTGATTCCACACACCCTGTAAAAAAGCCTCTCCTTTCCCTTGTACGTTTGGTAATCTTCTGCATGATGCAGACAAACATAAAATAAGAAGCAGATAAAACACCAATCTCGACATACCCATACAGTTCTCCTTATTCAGGTATTATTTTAAACTGCCAACCATATCTTCAGGACGAACCCACTGGTCAAATTGCTCACCAGTTAACAGTCCCAATTCAATAGCTGCATTTCTTAAAGTTTTATTTTCTTTATGTGCTTTCTTAGCAATTTTAGCTGCATTCTCATAACCAACATGTGGATTAAGCGCTGTAACCAGCATCAATGAGTTTTCAAGGTGCTTTTTAATTTCTGGAAGATTTGGCAAAATTCCAGCAGCACAATGGTCATTAAATGACACGCAAGCATCACCAATTAAACGACCAGATTGTAAAACATTGGCAGCCATTACCGGCTTAAATACATTCAGTTCAAAATGACCTGTCGCGCCACCTATACTCACAGCCACATCATTACCAATCACCTGTGCACATACCATAGTCAAGGCTTCTGGTTGTGTTGGATTAACCTTTCCAGGCATGATAGATGAACCCGGCTCGTTATCTGGAATGATGATTTCTCCAATACCTGAACGTGGGCCTGAGCTTAACATTCTCACATCGTTTGCTACTTTCATCAAGGAAACAGCAACACGCTTGTAAGCACCAGAAAGTTCCACCATTGCATCATGAGCAGCCAAAGCTTCAAATTTATTTGGCGCAGTAACAAAAGGCAAACCTGTTAAATCAGCAATCGTTTTAGCCACTAAAACGTCATAACCTTTTGGCGTATTTAATCCTGTACCAACAGCAGTACCACCCAATGCCAGTTCACTAATCATCACCAAAGCATTTTTAATCGCTCTGATGCCGTTAGCAACTTGCTGTGCGTAACCAGAAAACTCTTGACCAAGCGTTAACGGAGTAGCATCCATAAAGTGAGTACGACCAGTTTTAACGATATCCTTAAACTCCTCAGATTTCGCAACGAGTGTTTTATGTAATTTTTCCAAACCAGGAAGCGTAACTTCTATAGCTTGTTTATACGCTGCAATATGCATTGCAGTCGGATAAGTATCATTTGAAGATTGAGATTTGTTCACATCATCATTAGGATGAAGCACTTTTTTCTCATCACCTAATGCACCACCATTTAAAACATGAGCACGATTAGCAATTACCTCATTGGCATTCATGTTACTTTGTGTACCTGACCCTGTTTGCCAGATCACTAAAGGAAACTGATCATCCAGTTTTCCCGCAGTTACCTCATCACAAGCTTTGGCAATTAATTCTGCCTTATCTTGCGTTAAAACACCCAGTTCAGCATTGGTCAAAGCCGCGGCTTTTTTCAAATAACCAAAAGCATGAATAATCTCCTTAGGCATCGAAGCCTCAGGGCCAATTTTAAAGTTATTTCTTGAACGTTCAGTTTGAGCACCCCAATATTTATCAGCAGGCACCTGAACTTCACCCATCGTATCGTGTTCGGTTCTAAAATTCATTTGTTCTAAATTTAATCTGTACAAACTTAAGATTTTTATACTTTTTAATGATGTGTTTATTGTCAGATGTTCAATACAAGTTGTCAAAAATAGAAAAACAACAATGTTTAAAACTCTTTTACGTTTAAAGAGTTAAAATTCCTTATTTTTCAGCTTTTTAATCTGTATAGTATTTTTCATGAAGTTTCGTCAGCTAACTATAGCCATATCACTAACCATTATATCACTCTCATCTCTATCATCTTGTTCAAGCACCGAAGAAAAAGCTAAAAAAGCTGAAGCCGATAAAAGGATAAGAATTCCTGAGGACGATAAGGCCGATAGCCTATATGTTGCATACAATCCAGCCAAAGGCGATAAGTGGATTGCCGATTTTGTGCAAAATCTACATAAAAAGTATGGTTTTAATGGAAATATGCTGGTTGCGAAAGACGGTAAAATCGTTTATGAAAAAGCAATAGGATGGGCAAATTATCTGCTCCGCGATAGCCTGAAAATAAACTCTGAATTTGAACTGGCATCCATTACAAAAACTTTTACCGGAGTAGCTATTATGCAATTGGTTGAAGCTGGTAAGTTAAATCTGACTGATGATGTGAAAAAGTTCTACCCTGATTTCCCATATGATGGAATCACTATAGAGCTTCTTTTATCACACCGCAGCGGAATGATGAACTATGTTTACTTTATTGACGATATCTGGCGCAAGGAAAAACGTGACATGAAAAAGGGCGTTTCTAATCAGGAAGCAATGCAAGTCATCATAGATAAAAAACCCAATCCATATACCAAGCCTAATAACCGTTTCCATTATAACAACTCCAATTTCATGGTGCTTGGTGCAATTGTAGAAAAGGTCACCGGGCAACGTTTCTCTCAATACATGATGGAAAATGTATTTAAACCTGCGGGGATGAAACATACACACGTTTATTCTAAGTCAGAATACGAGAAAATTCCAGTTGATGTAGTTGGCCATGACAGAACATGGCGTTATTCTGTGGCGCAAAACTTTCTAGATGGCCCAGTGGGTGATAAAGGCATATACAGCACCTTACACGATTTGGTATTGTACGACAAGTATTTAAGAAACGGACGTCTACTTACTGAAAAAAGCCTTGACTCTGCTTATAAGGGACGTAATAAGCCTGTTAAGGGACATTTCAACTATGGATACGGCTGGCGTATATTTGATGGAGATAAAGGTAAGAAAGTAGTTTACCATACCGGTTGGTGGCATGGGTTCAGACATATTTATGTGCGAGATCTTGAAAAGAATGTAGTAATCATATTCCTTGGCAATTTAACCAATGGTAGTTTAATGCAATTAGACGACTTGTACAAACACATGGGTGTGCCAGTGATTCGTAAAGGAGCCTACTCAGGAGCAGGGTCATTACCAGGAAGCGACGAAGATTAATTAGGAAATTTTATCGAATGCAATCCCCCTCTGTCGTTTAGACAGGTAGGTTTTTAATAAGCTATTTTCCGGCAGTTCCAGATGTGGGTCTGCCGTTATGATATCAATAACTGTATTTCTAGCCTCTTGCAAAATTCGCTGATCAGTTGCAAGATCGGCTATTTTCAGATCCAAAACACCACTTTGCTGAGTTCCCGAAATATCACCAGGGCCACGTAACTTAAGGTCGATCTCTGAAATCTCAAATCCATTATTTGTTTTCACCATCGTATCCAACCGCAATCTACCATCTGCACTCAATTTATTACCAGACATCAGGATACAGAAAGACTGCTCAGCACCACGGCCAACACGCCCCCTTAACTGGTGCAATTGTGAAAGTCCAAAACGCTCCGCATTCTCAATAATCATAACCGAAGCATTAGGAACATTCACCCCTACCTCAATAACAGTGGTAGCAACCATAATCTGACTCTTCCCATCAATGAACTGCTGCATTTCATATTGTTTATCAGCATTACTCATCTTTCCATGAACAATGCTAATCTGATAATCAGGTCTAGGAAATTGATAACTCATTTGCTCTATCCCAGCTTCAAGATGCAAAAGATCTAACTTTTCACTTTCCTTGATTAAAGGATAAACCACGTACACTTGTCGGCCTTTAGCAATCTCCTGCTTCATAAAACCAAACATCCTTAACC
>JBEBUV010000001.1:0-172364 GCA_040393085.1 Pedobacter hiemivivus | reverse complement strand
GGCTACCATTGCTGTTTTATCAGATTTTATTATTCCTAAAGATGAAAAATCAGGATCTGCCACAGATGCAAAAGTTCCGGAATTTATAGAGTTTATTGTAAAAGACCTTCCATATCATCAGCTTCCAATGAGAGGTGGATTAAGGTGGTTAGATCTGCAATGCTTAAACAGATTTGAAAAACCATTTAAAGACGCGGCAAAAGAACAACAAATACAAATGCTTGACCTGATTGCTTATCCAAAAAAAGCTAAGCCAGGAATGGAGCAGGGGGTAGCCTTTTTTAATCTAATGAGAGATTTGACTGCATCTGGCTTTTTTACCACTGAAATGGGTGTGAAAGATTTAGGATATGCCGGAAATACGCCAAATAAATGGGAGGGAGTACCAGAAGATGTAATTAAACAATATAACTTCCCAAGTAATAACTTATAAAAAAAACGAGTTAGTTTTACTTTAATTGTAAAAGGCTCAGGAAATATCACTGTATTGTGATTTCTTGAGCCTTTTTTTGATAGTTTTAATCAAACTATCAATAGTAATTGAAAGGTATTCAATAAAATATGGCACTGTTTCTTGTGATATCATATTTTTCAATCCAATTAGAAAATTTTAAGATGATTGTGTGGCTCAAGAGGAGCCTGTAAATGTTGAGGAAATTATAGAAAACTAGAGATGAATGTAAAAAAGAAACGGGGATAGGTCCTAAGACTTACCCCCGTTAAATTAACGCTCTCACCACAAAAGTACAAATTTATTCTGAACCTGCAAATCTTTTTTTAAATATTTTTAAAAAGTAACCCCCATGATGTTTCGGATGTGAGTAATGTGTTTATTTATAGATAGTTAGTTTAAATCACGCTCAACTTTTCTTGCTGTACTTTTTCCAGGTAAATAAATCTGAAATCCTAGACCTATCCCAATGTTATGGGCATAAGCACTCGTACCAAAGCCAACAACACCATTATATTTTAACAAAGCTTCGAGACCAATGGTTTGAGTTACGAAATAAGTAAAACCAGGGCCAAAAGAAAATCCCAGTCCATTGGTGCTGCCACCGGCAGCAGGATTAGTACCTTGAATACCTACAGTAGCTTCTCCAAAAAACCTAGAGCTCTTAACCAGGTCATTGGCGCCTTCTTGTCCATAATACCTACCTAAAGCACTCACACCATAATTAAAGTCTGTTCCATTTCCTTTTTGCGTAGCAATACCCAGATTTACCTCAGCACCTAGCGCTAGTCCATCTTGTACAAACCAGGCAGCCTTGGGTGTAATATTAAAACTGAACACATTTGGTTTGTCAAGCCCAAATTTAATGTCTGATAGATTTGCACCCATCATTACATGTCCCTTTTGTATTTGCGCATTTGCTCCAAATACCATCAAAACTCCTAAAATAATAGTAAAAAATAGCTTTTTCATAAGATTTTCTTTAGTGAACTTGCTATTTTAACAAACAAAACCACTTTATTGTTTACAAACATTTAATTTGTGATCCATATGGTTTATAAGTAAATTGCATCCGCAAACATTCTATTTATGGCCTAAAAAATGCTAGTGTATTTAATTATACGTTTTTTTAACCTATATGGATAATTTATAGAATGGAAGCATCATTGAGTAATAAACCTAACTATTTCATAGAAAAAGTTCGAAATATGCTGGGGAAAAAAGAACAGGAAAAGATTAAATGGGGGATTATTGGCTGTGGCGATGTTACTGAAGTTAAAAGTGGTCCAGCTTTTAATAAGGTAGGCAACTCCTCACTGTTAGCCGTAATGCGTCGTAATGGTCAAAAAGCCAAAGATTATGCAATACGCCACCAGGTACCTAAATGGTATGATGACGTAAACGAGATTATCAATGATCCAGAAATAAATGCCATTTATATTGCTACACCTCCTTTACAACATGAAGAATATGCCATTAAGGCTATGGCAGCAGGTAAATCTGTATATGTAGAAAAACCGATGACTTTAAATGCTGATTCGGCTATAAGAATGGAGAATGCAGCCATAAAATACAATGCAAAGCTTTCGGTAGCACATTATAGACGTGCACAGCCTATGTTCCAAAAAGTACAATCTCTGCTCAGAAATAATGAAATAGGAACGGTGAAATTGGTGCAGCTGCAAATGCTACAGCCTCCACAATCTGACTTGATAGCAAATTCCGAAAGCAATTGGCGTTTAGACCCTGCCATTTCTGGTGGTGGTCTATTTCATGACCTTGCTCCGCATCAGCTGGATTTAATGATCCATTTCTTTGGAGATGTTGAGCAATCGCAAGGACTTTCATTAAACCAGGGAAATGCTCATGGGGTAGACGATATGGTGACAGGTCATATTTTGTTTAAAAATGGTGTGGTTTTTAATGGCAACTGGTGTTTTTCTGTAGGAGAACACCGTGATATTTGTGAAATTATCGGTACTCATGGTTCAATTAGTTTTCCAATGTTTGGTCATAAAGTTACCCTGAGTAGGAATGACAATGAAGAGGAATTTATATTTGATGCCTTGCAACATGTACAACAGCCGATGATTGATGAGGTAGTTAAATATTTCATGGGGGAAGGAAATAATCCATGTTCTGCTGATCAAGCTATAAAATCCATGCAAATAATGGATAGCTTTACACGATGATAAAACTCCTAAAGCCTTATAAAGGGCTGATCTTTTTATTGCTTGTTTTTGCTTTGATCAGCAATGGGGTAAACTTACTTCTGCCTAAAATAGTAGCCAATGGAATAGATGCTTATACGAATGGCACTTTTGATCTACAGGGTATTCTTCTGAAGTTTTCTATGGCCATTCTTTTTGTTTTCCTATTTACATTTCTTCAGAGTATCATTCAAACTTATGCTTCAGAGAAAGTAGCAAGAGACCTTAGGACCAACCTGGCAGACCAGATATCCAGACAAAGCAATGCTTATATAGAGCAATCAAATCCATCTAAACTCCTTACTAATCTTACTGCAGATGTAGATTCTATCAAAGTATTTATAGCACAGGCCATCGTGTCTATTACTTCTTCCATCTTTATAATAATTGGAGCTACTATTCTTCTGTTAACCATCAATTGGAAATTGGCATTAGCCATCATCGCTATCATCCCTATTATTGGCATTACATTTTTCCTTGTCATTAGAAAAGTAAGTACCCTTTTTAAACAAAGTAGGGAAGTGATCGATTGGCTAAACAAGGTTATCAATGAGAGCATCCTGGGGGCAGCACTAATCCGGGTTATTAACTCACAGCAACTGGAATATGTCAAATTCTTATCAGCCAATACTAAAGCTAAAGATCTCGGACTGTCGATCTTAAATCTCTTTGCTGGATTAATACCCGTAATTATATTTGTTGCCAACCTTGCCGGATTAACCATATTATTACTTGGCGGACATTATGTGATTTCGGAAAAGATGACCCTTGGTGATTTTGCTGCTTTTAACAGCTATCTGGCTATGCTTATTTTTCCAATCATCGTAATTGGCTTTATGAGTAATGTAATTGCTCAGGCCACAGCATCTTATGCACGTATTTCTAAAGTGTTAAATAAGGATAATGATATTGAATTGGGCACTATAATAGAGGAGTTGAAAGGGCAGGTGGATATGAAAAACATCAATGTTATTTATGAACAAAAACCTGTGCTCATGGATATTTCCTTTAGTCTGAAACCTGGTTCAAAAACAGCGATTATTGGCCCAACAGCAGCAGGTAAAACACAATTACTGTACTTGCTGACCGGACTAATTAAGCCAGATAGTGGGGAGATTTTGTTTGATGGCAGACAGGTTAGCGATTATAATCAGGAATCTTTTCATAATCAGGTAGGTTTTGTATTTCAAGACAGCATTATCTTTAACATGAGTATCAGAGAGAATATTGCTTTTAACGATCAGGTAAGTGACCAGTCTTTACAAAAAGCAATAGAGACGGCTGAGTTGAAAGAGTTTATAGATGCACTCCCTGATCAATTAAATACTATAGTATCAGAAAGAGGATCTAATCTTTCGGGTGGACAAAAACAAAGGATTATGCTGGCACGTGCCCTTGCTTTAAATCCTAAGATATTGTTACTTGATGATTTTACGGCAAGAGTAGATACCAATACTGAACAACGTATTTTAGCTAATGTGCATCGGAATTTTCCCGGACTTACCTTACTCTCTGTGACCCAGAAAATTGCTGCTGTACAAAACTATGATCATGTGATCCTGATGATGCAAGGTGAAATAATTGGACAAGGCACACACCAGCAGCTCATAAATAGCAGTCCAGAGTACGTTCAAATTTACAATTCACAACAAAGCACTAGCAATTATGAACTACAATCTTAACCAAATTACTGGTAAGGAAGAAAAGAAATCAACATTCAAAGTGCTTAAAAAGTTGTTGCAGCTCATTGAACATGAACGTAAAAACCTGATGTTCGCTTTTGTTGCCATGGTTATCAACGCCACATTTCTCTTATTATCGCCACTTATTATTGGGCATACCATAGATAATTATATCAGTACTAAACAATACAATGGTGTTATTATGTATTCTGGTGTTCTTTTTGGAATGTATCTTTTGACTTTAGTTACTGGTTACTTTCAGACTAAGCTAATGGGGGGTGTAGGCCAACGTACACTATACACTTTGCGTAATGCCATCTTTAGTAAAATACAAGAACTCCCGGTAGCATTCTTTAGTCAGAATAAAGCGGGTGATTTAATCTCCAGAGTTAATAACGATACCGATAAGTTGAATCAGTTTTTTTCACAATCGCTGATGCAATTTCTAAGTAGTATCTTCACTATGATTGGCGCAGGTGTGTTCTTGTTGGTTATTAATATTAAACTTGGCTCAGCCACACTTATTCCTGCTGTGTTTATTTTGATCTTTACCACATTGGTATCGGCCTGGGTAAAAAGAAAGAATGCACTTAACCTTAAAAGCGTAGGAAACCTTAGTGGCGGAATACAGGAGAGCCTGAATAATTTCAAAGTGATCATTGCATTTAACCGTCGGGATTATTTCCGAAAACGTTTCAATGAAACGAATACAGAAAACTATAATACAGCGATCGGTGCTGGTATAGCTAATACTATTTTTATCCCTGTATTTGGACTCTTTTCAAGTGCAGCACAGCTGATTGTTCTTTTATATGGTATTCATCTGATATCAATTGGTGAGTTTACGGTTGGTTTACTAATCAGTTACCTTTCTTACGCAGTGAATTTCTATAATCCATTACGACAACTAGCTACCCTATGGAGTACTTTTCAAGTGGCTATGGCGGCTTGGGATAGGATTTCGCAGATATTATCATTAGAAAGTGATCTCCCTGTAATAGCGAATACAAATACCCATCAGACGGAAGCCTTAATCTCATTTAAAAATGTCCATTTCTCTTATACCGGTGGTGATGAGATTTTGCATAACATTAGTTTTGAACTAGAAAAAGGTAAAACATACGCTTTAATTGGCCCAACGGGTGGTGGTAAAACTACTACAGCCTCACTCATGGCTCGTTTGTATGATACTACAAAAGGGGAGGTGTTGCTGGATGGAAAAGATATTCGTTCTTTTAATGCCGAGGAACGTAGTCGCAAGATCGGATTCATCTTACAAGAACCCTTTCTATTTACTGGAACAGTTAAGGATAATATATTATACAGTAATAGCGAGTATAAAGACTTTAGCAATGAACAATTGGAAGAAGTGATCAAAGCAGCACATCTGGACGATTTATTGGCTTTGTTCGATAAGGGTCTGGAAACTGAGGTGGTTTCAAATTCTGACAGCATCAGCTTAGGTCAGAAACAACTGATTGCTTTTATGAGAGCAGTATTGCGTAAACCTGAATTGCTGATTCTGGATGAGGCAACAGCAAACATAGATACCATTACTGAGAAATTATTGAGCGATATTCTAAAGAAATTACCAAAAGAAACTACCTTGGTAATCATAGCCCATAGATTAAATACAATTGAAAATGCAGACGAGATTTACTTTGTAAACTCAGGAGAAGTCATTAAAGCAGGAACAATGGATCATGCCATGAAAATGCTGCTCAAAGGAAAGAGAAGTAGTTAGCGGAAATGTATAGAGTAAAAGAAAATAGGATGGTACCAGCGAAAATTAATGATCGCTGGTGTCTTTATTTTTTCTGAATGTTAAATAAAAAGCTGTGATCATGATGATCAATGATAGTGCCGATAAGCTGATTAACGATGCCATAATATTAGTTTTAATGAGTTTTAAAGCACAAATATAGCCTTACAAATCGATAAAATTCAATTCCTTTCAGAAAGTATGGGCTAATTGTTGTTAAATGTGGAATTGTGAATAAAATTATTGTAAAATAAAAGCAAAATATTCCGTAAATTGTTGTCAGTACTAAAGAACATAGATTTAAAGACAAAAAAGTCCTGTGAGTGGGAGATCCACGTAGGGCAGGCACACCATAAAATAATCATGCCAGGAAATGAAGATAAGTCTGATTGCTTATCTTCATTTTTTTTAAAATCCATGTCATTCTGAATTTATATGATAAACCAAATATGACCTATTCCTTAAAATACTTCGCCACAATGTTCCTGCTGATCTTATTTTCAACTTCAGTAAGTGCACAATTAAATACAGCTAAAGCCGAAGCTGAAATACAAAGCATTATGAAAGATCTGGAGGCAGTTGGTCTTTCCGTAGCAGTTGTTAAAAAAGGGAAAATCATTTATACCCATTCCTTTGGTTTAAAAGACAAAGAAAGCAATACACCATTAGCAGACAATGATATTTTTAGAATTGCTTCTATCTCTAAGTCCTTTACGGCAACCGCCATCATGCAACTTGTTGAAACAAATAAATTATCTTTAGATGATGATATCAGTAAGCTTATAGGCTTTAAAATTAGAAATCCTAAATTTCCAGAAACAGTCATCACCTTAAAAATGCTTATGTCACACACGTCCAGTTTAAACGATAGTCAGGGTTATTTTAACCTGGATTCGATTAATCCGGACAAGAATTCCAATTCGGAAAAATGCTACAATAATTATGAGCCTGGAAAGAACTTTCAATATTGTAATCTGAATTATAATCTTACTGGTGCTGTGCTGGAGAAGTATTCTGGAGAACGTTTCGATAATTATATAGTTAACCACATTCTGAAACCTCTGGATTTATATGGAGGATACTGTATTGATTCTTTAGATGCCAAACGTTTTGTAACACTTTACGAATATGATAGCCAGAATAAATCTTTAATAGCTTCGCCATCTGCTTATAATTCGCGTCCTATAGATATGCAGACTTATAAAATGGGATATAGCACGCCTGTGTTTTCACCAACTGGTGGTCTCAAAATATCAGCAACAAATTTAGCCAAAGATATGATCATGCATATGAATTATGGAAAAGCAAATGGAGTCAGGATCATCTCAAAAAAGAGTGCTAAGCTCATGCAAACCACCGTATACAAGCCTAGCAAATATGGTCTGGCATTGACAACTACCGATAACCTGATTCCCGGGGAAATTTTAAAAGGACATACCGGATCTGCCTACGGATTATACAGTGCAATGTTCTTTCAACCAGAAGAGAAATTTGGAATTGTAGTGATTACCAATGGTTGTAATCCTAAAGCCACTGATGGATTCCAGGATCTGGTACGCCTGTCTATTAACAGTTTATATAATAATTTTATCAAAAAATAATAGTATTTATCTTTAAACTGAACAAAACACTATTCAGCCTGTTGTTATAATAGATCAATTGATATTATTTATGACAGAGAGACACACTTACCAGACTGGAATTATTGGGAATTGCTCATTCCTTGCTCATATCAACAAAAACACAAATGTAGATTGGCTGTGTTGGCCACGGTTCGACAGCAGTTTTGTTTTTGGTGGTTTGCTTGACCAAAAACAAGGGGGTGAATTTTCTATTCTTCCTAAAGGTGAATATACATCCAGACAATACTACCTCGAAAATACCAATGTTTTATGTACCGAAATCAGCAATCCTGAAGGTAAATACCGTATAGTTGATTATGCCCCGCGTTTCCATCAATTTGAAAGGTATTATAAACCATTAATGCTCATCAGAAAAATTGAACCACTGGAGGGCGAACCCAGAATACGGGTAACTTGTAAACCGGTTTATGATTATGGTAATATTGTACAAACAGGGCATCGTGGAAGCAATCACATTGAGTTTGAAGGTGCTGATGATGATATGCAGCTCAGCACCAATATTTCCTTGAGCTATATTGAAGATGAAAAGTATTTTGCATTAAATGATGCCAAATACTTAATCCTTACCTACGGACATGAATTGGGAGCTCCCATTATTAGTACCGCCGATCGGTTTTTAACAGAAACCATTAAATACTGGCGTACCTGGATTAAACACACCACTATTGCAGGGTTTTATCAGTCGATCGTGATCCGATCTGCTTTGGCGCTTAAAATACATCAATATGAAGACACTGGAGCGATTATAGCAGCCAGTACGACTAGTTTACCAGAGTCGCAGGGAAGTGGCCGCAATTGGGATTATAGGTACTGCTGGATGAGAGATACTTATTATGTGATTACGGCTTTAAACCATATCGGTCATTTCGAGGAAATGGAGAAGTATTTTGGCTATGTGACAGATATTTCTTTCAGGGACGATCAGCGTTATCAGCCTTTGTTTGGTATTGCCGGCGAAAGGAAGCTGACAGAACGTACACTGGATAATTTAGATGGTTACCTTGGTAACAAGCCAATAAGGGTTGGTAATCAAGCTTTTGAACACATTCAGAATGATATTTACGGACAAGTATTGGTTTCTATGTTGCCTTTGTATACCGATTCTCGTTTCATTTATTCAGAAAGAAAGGATTCTGAAAAATGGTTGGATTATCTACTTAAAAAAATTGAACGTACTATTGATGAGAAAGATGCAGGTATTTGGGAATTTAGAAATATTGCCAATACTCACTGTTACACCAATCTTTTCCAATGGGCAGGTGCTAATGCTGCACTAAAAATGGCAAAAACTATCGGGAACAGTATATATGAAGAACGGGCACAGGTTTTAATTGATAAGGCAGCAAAACACATTGAAGATTGTTATGACCCAGTACGTAAAGTTTATACTCATGCTGTGGGCAGTCCGTACTTGGATGCCAGTACTTTACAACTGATATTGATGAATTATCTAGACCCGAATTCTCAAAAAGCTAAAGATCATTTAATTGCATTAGAAAATGAGCTGAAGACAGAAAACGGGTTGTTTTACAGGTATTTACATACTGATGATTTTGGTAGGCCTAAGACAACATTTCTAATATGTGCGTTTTGGTATATTGAAGCGCTGGCTTGTGTAGGTCGTATTGATGATGCCATTAAGGAGTTTGAAACCATCATTAAATACGCCAATCATCTGTTACTTTTTAGTGAAGATGTAGATGAGGTAGATGGTAGTCAATGGGGCAACTTCCCACAGGCTTATAGTCATGTTGGCCTTATGAATGCTGCTCATCGAATTGCTATTAAGTTAGATAGGCCTATATTCTTATAAAGAAAACGGATACAGAAGATGCTTACCATTCTTCTGTATCCGTCGTTTAAATTATTTAAAGGTAATACCTTATTTAATCAATTCCTTTAATAAATCTCTAACCTCATGATAATCTTTAAGATAATAGCGGGCGGCTGAAATATTACTTCCAACTTTTATAGTATAAGCTTCTGGAGATAGTGTTTTAAAGATGTCTTCATCGGTATGGTCATCACCTAAAGCCAGTATAAAATCTGGATGATTATCATACAGCCAGTTTTGCACAGCTTTACCTTTGTTTACTTCTATATTTTTAAACTCAATTACTTTATTTCCAGGCATCATTTGTAGTCCTTTATCAGCAATAAATACGCCCAGATGATTGATGATTTCATTCGCTCTGAGTTCTCCAAGTCCTTCTTCAACCTTACGGTAATGCCACACTAATGAATAACTCTTTTCTTCTACAAAAGAACCGGGAGTGCGGTCGGTATAGGTGTCCAGCACTGTTTTTACCTCATGTTTCCATTTGTCAGTTAGCAAAGGCAAAGGTTTCCAATCACTATCCTGATATTTTTGCCAGGCTCCATGTTCTGCAATCATATCCAGGTTCATCTGGCCAAACCATTCTTGTAAGGTCTGGTATTTACGTCCGCTCACAATAACAACCCGGTTCAATGGATTAAGTGTCAGATTTTCTAATATCCCATACAGTTCTTCATCAGGTGCTGCTTTGTCAATATCTGCATTAAAGCCTACTAGGGTTCCATCGTAATCTAGAAATATGTATCGTTCTTTTGCATTCGCATAATCATCGGCAATTTTGGCCCGCACTGCTGCAACAGCATGTTTGGTTAATAAAGATGCCTGCATTGTTTTTACTTCCATTAATTTATCCATAAAGTTCTTTACCCATCTGTACACATTAAATTTGCTGACTATTGCCCGCATACTTTTCATTCTGGTCGTCTGTTCTTCTAAAGGCATGTTTATCGCCTTAATAATAGCTTCCATAACATCCCCCATATTATTAGGATTAACAATTAGTGCATCATTCAGCTCTTTTGAGGCACCAGCCATTTCGCTCAGAATTAAAACACCATCATCATTGGCCCTTGATGCCACATATTCCTTACTCACCAGGTTCATTCCGTCACGCATTGGAGTAACCAGACAAATATCTGCTGTACTATATATAGCCGATAAAAACTCGACCGAAAAAGAACGGTAGAAATAATGAATAGGAACCCAGTTTATCGTTCTGAAACGGGCATTAATATTACCCACCAGCTGATCGATCTGATCTTTCAATTCCTTATATTTTGGAACAGTATCTCTGGAAGGAACGACAATCATATATAGGGCTAATTTTCCAATGTAATCGGGGTGTTGCTCTAATAACAATTCAAAAGTTTGCAGACGTTGTAATATGCCCTTACTATAATCGAGCCTGTCGATCGTAAGTATGGTTTTAAGGTTTTTTAAGCTGTTTTTAAATGAACTTACATATTTTGTTACCTTATCGGTTCTGGTCAGCGCATCAAAGCTTTCAGAATCGATTCCCATAGGGAATGCTTCAACTACAATTTGCCTATTTTTATAATTTAAAACGTTGTCAGACAGATTGCTGGATGATAGTCTTGATGCTGCACTTAAGAAATAACTGACATCATTAAAGGTATGGAAGCCAAGTAAATCGGCCCCGAGCATTCCAGCAATTAATTCTTCACGCCATGGTATCAGTCTGAAAATTTCGAAAGATGGAAAGGGGATATGCTGGAAAAAGCCAATAGTAACTTGTGGCTCTTCACTTCGGATTAGGCACGGCAACAGCAGGAGTTGATAGTCATGCACCCAAATGGTGTCACCCTTTTCTAAACTATTAAGCACTACATCTTTAAATTTCTCATTTACAGATTTGTAATATTCCCAATAAAGCTCATCAAATTTGGCATAAGTAACCAGATAATGAAATACCGGCCATAATATTTCATTAGAGAACCCCTCATAATAGAAGTTGATCTCGTCGGCAGTCAGAAATACAGGTATAAGGTTGTAAGCCGCCAATTTTGAGGTTACTTCTGCTTGCCTTTCTTCTGGAACCTCAATACCCGGCCAACCGATCCAGATGTTATTGCCCGTTTTATAAACTGCGCCTAAGCCTGTAGCGAGTCCACCTTCACTGGGACTAAGTATGTATTCGCCGTTTTCTTCTGTAATTTTTACTGGTAATCGATTCGATATAATAATTGTTTTACTACTTGTAGTCATATATTAATAAAACAACAGGTAGTGCCTGTATTTGTTTGAATTATTTTAAATTAATAGTTAATTACCTCTTTTAAAGGGTAATTGGATGCTGATTTAGCTTTTAAGAATTTGAAAGATAATGCTTTTGGATGTTGAAAATCAAAATCAACAGATTCATAAAAAAATAATACATTGCAAGAAAATCAGAATAAACTACGTTAATGTAGAGACAAAGCAAAGTATTACCTACTCTATGATCAAAAAACTTACGCTACCTCTAGCCATCATATCTGCTGTTTTTATCAGTTCATGTTCTTCTGTGTACATGCCTAACGTGCCAAATACACCTATGCTTAGTCAGAAAGGTGAATTTAGTGGAGGATTACACATTTCTCCAAGGCTTAATACCAGTCTTAATGGTGCTTATGCAGTTTCTAATCATATTGGCGTACTATTTAGTGGCTCCTATATGAATAGAGAAAAGGAGAGTAAGGACTACAGACATAAGCTAATGGAAATAGGAGGAGGCTGGTTTGATACTTTCGGACCAGATAACAATCGCATCGTTGAGGTATATGTGGGTGTTGGTTCGGGGCGGACAGACCGTACTTTCAGGGAGTTTGACGACAATGATATATTGATTAAAACTGATATTGATGAAATCACTTATAGCAAAACTTTTCTGCAGGTAAACTATAGTTCAAAGAAGAACAATAACTTACGTTTGTTTGGCAATAACTATGCTTTAAATTATGGTACAGCTTTACGCATAAGTAATGTAGACATGAAGACTTTTATGCGTAATAATACCGGACAAGTGAGGGAGGGGAATATTTTCCTTGAACCTATCTTTTTTACCAGGATGAGAATCAGTGATACTTTCCAGTTACAATATACTACAAGCGGTACTTTTGGCTTAAATAGTCGAAAAGAGATGAATGCCGGCAACTCGATTTTTACAATCGGAGCTGTAATTAACCTGAACGGAAAACAGAAACAGCAGTAAAAAACACTACCTTTGTCGCATTGCATCCCACAATATTACCTCAATGCGACATCCTTCCGATACCTTTTATACCTTACAGTTTGGACTTGTTTGTTTAAGTTCTTTTTTATTCTCTGCCAGTTTTAACATGCTGATTCCTGAGCTTCCTGCATATTTAACGGCGATGGGTGGGGCTGAATACAAAGGTTTAATCATTGCTTTATTTACACTTACCGCAGGTATTTCAAGACCATTTAGTGGTAAATTAACAGATACTATTGGTAGAGTCCCTGTGATGGCTGTTGGCTCATTGGTATGTTTTGTATGTGGTTTCCTTTATCCTATGTTGACCACCATTTCAGGATTTTTGTTTTTAAGATTAATCCATGGTTTTTCTACAGGATTTAAACCAACAGCAACCGCAGCTTATGTAGCTGATTTGGTACCACAAGGGAAATGGGGAGAAGCAATGGGGATTCATGGTATATGTTTCAGTACAGGATTAGCTATCGGCCCTGCAATTGGCAGTTTAATCACCGATCATTATAGCATTAACATCTTGTTTTACTGTTCTTCATTATTTGCCTTATTATCCATCCTGATTTTGGCCAATATGAAAGAAACATTGCCCGGAAAAGAAAAATTCAGGATAAAGCATTTAAAAGTAAACAGGAAAGATATTATAGAATGGCGGGTAATTCCGGCAGTCACCATTATATTCATGACTTATATCGCTTATGGTGCTATCTTGACTGTAATATCCGATTGGAGTGCACATTTGGGAACTAGTAATAAAGGAATGTTTTTCATGGTATTTACACTGACATCCTTGCTGATCCGCTTTGTAGCGGGAAAGGCATCAGATAAACATGGCAGGGTATTGATATTAAAAATATCCATTACTCTTCTGGCAGCTTCATTGATATGGATAGGCATGGCCGGTTCCTCCCTTAGCTTAATGCTGGCATCAGCTTTATATGGTATAGCAACAGGAATGCTTTCGCCGACAACTTCGGCATGGACAGCAGATTTAAGTGACCCCAGTCAAAGGGGGAAAGCAATGGCTACTATGTATATCGCACTGGAAGCAGGCATTGGATTAGGTGCATTGCTTGCAGGTTGGTTGTTTATAGATGATCTTAAAATGATCCCGATAACTTTTTATGTATGTGCAGGAATAACCATTTTGTCTCTTATTTATTTGCAGTTTATATATAAAGCTAAACCTATTGCTGATCCTGCATAATTGATTAAAGGATTGTTTATGACAAAGGATTTATAACAAAAGGCAGTTTTTAAGAACCTTTAATTATAAATCCTTTAGTTATTGAAAATGATTAAATGGATAATTAGTATTTAAATACTTTTCCATCAACCATTACATCCTGTCTGGCTTCATCAAAAACAGCTTTCTTTCCTGTTCTTACCGCAGCATTCGTCATAATGTTTGCAATGGAATGGTAATAACCAGCTTCTACAGGAGCATTGGTTTCCTTACGACTTCTGATACATTCCATCCAGTTGCGCATATGTGATGAGGTTAATTTATCCCCACCAGTATTGGCAGATGCAGCAACTTTTTCTACCAGGTCGGTTAATTTCAATTCCGGTAATAGATTTGCTTTCATACCCATCGCTGCCGCAGCTTTCTCTTTTAAACCTCCGGTTGGCGACACTATATTGGTATTAAGGTTTAGCTCGCCACCATTGGAGTAATAGATTTCTGCAGGGTTTTCATCGCCATTGTGCATTCTGGATGTGAAAACTACCTGGAAGCCATTGTTAGGGTCATTAGGCTTTCCATAATCAAATACTGCTGTGGTAGTATCCCAATTCCGTCTGCCATCTTTCCACTGGTAAATGCCACCATTGGCGACCACACTTCGTGGATGTTTTAAGTCTGTAAACCAATGTACGGTATCAATCTGGTGCGACATCCATTGACCAGGCATACCTGATGAATAGGGCCAGAACAAGCGATATTCTAAGTATTTACGCGGGTCCCATTCTTCAAAAGGACGATTGATCAGGAAGCGCTTCCAATCGGTATCTTCTTGTTTTAACTTGGCAACCAGTTCAGGTCTGCGCCAACGTCCGGGTTGATTGACATTCCAGCTCAGTTCAACCATTGTGATGTCTCCGAATTTGCCGTCCTTA
This sequence comes from Pedobacter hiemivivus, assembly GCA_040393085.1. Taxonomy (GTDB): domain Bacteria; phylum Bacteroidota; class Bacteroidia; order Sphingobacteriales; family Sphingobacteriaceae; genus Pedobacter; species Pedobacter hiemivivus_A. The sequence continues at coordinate 157,432 of JBEBUV010000001.1, read as the reverse complement.
ATAAACTGTGAAGCAGCTTTATAATTGGCACCACTGCGACGCTGCGAACCAATCTGTACAATTTGTTTAGAATTTTTAACCGCTTTTAATGCCATACGTGCATCTTCCATTGTTTCTGCAAATGGTTTTTCGCAGTATACATCGCATTTGTTATTAACTGCCTCAGCAGCATGAGTGGCATGTTGAAAATCTGCTGTACTGACAATTACAGCATCTATATCTTTTAAATTATACAACTCATCATTATTGCGACAAGCAGTAATATCATGTCCGAATTTAGATTTCAAATGATCTACACCTAATCCACGTCGATAGTTCCATAAATCTGATACCGCAACAATATCAAAATTCAACTCTTTATTATGGTGTAAAAAAGAGGGTAGAAGTGCATCTTTAAAACGGTCGGAGAACCCAACAACACCAACCCGTACCCGATCATTGGCCCCAATAATATTCCCATAACTTTTAGCGCTTAGGCCCATCGTTCCCAGATAAGTACCAGCTGCGGCAATAGTCGATTGTTTGATGAATTTTCTTCTTGAATCTAACATGATTGCTTATTTTTTAAGTTCTTTGATTTTAATACTTCTAAAGGATACATTATCGCCATGATCCTGAAGCAGGATATGTCCTTTTGGTGCCATCCCAAAATCTTTCCAGTTTTTATATTTACTATCCGCAACTAAGGCTTCAAACTCAGCAGAACCTCTAACAAATTCTACAATCTTATAGCCATTTAAATAGTAATCTATTTTATTATCGGGATAAACCATGATGATACCTTTATTCCATTCCCCGATTTTCCTTTTTGCATTTGGAATCTTTTTACTGGCAATCAGGTCATACAAAGAACCAAGGGTACGATTCTCACCTTTACCCATTTTAGCATCCGGATGTTTTGAATCATCAAGAATCTGATACTCCGGACCAATAGCTGATCCTTTGTTGCCTTCTGATAGCGTTACAAAATATTTAACACCACTATTAGCACCTTCAGTCAATTTAAAATCAAACTTTAGTACAAAAGCTCCGTATTGTTTTTCAGTTACGATATCGCCTCCATTAGTACTTTCTCCACCGTTTGATTTAATTACACTCAGTTCTCCGTCTTTTATTTCCCATCCTTTTGCTGGGAAGCTCTTTTTATAAGCACCAATCCATCCTTTGGTTGTTTTCCCATCCCATAAAAGGCTGTAGCCACTTGTTTTCTCAGCTGATGATAAATTATTTGGAATCATGTTAACTATATAAATGTTATCTGGCTTAGAAGGCTTTAAACCCTCTGTCTGAATCCTGATATTTCTCCATTTGATCTGTTTTCCAGGTGCATCACTCTTATTAATGCCATGTACTTGTAAAGCAATAAATCCAGAAGAAGTCATGTCATCAATCAAATGTGCCGTAGGTATACCATTTATCCAGGTTCTGATCGAATTGCCTATACATTCAATACGGTATTTATTCCATTGCCCTTGTTTAAAAGCCAGTTTACCATCAGGGTTTATATCCATTGGATATAACCAACCCCGTCTGCTTTCATCATAAATCCCTCCGCTGTAGGCCCGGTCTGTTGGGTCAACTTCCATCTGGTATCCATGCACTCTACCTTTCATAAAGTCTGGCTTACTCTCACTTCTAAACTGAATACCAGAATTCATAGCATTGTCAACAAACAGGTCAACCTCTAATATGAAGTCGCCATAGTTTTTTTCTGTAGTTAAAAATGAATTGGGTGTGTTTGAAACCGTAGTCCCAACAATTTCACCGTTTACTACTTCATATTTGGCTACTCCATTTAGTTGTTTCCAACCTTTCAAATCTTTGCCATTAAATAGGTTTTGCCATTTTCCACTTTGTGCCTGTAAGGAACTTATAGATGTTCCAAGTAATAAACCTGTTAAAATTAGTAATCTAGTTTTCTTCATTTGTATTCGTTATATGTGTGTTAGAATGTCTTGTATTTAATTTGAATTTGTAATCTACACTTGTGTTTTAATAGGTTATTGATTACACCTTGAATTAGTTATTTTTTGTTTTAAAATCATTAGCGCTCTTATCTAATAATTGTGGCGTCATTTTTATTCCGTTGTTAATCATAACCCGATATTTGAATGTGACCGACTCACCGGGTTTTAAAGTAAGGTTCATTTGTTCTTTGCCATTACTAAATATAGCTTGTCCTAATGGATTAGCTGCAAACAATCCATAATCACGGGCATGCCAATAAGTAGGGTAGCCCGGATTTTTAGGGTGATCGATTATCGCTATTGAAATATCTTGTCCGTTTTTTTTACCGTATAGTAAACACCAGTTTGCCCGGGTTCCCCATACCTCATTACCTTTTTTACCCATGCTGGTCAGGTAATTACCGTTTGCCCCGTTCTGTGCCGACAACACTTTGGTAATAATGCCGCTGTTATCGGTATAAGACACTTCTTTATCTGATGGAAGTTCCAGTTCATTACATACCCTGATACCTAGCATTCCATCTTTAATATCTTTAAAATAAACGGTATCCTTTTGTGCTGTTAGTGTTGTGCTACGATCAATAATTCGGCTATCCGCTGACCCACTAAACATAAAAATAGTTTGTTCTTTCAATAAAACTGTTTGATTCTGCTTTTCCCAATTCGCAGTATAAGAAAGAGTTCCTATTTTATCACCATCCTTTATAGCAATGACTTTTACATTTCTGATCCAGCCGTAATTGGCCTTTTTAGCAGCAGGTATATTATAAGAGTTGTTCCAGAAGTCTAGCCCATTTACACTTTCATAATTCAACCATAGGCCGACATGGTGCGGATGGTCGGTTCTTTCATTTCCAGTATTATTAAGAGGAAATCCTCGTGTTACTGTTAAATCATTAGCAGTTTTTATAGGATATAATATTGGTTTTTCCAGGTTATCCGGATATAGGAAGCTGGTAAAAGATTGGCCACCAATTAAAACATCAACTTTCTTCTGTTTCTCATTTTTAAGAAAACTAACTTTATAAGTTTGTGCATTTAAATGCAAACTGAAAAAGCCGCAAGCCAGGATCAGGTATCTTTTCATTTATATTTGGTTAAAATTAGCGCCCTTTTCAGATACTAGTTTTAGTTAAATATACCTTTCTTAAAATATAATCGATTCAAAATTTGAGCTTTACAGCCAAATATTTACGAAAACGATTGAGTGAATTCCAAAATTATCGGTAATAAATCTTATCATTGTTTGTTCTATAAAAACCTGACAGATAAAAAAAGGCAATGGATCGCAAACAATTCTTTTCTGTACTTACAATCGCCGGACTTACCGGAAATAGTTTTAATAGCCTTGCCCTTACATCTGGGATAGGAAAGGCAAGTAAAGTCGAACCAGGCAAAGAATCAAGAATACCTCCTTATTTGAAACCAGGTGATACCATAGGCATTACCAGTCCAGCCGGATACATGACCCATGAACAGGTCCAGCCAGCCGTACAACTCATGGAAAGCTGGGGTTTTAAAATACAGATAGGCAATACGATTGGCAAGAGAGATTTCGGTATGGGTGGTACTGATGCTGAACGATTAGCAGATCTTCAAGAAATGCTCGATAACCCCAATATTCAAGCCATCATGTGTGCAAGAGGTGGTTACGGGACCATCAGAATTATTGATCAATTAAATTTCAATCAGTTCAAATTAAATCCTAAATGGATTATCGGCTTTAGTGATATTACTGTATTACATTGCCATTTGAATAAACACTTGAATATTGCTTCTATACATTCCAAAATGTGCAATAGCTTTCCTGACGATTGGTTATTGGCAGATCCTATACAAATTGAAACCATATTATCAATCAGGCAAGTCTTAACGGGACTTCCAGTAAAATATACTGCAGTCGCCCATAGCTTTAACAGAGTAGGCCGGGTCGAAGCTCCTATAATAGGAGGCAACCTTAGCATTATTGAAACACTGGCAGGCACAGCTTCGGATATAGAGACTGATGGTAAGATCCTATTTGTGGAAGATACCGGTGAATATCTGTACCGTTTAGATCGTATGTTCTGGAACCTTAAAAGGACCGGAAAACTCGCCAAACTGAGAGGATTGATTATTGGTGGCTTTAAAATCAAACCTGATGATCCGGGTGAGGAATTTGGGCGCACTGTATATGAGGTGATTATAGATAAAATAAAAGAATATGATTATCCAGTATGTTTTGATTTCCCTGTAGGCCATCAAAAGAATAACTTTGCACTTAAATGTGGTGCAAAGCACATCTTAAATGTCGACACAAATGGAAGTTCACTCGTATCAATCTAATCCTGCAGCCATCAGGCTCTCGGAACTGACCACTCAGATCCGGCAGGCCATTGATGGAGTATTTGGCAACCGTACTTTTTGGGTTATAGCCGATATTACCAGCCATACTTACAAGGCACAAAGTAACTTCCATTATTTTGAACTGGTGGAGAAAGATAAGGCTTCCGCAAAAATTCTGACTAAGGTAGCTGGAAGAGCATGGGGCAATGCCTCAGTAAACATTTCGAACTTTGAACGTGTAACCGGACAGCTATTTAAAAACGACATCAACGTATTAGTGCAGGTTTCAGTTCAGTATAATCCGGCATTCGGATTGCAGTTAAACCTGATAGATATTGATACCAACTTTACTTTAGGATTGTTTGAGCAACAGCGCAAGGAAACGCTGGAAAGATTGCTAAAGGAGAATCCTGATTTCATACGCAAAGTAGGGGATCAATATATTACGCGAAATAACAGTTTATCGCTGAATAGGGTGGTACAACGTATTGCGATCATATCATCGGCCACTTCTGCCGGATATCAGGATTTCAGACATACTCTTGAAAACAATACTTTTGCGTATCATTTTGAAATAGATGATTACTTTACCCTAATGCAAGGAGAGGCTAATGCTAAACAGTTTCTTTCTAAAATTGTAGAGGTCTTTCAATCCGACAAACCTTATGATGCCCTTTTTATCATCAGAGGTGGTGGTGCGCAAACCGACTTCCTTATTTTTGATAATTATGAGCTGAGCAGGGCAATTGCTAAATTTCCTATACCTGTAATTACTGGAATCGGTCATCAGAAAAATGAAACAATTGCCGATTTAATGGCACATACAGCTACAAAAACACCTACCAAAGCTGCTGAATTGATTATTGCACACAATAGAGCTTTTGAAGAGTCAATGCTAAGCCTGCAAAAAATGGTGCTGATTAAAACTTATCAGCTCATTAACTTCCATAAAGATCGGTTAACACACATTAATCAAATCACCATCAGTACAACAAGAGACCTTTTGCATGATCAGCATAGGAATATTATGAATTTATCGAGAATGGTACTCACCAATCCTAAAATTATCATTTCTAATAAGCAAAAAGATCTAAACAATGTAATTGGCAATTTAGCATCGTACAACAGAATGTATTTTGCTAATAAAAGAGGATATATCGGACACTTCCAATCGGTAGTGCGATTAATGAGTCCGCAAAACATCCTGAATAAAGGATTCGCCATCCTAAAAGTAAATGGTTGTATTGCAAGTAATGCAGATGCGATTGAGGAGGGAACGGAATTAACCGTACAACTTGCTTCCTCAGAATTAAAAACAACAGTAATTTCTAAATCAACAATAAATGGAAACGACGAATTTAACGTATGAAAAAGCTTATAAAGAGCTTACTGAAATAGCACTTGAGATAGAAACAGAGTCGGTATCAGTAGATGTTTTAGCTGAAAAGGTAAAACGGGCATCAGACCTGATTGAGTTTTGCCAGACTAAACTTCGCGCTACAGAAACTGAAGTGAACAAGATTATTAAGCAAATGGAAAACCCACCTGCTTAATTATAGCCAGTTCTTAAGCTTATACCATTTGATGGTCTGCATTACACCTTTTTCTAGATTATACTCTGGCGAATAAGCCAGGTCTGTATGGGCATTTTTGATGTCGCAAGCCCAGTTAACAGCAGTCAGCTCAGCCATCTTTTCTTTGTTTAAAGTCGGGGTGTTTTTACTGTTCGCATAAAAAATATCCATAGCCGAAGCCAATAAAGCCACCATAGAAACCGGTAAATGAAACTTAAACGTTTTCCTGTTTAAAGCTTTCTTAGTGAAAACAGCCAGGGCGTAACGGTCATATACCGCTCCGTCTGAAATATTGTAAGCCTGGTGTACTACAGGAACCGTTAATGCTTGTATAATAACCTTAACAAGGTCTTTTACATAAACAAAACTCAACTGCTGTTTAAAACGACCAATATGAGGTTCCAACCCTTTGTTAATACTATTGAATAGAATAAACAAATCTTTTTCTCTTGGACCATATACGGCAGTCGGACGGATGGTTACTAATGGTAAATTTGTTAATGTTGCCAGATACTGTTCGGCAAGCATTTTACTTGCGCCATAATTGGTAACAGGGTGGGGAGGTGTATTGTCCTGAATTTGTACAGATAAATCTTTCAGAGGCCCTAAAGCGGCTAAACTACTTACAAAAACAAACTTCTCCAGCTTAATATTACTTTCTAAAGCGGCGATAGCCAAATTACGGCTATAATCGGCATTTACCAGGTTATAATCAGCTTCAGTTTTAGCTTTGGTTGTTCCGGCAGCATGAATAATATAATTATACTGCTGTTCTTCCAGCGATTGTTTCAAACTATGAACATCACTATAATTCAGATGAACGTATTTAATATTGAATTCGGATAGATGTGATACTTCACTGCCAGCTCGCACAGCAGCATACACTTCAAGACCAGCTTTTAAAGCTTCTTCGATTAAATGATAACCAACAAAACCACTTGCACCGGTAATTAATACCTTTTTTCTGCTCATACGATTATATTTCCCTCTCGTAGATCCTGTACTTTTTATATGGATCTCCCTTTATAGCAATAATTGCATTGTTTACCAGATCGTTGTGTTCTAATGTCCATGATGCTTCTGCATATTCCATACCTTTTGCACGGTAGGCTTTAATAATCTTTCCGTAAATACAGGCTTCAATACCCATTTTACGATAGCCGTCAACCACACCTAGTAAAAGAATCCTGATACCTTTAATTTTTTTCTTACCGAACAGCAGTTTAAATATGCCAGTAGGAAATAAACGACCTTTTTTTATTTTAATCTGAATTTGGTTCATATCAGGGATAGCGGCACCAAAACCGACAAGTTTACCATCCTTTTCTGCAACCAGACAAAAATCGGGGTCGAGCACCAGTTTCAAATCTTTAGCCTGATAATCAAATTCCTCATCATTCATAGGAACGAAGCCCAGGTTTTTATCCCATGCTTTATTGTAAACTTCCCGCAGACTTTCTGCTTCCTGTTTAAAGTTCTTCATGTTGATCTTACGGATGGTAATATCATTCCGTTGTAAGCGTTCTTCTAATCTATCCATCAGTTTTACAGAACGATCATCATAGTTTTCACCGGTAAAGCTCCATGCAATCAGGTCCACCTGCTTTTTTAATCCCCAGCCCTCAAGCAATTCAGGATAGTAACTAGCATTATAAGGCATCATAACTACAGGAGGTCTGTTGAAACCTTCAATCAGTAATCCGCATGATTCATTGGTTGAAAAGTTGGTTGGACCCATGATTTTTCCTGTTACCCCTTTGTCTTTCAGCCATTTATTTGCTGTTTCGAATAGGAGGTTGGCGTCATCCTGATCATTGATACAATCAAAGAAGCCAAAGAAACCATCGTTAACATGATTCATCTCATTGTAGCTGTTGTTTAAAATAGCTGCAATTCTGCCGATTACCTGTGAATTATCATAAAGCAAAAAACACTGCAATGAAGAGTGTTTATGAAAAGGGTGTGTTGTTAAAAGATCTTTTTGAGCGATAAACAGTTCTGGAACATAGTTCGGGTCTGATTTATAAAGCTCATGTGGAAAGTCAATAAATGTTGCTAACTGTTTTTTGGAGCTAACGGCAACAATACTTTTCATGGGATTTGGTTAAGTCTGTAGGAAAAAAGAAAGGCTTAATGATTGACCATTAAGCCTTTTATAAGGGTTGTTATATTGTTTCCTGGAATGATTTTACATTTACTTCTTTTGCCGCTAAAGATAGCTTTTCAACAGCTTCTTCAATTTGCTCGAAAGTATGTGTTGCCATCAATGAGAATCTAATTAATGAAGAATCAGAAGGTACAGCAGGGGATACCACAGGGTTTACAAAAATCCCGTTGTTACTTAAGATATTCGTTACCAAAAAGGTTTTATCGTTATCTCTGATATAAACAGGGATAATAGGACTATCCGTATGGCCGATATCAAATCCTGCATCAACTAATAATTTCTTGGCATAATTTGTATTTGCCCAAAGTTTATCGATACGCTCTGGTTCAGATTCAATGATATCTAAAGCAGCAATAACGCTGGCAACAGCAGCTGGAGGCATACTGGCGCTAAACATTAAAGAACGTGCGCGGTGTTTAACAAATTCAATAGTTTCTTCTGTACCTGCAATAAATCCACCTAAAGAGGCTAAAGACTTACTAAAAGTTCCCATAATCAGGTCAACTTCATCAGTTAAACCAAAGTGAGAAGCTGTACCAGAACCATTTAAGCCGATTACACCCAGACTATGAGCGTCATCCATCATGATATTTGCACCAAATTCATTGGCTAATTTTACTATTTCCGGGAGGTTAACCAGGTCACCCTCCATACTGAAAATACCATCAGCAACGATTAACTTCGCTGCATCCTCTGGTAATCTGCTCAATTTCTTACGCAGATCGTCCATGTCATTATGGGCATACTTGATAGATCTTGAGAAAGATAAACGGCTGCCATCTATAATAGAAGCATGATCATATTCATCCAGAATCAAGTAGTCATTCCTGTCTAATAAACAAGAAATCACACCTAGATTAACCTGAAAACCAGTACTAAAAAGTACTGAAGCTTCTTTACCTACATAAGCTGCAAGTCTTCTTTCCAGTTCAATATGGATATCCAGCGTGCCGTTCAAAAATCTTGAACCTGCACATCCCGTCCCATACTTATCAATTGCCGCCTTAGAAGCTTCTTTAATCTTGGGGTGATTAGTTAAGCCAAGATAGGAGTTAGAGCCAAACATCAGCACCTTTTTCCCGTCTATCACAACTTCTGTGTCCTGGCCTGATTCTATTGCACGGAAATAAGGGTACAAACCTTTTTCCTTAATTGCGTTAGCGTCTTTGAAAGCCGCTACCCTATCGTATAATTTTTTGCGCATGCTGGTACTTGTATGTTTAGATCACAGAACTTCTTTTTGTTGGTATATTTTATATATGAGGATTCGCTTGTTCTGCCTTTAACAAAGCCTCATTGTTCTTACTGTTATTGCTGACTAAATTAACAATTTTGTCAATTCGTAAAAGTTCCCAAAGCTAAGATCATAATAACAGAAAACAAAACTTGAAGTCATCCAAGTTTGAATATATTACTTTTTAAAACAAAAATTACAATTTTCTTATAATTTGTTCAAAACTAATCAACAATAAACGCTTAAAAATAAGAACTCTTTTTCAATTAATCGCCCAAAAGTCTTGCCATATTTTTATCATGATCACATTAATTATTCACATTTAACGGAGTATACCGTATATTGTATCCTATAATTAATGCGTTAAGTATTAAAATCAATAGCAAATGGATCAGAAAATAATTAACCTGTACGACGATTATACACATAATGGTATGGGCAGAAAAGACTTCATGAAGAAGTTAGCTATTTTAACCGGCAGCACTGCACTCGCAGTTTCAATGTTGCCTTTGCTGGAGAATAATTATGCTTCTGCAGCTATGGTTCAATATGATGACCTGTATACAGAAAACATTACTTATAAGGGTGTAGACGGTGATATTAAGGCTTTTCTGGCAAAACCTAATAAGGGTGAACACCTTGGTTGTATATTGGTCATCCATGAAAACAGAGGGCTAAATCCGCATATCATTGAAGTAACTAAACGAGTGGCAAACGAAGGTTTTATTGCACTTGGAGTAGATGCACTGTCTCCATTTGGTGGGACACCAGTTGACGAGGATAAGGGGAGGGAGTTGGTCGGACAGCTTGATCCGGAAAAAAATCTTAAAAACTATCTTTTGGGACTCGAATATTTACGCAATCGGAAAGACGGAAATGGTAAAACTGGTTGTATAGGTTTCTGTTGGGGTGGAGGTATGGTTAGTAAATTAGCCATTGCTGATCCAAAATTACAGGTGGGAGTGGCCTATTATGGGGCACAACCAAATGCAGCTGATGTTGGTAAAATTAAAGCTAGTTTAATGCTGCATTATGGCGGACTTGATGAGCGTATCAATGCTGGGATTCCTGCTTTTGAAGCAGCGTTAAAGCAAAATAAAGTTGATTATCAGTTATTTATATACGAGGGGGTAAATCATGCTTTCAATAATGATACTGCGCCAACCCGATATAATAAGGAGGCTGCAATGTTGGCATGGAAGCGTTCTTTTGAACTATTTAAAGACAAACTTAGCTGAGAAATAAATTAATCTTCATTATTTGCGTTTTTATTAAAACAAAATTTAACCGCCTAGTGTTTATATGATTGTCGGATAATTATACTTATAACTGACACTAACACTTGATTTTAAGCAAAAAAATGCTTACTTTTGTACAAATTTTTAAACATTAATGAAGATATTTATTACAGGCCTTCCGTTAGAAGTAGGGGAAGATGAACTAACGGCCGTATTTGGTGATTTCGGTCAAGTAAAATCACTTAGAATAATCAAAGATCGTGAGACTGGACAAAGTCGTGGTTTTGGTTTCGTTGAAATGCCTGTTGAAGAAGAGGCAAAAGAAGCAATCAAACGTATGAACGGTGGAGATTATAATGGTAACCGCATTAAGGTTGCTGAAGCACAAGAAAAACCAAACACAGGTGGTGGTGGTGCTGGCGGCTTTAGACGCAATAACCGTACAGAAAAAAGCTACTAAGCTTTTTTTTTAAACAGAATCTATTTCATAGTTTCAATCTATATAGGGCAACAGTTATGACTTATATCATAACTGTTGTTTTAATTATAGATCTTGCATCATGATGAAAAGACACAAATGGTTTAGTGTAATATTTGCACTAATCTTTATCCTGCAGCTTACGCTGGGAAATAATAGCATAGGATTTCTTCCTTACATCATTAAACCATCTATTGTCCTTTCTTTACTCACTGTACTCTTTTTAGGTACAAAATTAAAAGGACGTTTTCATAAACGAATATTTACAGGGCTTATCTTTGCCTTGACGGGAGACATACTTCTAATCTATGCCAAACAGAATGAAGTTTATTTCATGTATGGCCTTCTTGCTTTTTTACTTTGCCATCTCTTTTATATTAGTGCTTTTTATCTGGATTTTAAGTCCGCCCAAGAACTGGACAAGAAAGGAGCAAGGATTGCAATTCTGCTTTGTGCCATATTGGCCATAGGTTATTATTTTTTCCTAAGACCACATTTGGGCATCATGAAACTCCCTGTAATGATCTATATTCTAGTTATCAGTATGATGATGATGATGGCCAGTTTCCGTAACCTAAGGGTAAACACCATCAGCTTTAAGCTAATTCTTTTTGGTGCCATATTTTTTATGCTATCAGATGCTATTTTAGCCTACAATAAATTTGTAATGTCTATAGATCATACAGGCTTGTGGATTATGGCAACTTATATGATTGCACAATATCTAATTACAATTGGAGCAATTGAGCGTAAACTACTGCACAATACCTAAATTTCTGTAATAGCCTATCATTCCTTTATCCACTAGGGCTTGTCCTTATCCAGAATAGTAAATATCTGCACCAATCTTTCGCCTTTGTCGTCAACCAAAGTTAAGGTATGTTTTCCTGAAAGCGGGCTGATTGCCAGCTGGTGATAGTTTTTTGTTGTAGCCACATATTCTCCATCGATATGCCAGTAGATCTTGGCATCTGAATTCCGGTGTGTAGCATTTAATACTACTTTTCCTCTACGTCCATCAAACTCTACCGGCACATATATACTTGCGCCATCCCTTGGGTAAATCATTTCCATCACAAATTGTCCGCTTTCATCAACACAACCCGATTTAAAAGATGGTAGCAGCTTATAATCGCTATGCTTTATTTTGTAATAATACTCCATCGCTGGCGGTAATATAAACCATGGTTCGTGAATCATGTCCGCAGGATTCTCACAAGCATCAGTAACCCTATAAGTGCCGGTTCTATCTAAATGAATCAATTTATGGTAGGGGCATAAGGCCGTCTTTTCTCCGGATGGCGCCACAAGCTCTTCGATAATATCCTTGCAATATTCGCCAGCTTTATATCCACTCTGCCTACACACTTTCATCTTCTTTAATTTATGAACTGGGGTTTGAAACCATTTTCCATTAGGCAATTGCTTGAAAATATCGAATAATACAGGGGCAGCCACATCAATACCTGTTAAACCTGGGCGACCTTCACCATCGGCATTACCAACCCATACACAAACCACATAATCGGGATTTAATCCTATTGCCCAGGCATCGCGGAAGCCAAAGCTGGTACCGGTTTTCCAGGCTAAGCGTTGCGAAGAGGAGAACTGCTCCCATAAACCCTCTTCTCCCGGACGCATCAATTCCTCCATAGCATTAAAAGTGTTCCATATAGCGCCATGACTCAATACTGAGGCTACTTGAGTTTTATATTCATCATAGCGTGTGTCTCGTTTTGACTGAATATAACTTGGTGCATCATAATCATGTGGGTTGTATTTCCCTTTATAATCATTAAAATGATTTAAAGTACGAGCCATTCCCATGTAAGTCTTAGCCAGATCCCACATTGTAACCTCACTACCACCCAAAATAAGTGATAAACCATAATGATCTGCTGGTTTATTAAGACTGCTAATACCCAATTTCTTGAGTTGATCATAGAACCGTTGATACTTGTAATTCTGTAGCATTTTAACAGCAGGTATATTTAAAGAGCGACTTAAGGCTTTATCAGCCGGAATTGCGCCATCATAACCCAAATCATAATTCTGAGGCGAGTATCCACCAATCTGTGTGGGAATATCGGGAATCAGCGTACGTGGAAGAATAAAACCATCATTCAGCATACTGGCATATAGGAATGGTTTTAGTGTGCTTCCTGGACTACGTAAAGCTTTTATCATGTCGACATGACTCTCCAATTCCTTGTTTTCTGGCTGGTAGATATTACCCACATAACCAGCTACTGTACCTTGCTTTACATCAAGTACAATTGCAGATATATTATTAATGTCGTTAGCCCTATATCGATTATTATATCGCTTCAGTAAAGCATTTAAATTTAACTGTAAATCATAATTAATAGTGGATATTATTCGCGTGCCATTGTTTTTAATAGCCTTGGTTTTTAGGAAAGCATTGTACTCACTTTTAAAGCGATTAAGCAGGTGAGGTGCATTTTGTGGTAAAGCCTGAGGTTTACCTGGAAGTTGTTCCAATTTGGATAAATTAGCGGTAGTTTGATCAATCTGCTTTAAAGTCACTAATTTATCCAACAGGTCGTTCCGCTTTTTAATCAGCTTAACAGTATTCTTTCCAGGATGCACTAAAGATGGGCTGTTCGGCAATACGGCCAATGTTGCCATCTCACCCCAGGAAAGAGTTTCCGGACTGCGGCCAAAATAACGCCAGGAAGCTGCTTCAAGACCTACCACATTACTTCCAAAGGGTGCATTTTCTGCATATAATTGAAGAATGTCTGATTTTGAACGGGTCAACTCCAGTCTTAAGGCCAGCAATACTTCTATTGTTTTTTGCCATACCGTGCGACTTTCCTTACGGGATAAGCGGATCACTTGCATACTTAAAGTACTGCCACCACTCACCACACTTTTAGCACGCCAATTTTGTCTCATGGCTCTGCTCATGGCTAAAATATCTATTCCAGGGTGCTTAAAGAAGCGTTTATCCTCAAAAGCAATGATGCATTGCATAAATTTCTCCGGAATGGTGTCTGCCACTGGAAAGCGCCATTGTCCATCCCTGGCAATTGCTGCACTAAGGAGTTCGCCATTTGAAGCCTCTACCACATAAGAAGTAGGGCTGGTAAACAACCTCTGTGGCAAAGCAAACCAGAACCACAACAATAGGAGTAAACAAACACCATCAGAAATGGGAATCGCTTTCTGTTTTTTAAACATACTTATTTAATCACCTGCACCCATTTACCCGCCTCTGTTGCACTAATATTGTTGTTATACATCGCTTCGCATTGTACTGCAGATAAATAATACTTGCCGATATAAGAAGCATTTAACAATACTTTATAAGTCACCGTTCCATTTTCTCTCAAATTGAAATAGGTAAATACACGATCATCTCTGATGTCCTGATAGGTGTATGGAGAGGAAGCAATTATACTTTCATTATCATTTAATCTGGTATTTATGATTTCCCATCCTGATGGAAAGATCTGAGTTAAAGCCATCTGTTCATAATAACCCATCTTTCCAGGATTTCTAAGTACAACTTCTGCATAAAAATCTGTACCCTGTTTTAAAGTCGTTATATCCAGAGGTTTACCATTCATCATCTTGTAATTAACGTCCATATCCAGCACATCAGGATTATTAGGCAAGAAATTGTTCTGACCAGCAGCAGGTTGTCCTTCCAGTACCACACGTACAAACAATACTCTATTTCCCGTATTACTGATGGCTACACTATTTCCTCCTTTGAAAGTTAAAGGAATAGTGTTTATAAACTGATCGGAATTTACATTGCCTTTCTTACCATCAATGGTATAGTTAAACTGCAAATTACTAGAAGCTGAATTGGCACCACAGAATTTAGCAATTGCCAATAAGCTATAGGCTGTAGTTTGAGTACTATACCAGTTGTCCTGGCCAAGTTTTATTGCGACCGACTGGATAAGCTTTGCTGCTTCTGCTTTATGGCCCATTAAGGTCATAGTTTCCAGAATCATCGCTTCATCTCTCAAATCGGAACCATAAGTACCGCCTAGCTGATTGTACGGTTGCACTTCTGTAGCTAAACCTTTAATCATGTTGTTTGCCGCATCTTTTTGCCCAGCAAGCATATAAGCAGCAGCTAAACGCCATTTAGCACTAACCGACAGGTATTGGAAAGCTCTTAGTCTGTTCATTGCCGCCATATCAGCTTTTTTAGCCAATGCAAGGACATATAAACGGTAAGATTGTGATAGATCACCACCATAGAAATTAGTGCTATTAGGCGACCAGTTAGCGGCTTTTGCTTTTAAATAACGTACTAACTCATCCACCATGCCGACAGGAGTGCTGTAACCAGCATTCTGTGCTTCTATAAGGAAATGCGCAGCATAATTGCTACCCCATTCATCTGATGTTGGTGCGCCAGGCCAGTAAGCCAGTCCGCCATCTGTAGCCTGATAGCCACGTAATCTGTTGATTCCTGCTTTTAAATTACGCTCTGTTTCTGCTTTTTGTTTCTCTGATAATGGGCTTAGCTTATTCAAAAACAACTGAGGGAAAATACCTGAAGTGATTTGTTCTACACAGCCATGAGGATATTGTACCAGATAATTTAAACGTTTTTTAAGGTTAATTGCCGGGATAGAAGAAACCTCTACACTACCGGTATTGGTACCTGCCATTCCGATTGGGACATAATTAGTACCCATGTTTTTACCTGGATCTACAATTGAAGAAACCACATTGGTGATAAAAGGATTCGGATTCCGAATATCTAGCTCTACATCATAACTGGTTTTCTCTGCACCACTTTGAGCGATCAGCTTAATTTTGGCAATACCCGTCATTTCAGGCGCTTTAACTTCAAAGTAAGCCATCTGCTCGCCCGGTTGCTTAAAAGTCAGCTGCGCCGTTCTAGCGCCCTCTGCCTGCAAGTTTTGCAGCTGTAGCTGTACTGTTACATTCTTTAGGTGATTTTCAGTCGCGAATACTGTAGCCGGCAAAGTGAAACTTTCACCCGGGCCAATTACTCTCGGAACGGTGGCCAGTAACATTAAAGGCTTTTTAACTTGTACGGTTTTTTCGGCAGAACCATAAGCACCATCCTGACCAGCAATGACCATTGCTCGTACTGAACCGATATATTGTGGCAGTTTAAACTTATGTGTTGTTGATCCACCTTTACTTAATGCAAATGGGCCTAAGTACTTAACTACAGGCACAAAACGATTAGCTTTTGCAGGATTCAGGTTCTTATTCACGCTTCCATCACCTCCAATACTCAGGATACGTTCCAGATTTCCTCCCCAGGCCCCCAATACCTGATCAAAAAGATCCCAGGTTTTAACACCTAATCCTTCACGTGCATAAAATACAGCGTGTGGGTTAGGGGTTAAATAGCGTGTAAGGTCTAATAATCCTTCATCTACAATAGCAATAGTATAGGTCATCGCTTTACCGTTTTGCTCAGAAACAGTAATTGTACTTTCTGTTTCTGGTCTCAGCTTTTCGGCCATTTTAATTACCGGTTTTAATATCGTCTGCGGATCTTCAACCAGCAGTGGGATAGCACCATACATACGGATAGGTAAATCATTTACCGTTTGTGCGTGCGGCTGTAGGAGGGTGACATTAGCAAATACATTCGGTGTCATTTCCTTTTCCGCTTTAAACTTAAACTGAGTTTGTCCCTTTTTAGTGTCTGTCCAGAATGTTTTAAGCACTTTACTTCCATTCTCTATCGAGATCAAGGCCCTGCCACCTTCACCTGACGGGATGGTAAGCACTACCTCTTCACCAACTTCAAACTTGGTTTTGTTAGCGGTAAAAGACAACATGGAAGCTTCGGTAGGGTTGCTGCCTTGCTCACGCTGTGCCCATCCCGGCCAATCGATATAAACCGATTTCCCCGTTACGTGTCCGCCATTTAAATCTCTGATCAGAATTAGGTAACGACCCCATTCTGGTTCGTCGATCCTGAATTTCCAGCTACCTTTACCACCTGAAAGGTTTATATTTTCTTTCTTTATCAGTTTATTATAAGAGTTCTGCGTGAAATTAGCATAGGAATTCTGATTATCCTGTTCCCACCACCAGCGCCATTGAACTTTATATAATTCCACTTCTACAGTTTTACCTCCAACAACAAGCTTCCCATTTCGGTCAACGTTGACCACATCAACTTTATGATCTTGTCCGGTCAGGAGCATTCCGCTCATTTTATCACCCTCGGGTGTTTTAATACCGTAGTAACTTTGATAAACATGATAAGGAATACTAAAGTTATCTATACTGAAATTACCACCAGCTTCAAATACTCTCGTCGTAAAATTAGCTTTAAGCATACCTGGGGCACTATTGTTCTCATTTAAATTGGTATTGATCGTAGCTGATCCATTTTCATTTAAGGTGCCTTCAAATATGGTTTTTACCTGCGATTGGAAAGACACCGTAGGGTTATCGAAATTATAAGTTTCATAACCTTTAAAAGTGGTTTTCATAGTATTTAGATTCACATCAACTTTTGCTTTGAGATGTTTGCCTGGAGATCCAAATAACCAGGTGGCTGAAAGGGTAGTGGTAGAAGCGCCACCTGAACCTAGATAAGTACGATTACCGATATCAAAATTGATTTTTAATCTGTTCGGCATAATCGTTTCTATCTTGACAGATTTAGTGAATACAGCACCTCCAGCTTTAACCTTAGCCATCCAGTTTCCTGTAGGCGCAGTGCTTTCTGTCCCAATTCTAAATGCATAGAAACCATTTAAAGGTTTACCATTGATGGTTCTTTTAACTAATTGTCCTTGTGGGTTATATAGTTCAAATGTAACTGGGTATCCTCCAGGTAGTTTTTTCAGTTTATCTTCCAGTACAAAGGATAAGAATAGAGAATCTCCTGGGCGCCAAACGCCACGTTCACCATAGATAAAGCCTTTTAATCCGTTCTGGACTACATCACCACCTACATCAAACCGACTTAAAGGAAGCGAACTTCCATCATCTAATTTTAAATAACCTCGTTCATCTCCGTTTTTTGCAACTAGCAAAAAGGGCTTTCTTTTCAATTCGAAAGAAGCCATTCCATCTCCATCTGTTTTTACGGTTTGGATCACCTGACGTTGGTAATCGAGTAGCTCAATGCTTACTCCACTTAAAGTTTTAGCTGTAATTAAATTTGTAGCAATAACCAACATACTGTTATCATTCCCTCTTTTGGCAATCAAACCAATATTGGAAGCAATCAGATTTCTGCTGGCCCATCTTTCATTGGTATAATAGGATGGGGTACAAGGATTATCTCTGTCATTCCATCTATAATTATTTGGATAGTAGCTATTATAACGTTCCCAAAACTCATCATCTTCATCAATGCTTTCACCATAGCCATAGTAATTTTCATCATCCTCACTTTCAGATGCTTCTGTTTGCGCACATTTAAACACATTGTATTCTCGTTTAAATCCGATGGTAACCCTGTACATGGCTCCAGGTTCGGTTCTGATGATCTTATCAAGATCTAAAGTGAAGCGATTTTTCTTATGAAGATCCAAGGCTTTATCTTCGTCCAGTCTCACCGTCTTTTGTACGATAGGTTTACCTACACGACGCAATTCATTACCATCTTTATAATTGTTATTCTGGAAGAACTGAGGGATATTGTTCTCATAGATTTTAACGATAGTTATATCGACAGCTTTAAGGTTTACTGCTTCAAAAGGTAAAACAAGCTTTCCTGAAATAGGGATGATAGCCCCGCTACCAGCAATAACTACCGATGGCAATTTGTTTTCAAATACTACATTAGACGTTTTACCAGCTTGTAGCTTCTTGCCATTGATATTTTCGATACCCTCATTTACCGTTAGCGCATAATTCCCCTCTAAAGTATTTGGAGAATAGATTTTAACCTGACTGGCGTCTATAGTAAAGCGCAGATCACTGAGTCCGGCCAGCGAAATCAACCCATTTAAATCCTGCCCAACATTTATAGGCTCCGAAAGTTGTACCAAAGCAAAATCTTCCATGTCCTGAACTGCACGGATGTCTAAAACTTTAAATACACCAATTGCTGGAACTATAACAGTCTCTTCACCTTTACTATGATCGTCGTCTGCATCAATAGGCTTGCCAGACCAGATCAATTTCAATGGAACTTCCTGAGCGGTCTTTTTAATACTATCTATAGTGAAAGAAGAGGTGTTCGTAGCAGGATTATGTTGCCATTTTACCTTAAGTGATTGTGCGAACTCAGTTGTTAATGTCTTTTCAATCAGCTTTATATCTTCCTGGTCTGAGGTAGATACCTCACCGCTCAATTTCATGTAATCTAATGAAGTATTATTCTGTGAAACGAGTCCATTTTGGGTTAAGTGAATACCTGGTTTGATGATTCTAAAATCAAACTCAAACGATTCCAGTCCTTTTTCAGTCTCAGTAACTTTTTCTAAATTAAAGGTAGCTTCATAGGTTTTTCCTGGTTTTAGATTTTCCTCTGGTCTGAATTCTACAGTTTGCGAATCAATCCAATAGGCTTTACCTTTTATAGAGGGAGAGAAGCTAAATAAGTCTCTGTTGTCGGGCACCCCAACATCACTCATCGTTTTAACCTGATTAGCAAGGTGTACACGGATAAAACTTTTTTTAGAGACAGTACCTGAGGTATAAGCCTCTATATACTTGGAATATTGCTGGTTATAATCTTTTGGTCGAGCTTTAGAAAAGTAAATGAAAGAGCCGATAGCAGAGATAACGAAAATTACAGAAGCAATTATGGCGACTTTGTTACGCTTAATAAATGAGGGAGAATTGTTTTCCATACAAATCTAATTGAGAATATAAGATGTGTAGGAAAATTAATAAAAATGATTGGGAACGAAAGTTTTTTTTATCAACAATAAAGATTGTTGATAAAAAAACTTGAGAATATATAGTAACTGATTATCTGATCATTACTCCAGGCTTATCAACCAATGGTATATGAATCATATTTTCATCAACAACGCTTTCCGGAAGAAATATAAATTTCTTATCGTAAATCACTCCGTCGATATAAAAGCTCAGCCAGTATTCATTTGTAATAGCAAAAACCTCAGGAGTTATGGCTTCCACAGCTCTGAAAGATTTGGCTTGCAGATCACCGATATTATGGCGTAGGACAGAGGTTTTGACCATTTTGCCATCTAACATTCCATAGCCTTTGGAAGTGATGAGTGTATCACTGATTGTTACATCTTTCAGGTTTATCAGGTAAACCGTCCAGTTTCCAATTTCAGGTGTTTCACCAACCAGCACCACAGCCATGGCTATATCTTCTACTATATTTTTAGGAAGATCTTTCTTCATACCACTTATTTCTTTGCTACTGCCTTTTTTGCCGGGGCTTTCTTTTTTGCTGCAGTTTTTGTTCCAGCGGCTTTTTTAGCACTTGCCTTTTTAGGCTCGAAAGCATTAGGCACCTGTTCAATAATTAGTTTTTTAACCTCATCTAAAGAGATTGCTGCCAGCTCTTCCGGAGTATATTTATCATTTGTAGCTGGGTTTTTACGTAGTTTCAGCATCTCTTTACCGAAACGGATAAATGGTCCCCAACGACCGTTTTCAATGGCAATCTTTTCTGCAGTCCACTGTTGAATAAACCTATTGGCTTCTTTTTCAATTTTCTTGTTGATCAACTCATCAATATCAGTTGAAGATAATTGTTCAAAATTATAAGCTTTAGGCACATTGATAAATAGGTCGTTCCATTTAATGAAAGGACCAAAACGACCAGTACCTTTAGTGACCGGCATTTCCTGGAAATGAGCTATTGGCGCATCTGCAGTGATTTTCTCATCAATGATTTCTATGGCACGTGCTTGATCAACAGATAAAGGCTCTTCGTTTTTAGGAATTGAGATATAAGCTTCACCCCATTTCACATAAGGACCAAAACGACCTACACCTACAGACACTTCTTTACCCTGATAATCTTCCAGTTGGAAAGGAAGTTTAAACTGTTCTAAAGCCTCTTCTAAGGTTACGGTACCTACCGACTGCGATTTAGATAAGCTCGCATAGCGTGGTTTTTCCTCGTCGTCATTTTCGCCAATTTGTACCAAAGGGCCAAAACGACCAACTTTAGTATATACATTTTTACCAGAAGTAGGGTCTATTCCTAATAAACGTTCACCATTTGCACGATCTGCATTTTCTAAAGTTGTTTCTACTTCTAAATGGAAAGGAGTATAAAAGGAGTGGAGCATTTTAGTCCATTCCTGTAAACCCTGAGCAATCTCATCAAACTCTTTCTCTACATTCGCTGTAAAGTTAAAGTCAACAATTCCCTTAAAGTGTTCAACCAGGAAGTCATTTACAACTTCACCAATATCAGTAGGGAAGAGCTTAGATTTCTCAGCTCCTGTAATTTCTGTTTTGGTTTTTTTAGTTACTGTTCCGTTTTGAAGTTCAATGGCACCAAAAGCACGCTGGCGACCATCACGATCTTCTTTAACCACATAACCACGATTCTGAATGGTAGAGATGGTTGGCGCATAAGTAGATGGTCTGCCTATACCCAATTCTTCCAATTTCTTAACCAATGAAGCTTCAGTATAACGAGCCGGAGGTCTTGAATAACGCTCAGTGGCATTCATGACTTTCAAAGTAAGTGCTTGTCCGCGCGACAATGGAGGCAACATACCATGGTTATCTGAGTCATCGCTATCATCCTCGTCAGAAGATTCCAGATATACTTTTAAAAACCCGTCGAACTTCATTACTTCACCTTCAGCAACTAAGTGTTCTTTACGAGTGCTTACCGAAATTTGTGCTGTTGTTTTTTCAAACTGTGCTTCACTCATTTGTGAGGCAATTGCACGTTTCCAGATCAATTCATACAAACGTTGTTCTGAGCTATCGCCAGTTACAGTATGGTGATTGAAATAAGTAGGGCGGATGGCCTCGTGAGCCTCTTGTGCACCTGCTGATTTCGTTTTATAAGTTCTTGGTTGATGATATTTATCTCCGTATGCAGATTTAATTTCAGCTGCTGCAGCTTGCAAAGCAGTTTCGGAAAGGTTTACGGAATCCGTTCTCATATAAGTGATACGTCCGCTTTCATATAACCTTTGTGCGATTTGCATGGTTCTGCTTACTGAATAACCCAATTTACGTGAGGCTTCCTGTTGCAAAGTGGAAGTAGTAAAAGGAGCAGCAGGATTACGTTTTGCTGGTTTTGTCTCCAGACTATCAACAGTAAAATTAGCAGCAACGCATTCGTTCAGGAATTTCTCTGCATCAGCTTCTTTTTCAAAACGCTGTGGTAATTCGGCCTTAACCAGTTCTCTGGCAGTACCAGTAGTGAATTCTGCAGTTATTTTATAAGCTGCAGCTGCATTAAATTTATTTACTTCACGTTCTCTGTCTACAATTAAACGAACAGCAACAGATTGTACACGTCCGGCCGACAAAGATGGTTTAATCTTTTTCCATAATACTGGCGACAATTCAAAACCTACCAATCTATCTAATACACGTCTGGCTTGCTGTGCATTTACCAGGTTATAATCAATAGATCTTGGTGTTTCAATTGCTTTTAATATTGCTGGCTTAGTGATCTCATGGAAAACAATACGTTTTGTTTTATCCGCTTTGAGTCCTAATGTTTCATATAAATGCCATGATATGGCTTCTCCCTCGCGGTCCTCATCGGATGCGAGCCATACCATTTCTGCGTCCTTAGCTAGTTTCTTTAGTTCTGCCACCACCTGCTTCTTATCAGATGGAACTTCATAAGTTTGAGCAAAATTATTGGAAACATCTATCCCCATATCTCCTTTAACCAAATCCCGGATGTGTCCGTAACTAGATTTAACAAGAAAATCTTTACCTAAATAACCTTCTATCGTTTTTGCTTTCGCAGGTGACTCAACTATTAATAAATTCTTCGCCATTCAGACCGTTTTTCTGCAAATAAAGCTATAAATAAGGCTAATTTCAAAATTCGGGGGACATTTTATATTATTAGTGCCTGTAAACTGCTCATTTAATCACTTATATAGCAATATTTATTTTATACAACCCATAGTCGAATTTATTATAAAAGCGAATATATACTTAGATTATACTGATTTACAATGATCAGAAATAATATTATAGCAAGGGGTTGTTGTCTTTATAGTAAATTTATTATGAGTTATTGGTTAATTTCATTGCGTTATGTTTGCCTGCTGTCAGCGAATTATTAGTTATAATAATGGTAGTTTGGTGTATACCTGATACTGCTCTGCTACTGGTCTGCTACTGCTCGGCTACTGCTTTTGTAGTATAAAACCAGTTTTAAAGCAGTTTTAAGGCAGTATTTGGGCTGCATTTGGTACAATTCAATGTCAAATACGAGCATTTGTTGATCTCTGAAACGTTGTAATTATAACGAAATTGAAATCTGGATTTAGGAATGGATTTGAAAATGTTATTTTACTCTTCAATTATACTTTCTTAAATATTTTGTCCTTAAATTCGTATATCCATTATAAAACTTACAACGTTATTTATTCTAATAACTTTATAAAACCTTAAAACGATGAACACATTGTTAATATTAATGACCTTGCTTTTTAATCCACCAGCAAAAAGCGTTTATGATTTTTCCTTTAAAACCATCGATGGTAAGGAAGTGAAATTGTCTAAATATAAAGGCAAAAAGATTCTGATTGTAAACACGGCATCGAAATGCGGTTATACACCACAATATGAGGATCTGGAGAAATTACATAAGCAGTACGGCAATAAATTGGTGTTAATCGGTTTTCCGGCAGGTAACTTTGGCGGACAAGAACTGGCAACCAATAGTGAAATTAAAGAGTTTTGTACAGGAAAGTTTAATGTTACGTTTCTATTAGCTGAAAAAAGCAGTGTTAAAGGAGCGGATATCAATCCACTGTTTAAATATCTTACTACAGCAGAAAACCCTGATTTTACGGGCGATATCAATTGGAACTTCGAGAAATTCCTGATCAATGAAAAAGGTCAGCTTGTACACCGTTTTCGCTCTAAAATAAAGCCTTTAGATGAAGAGATTACTAAAAACTTGTAAGTAATAATTCATGGTTCAATAATTCGAGAGAAATCCTTAACCGGGATTTCTCTTTTTTTTAACCGCTAATTACCCCGTTTCTTGTAGCTTTGTAACATTCAGTGTGAAATTAAATTATGGTAAAGTATCTGAAGTGTCTTTTTATAGGAAGTTTAGCCGTCTCAGCAACTTCCATATTGTTATCTTGTTCATCAGGATATCAATTGGTAAAAGCAAATAGGGCCGAATATAACATCAACAATAGTGTTGTGGCCGACAGTGCTATTATCAGATCTTATCTGCCTTATAAACAGCAACTGGATGCAGAAATGAACCAGGTTTTGGGTTATACAGAAGTGGAAATGGTAAAAAGTAATCTTTTACCGGAAACTGTATTAGGCGATTTCTTTTCTGATGCAGTTTTATCTGAAGCTTTAAAAATTGATCCAACGATCGACTTTGCTATGCCATCTACAAAAGGAGGGATTAGGGTAGATGTACCTAAAGGAGCCATAAAATTATCAAACATATTTGAACTCATGCCTTTTGAAAATGAGCTATTAGCTTTTACCTTGAAAGGATCAGATGTACAAGACTTGTTAAATTTTATAGCTGTAACAAGCGGTCAGCCGGTTGCAGGGATCAGATTAAAAATAAAAGATGGTAAACCTGTAGATGTATTGATTCAGGGGAAACCATTTGATCCGAACAAAACCTACAGAGTGCTTACCTCAGATTATGTTGCTGGTGGTGGCGATAATGCCCGCGGATTTAATAATCCGATAGAAAAAAAGGTGCTTGGATTAAAAGTACGTGATGCAATTATCAATTATGTGAAAGCCAACCAGGCTGCTGGTAAAACCCTTAATCCGAAATTAGATGGAAGAATTGTTAAAGATTAACCGCAGAGACTTTATAAAAACAGGTGGAATCACAGCTGCTGCTACAGCGCTGAGTCTAAATGCTTTTGGATCGATGGCTGCAGGAGATGTAGTAAAACTAACTATTCTGCACACCAATGATGTACATAGTCGTATTGAACCATTCCCTATAGATGGATCAAGGAATCAAGGTTTAGGCGGTACGGCAAGACGCGCTGCGCTCATTAATAACATTAGGGCAAAAGAACAGAACGTATTACTGCTTGATGCCGGCGATATATTTCAAGGAACTCCATACTTCAATAGATTTGGCGGAGAGCTTGAAATTAAGCTCATGACAGCCATGGGTTATGACGCAGCAACGATGGGGAACCATGACTTCGATAATGGATTAGAAGGCTTTAAAAAGCAATTGCCGCATGCTAACTTTCCGATACTGTGTAGTAACTATGATTTTTCAAACACCTTGCTTAAAGGTGATACGAGGCCTTATAAGATCTTTAAAAAACAAGGACTAAAGATCGGTGTATTTGGTGTTGGAATTGAACTTAAAGGTTTAGTAGAGGGCAAAAATTATGCAGATACAGTTTTTATCGACCCTATTATAAAGGCCAATGAAATGGCTGATATGCTAAAGCAAGACTTAAAGTGTGATCTCGTAATCTGTTTATCTCATTTGGGTTATAAGTATGCTACTGCAAAAGTTTCCGATAGCGTATTGGCTAAAAACAATAAGAATATTGATTTAATTATTGGTGGACATACGCATACTTTTATGCGTCAACCAGAGGATATAACCAATTTAAGTGGTGAGATTACGACCATCAATCAAGTTGGTTTTGCAGGGATTAACCTGGGTCGGATAGATTATTACTTCGAAAGGTATAAAGGGAAGCGGATTAAAACCGCCTCACCTTATTTAATATCTAATGAACTGGATACTTAACAACTAATTAATTAGTGTGTTCAAATTTCCTTAGCAAAGGAAGCCACCACCTAGGAGGTCATTTCCCTCATAGAATACGGCAGACTGACCTGGTGCTATTGCTGATACATTGTGGTCAAATACCACACGCATTTTATCTTTTTCCTGAACAATGGTACTTAGCATACCAGCGTCTTTATAGCGTATTTTGGTAATTACATTGTCCATAGGCTCTAAAATACTTTCGTATTTAACCATATTCACATTCCTTACCATCGCTTCTCTGCGCTCCAACTCATTGGCTCTGCCCAGAACTACAGTATTGCTTTCCGGAAGAATCTGTGTCACAAACATAGGTTCACCAAAAGCTATACCTAGACCTTTCCTTTGTCCGATGGTATAAAATGGGTAACCTTTATGTTGACCAACCACCATACCATCACTGGTGATAAAGTTTCCGCCTGCAACACGTTGCTCCAGGTCTTCTACTTTATGTTTTAAGAATGAACGGTAGTCGTTATCAGGTACAAAACAAATCTCGTAGCTTTCACTTTTTTTAGCCAGTTCTTCCTGTCCCATATCTAATGCCATTTGCCTGATGTCTGCTTTTGCAAATGAACCTAATGGGAACTGTGTACGGGCAAGGTTTTCTTGCGAAACTCCCCATAATACGTAAGATTGATCTTTGTTTTCGTCTTTACCTTTAGAAATAACATGTCTGCCTGTATCCAGTTTACGGATATTAGCATAATGGCCGGTTGCAATAAATTCGCAATCCAGTTTATTGGCACGTTTTAATAAAGCTTCCCATTTGATATGGGTATTACATAAAACACAAGGGTTAGGAGTACGTCCTGCAAGATATTCATCTACAAAGTTATCGATCACAAAATCACCGAACTCGTCTCTGATATCTAGAATGTAATGTGGGAATCCGTAGTTTACAGCAAGTGTGCGGGCATCATTGATACTGTCCAGACTACAACAGCCAGTTTCCTTGCTACTGGTTCCTGAGGTGGCATAATCCCATGTTTTCATGGTCAGGCCAATAACTTCATATCCTTGTTCATGCAACATCACTGCTGCTACTGAACTGTCTACGCCACCACTCATGGCGACTAATATTCTACCGCGTTTGCTCATAATTCTGATACTGACTCGGGTTCAAGGCCCGGTAAATAAATAATAAAAGGCAAAAGTAAGGCTTTTTAGCTTAATTTCTTGAACAGAATTTTATATGGAAAGCTTATTTACAAAATGATGATTCAAAATAAGGGTTGAACATTAGTTAAATAGGGGCTATACAAAGGCGGGGACAATGCTATTGGGGTCATTACCCTGAATCTGATTTCTACGAATATCTTCCAGATCGACTGGTTTTCTAATAATCTTTTTGCACAATCCCACCGTTGCACTATATAATAAAAAACCACCAAGGGCGACTTCTTCTACAGCAATAATGGGGTGTTTTTGAATATTTCGAACTCCTTTTTGAAAAAAGTAAACACCAGCAATTACAGATACCAATCGCTTGCCGGCATCTAACTCTTTAGCTTCATATCTGGATACTGTGGTGTCGTATTTGTCTAATAATGAATTTAATATGGATATAGTGAACTTTTCTTTTATCTTTTGTAACATAGTTTTTCAATTAAATAGTACTTAGAAAACGTTTAATGGGCCTTTTTGTTTTAAAGCTTATCTAAAACCATACGAATCGCTTTGTCGACCACCTCCTGAGGATTTTTGCTGAATTCGAAGTTTACCCGACTCGCTAATATGGCATTTACAGATAGTGCTTTATGTCCAAGCGCCTTAGCAAGGGCGTAAATTCCAGCTGTTTCCATTTCTAAATTGGTAATCTTAGACTGTTGGTGACGAAAGCTGTTGAGTTGTGCAATAAGGTCTGGAACTGCATTCTTAGCTCTGACCTGTCGGCCTTGTGGAGCATAAAACCCAGGCGCAGTGACGGTAACACCTTGTTCCATCTGGCTGCCTATCGATTCCAATAGTCCGGCATCAGCAGTAGTAACGTAAGGACTGATACCTCTAAAGTGAGCGAAGTGGGTCTTAAAGGCATCTAATAAGCTATGTTCATCACCAGATAGCTCATGGATATAATAGCTCATGAGTGCATCCAGTCCTAAGCCAAATGAAGAGGCTAATATGGTTCCCATCGGCACATCAGGCTGTATGGCACCAGAAGTGCCGATGCGAATAATATTTAAAGAAGTTAGCTTTTCTTTTACCGTTCTGGTTTGAAAATCAATGTTAACTAAAGCGTCCAACTCATTAAACACAATATCAATATTATCAGTCCCAATTCCTGTTGAAATTACAGTAATGCGTCTTTTACCAAGAAAACCAGTATGAGTGATGAATTCACGCTTGCCCTTTTTGAGCTCTATGCTATCGAAATGTTTGGAAATTTCTGTTACACGATCTGGATCACCAACGGTTATAACTGTTTCGGCAAGATCCTCTGGTCGCAAATTTAAATGGTAAATGCTTCCGTCTGGATTAATAATTAGGTCTGATGGTGATAATGCTTGTCCCATATTTAAGGTTATAAGTATAGGATAAAGCTATTAAATATCAGACACTATATGGGAATTATCAGGCAGTATAAAGATATTTTAATTTTACACCCTCTATTTTTTCGATCTTTCCTAATATAGTATTGAGACTGGATTTTCTGATCTCGATTTTGATACTACAAGAATTGTCGAACTCTTGCGATAGTATGTTTAACCTTTCTTCTTTAATCAATCGCATCACATCATTCATTAATAGGTAGTCGAACTGTATATCATAAATGTCATTAACAGTTTTTTCAATCACATCTGCCGCCTGAATAGCCTCGACAGCAGCTGTTTTATAAGCGTTTATGAGTCCAGGAACTCCCAATAATGTTCCGCCAAAATAGCGGACTACCACAATCAGTACGTTCGTAATATCAGCCGAAAGCATGGAGTTAAGTATAGGTCTGCCCGCTGTTCCAGAGGGTTCTCCATCATCTTGAATACGAAATATACTACGATCTGGACTTAAACGATAGGCCCAGCAAAAATGTCTGGCTTTAGCATGTTCAGCTCTTAGTCCGGCAAGGATATCTTTTACAGCTTCCTCAGCCAATATAGGATATGCATAGCCGATAAATTTGCTCCCGCGGTCTCTGAAAATGCCCTCTGAAGGTGATGAAATGGTTTTATAAGTATCGTCGAACAACATTAAAAGAATGGATTGGTAATAAGAAGTATTGCTACAAGTGACAGCGATAACCCCCAGTAATTTAGTTTGTTTAATTTCTCTTTGAAGATAAGAATACCCACGAAGCTACCTAAAATAATTACTCCCATATTCATCGCTGCGAATACAACAGAGGGGTTATCGGCCATGGCACGGTGCGCCTTTAGGTAGAACAGAATATTAAAGAAGTTGAAACCACCTAAAATACATCCACAAAGGAAGTTGACCAATTCTAATTTCTGCTTTTTAACGACAGATAAATAGATTAGAGAGAGAATGGACACAATAAAGGCCAGGAAAAAGATAATAATGAGAGAGCTGGTATATGGGATGGCTTTAAGTTGAGCAACCTTTTTAAAAAGGGTATCAATAACTCCAAAACCAACAAAAACAAACATGGGGTACAACCAGTTTAAACCCTCATTATTTTGTGCGGTCTTTTTGTGTAGGGTGAAAAATATAGCGATAAAACCAATGGAGAGTCCAGCAATTTTAAGGGTGCTGAAACTTTCATTGAAAAGAAAATAGGATGCAAGTAGAGGAATAAATAGAGATAAACGCTGTGCGATATCAGTTTTTACAATTCCTATATGGCGGACAGAGCCTGCTAAGAACCAAAAAACAACAGGCAGTAATATACCCAGAGCAATATAGGTGGTATTTAAAGGAGCAGAAAAGAAGCTGCTGATACTGGGTCTATAAAAAACAAATGCCAGAACAATGGCAAACAAGTAATTCCAGGTAACTGCCTGGGTAATATTTATTTTATATCTTTTTGCAAGTTTTAGTAGGACGGCGACTGTAACGCTACAGCAAATACTGATGAGTAGGAATATCATGAATGGTTATTTTGGAAAATCGTTAGGGTATCATTTTCAATATTGAACTGATCTATAATCAGTCCATTAACTTGTGGGGAGGAGATCCCTTCTTTCCATATTTTATTAGAATTAAATACCCGGGCTTCATCCCATAGGTTTCCATTGATAAACTGATGTAGGATATTTGCTCCACCTTCAATAATGACCGATTGTATATCCATGAGGTACAATTGGAACGCTATTTTTTGAGGTAGATAATACTGCATATCTTCCATATGGATATAATGGATATTGCTATGAACCTCCGTCTTCTTTTCATTAAAAACAACGGTTTTAGCTGCGTCATTAAACAGGTTATTACTTAGAGGGACTTCTAAATTGCGATCTATAAGTATACGAACAGGGTTTTTACCCTGCCATTCCCGTACATTTAATTGAGGGTTATCTGCCATAGCAGTTAGCTTTCCTATCAGAACTGAATCTTCTTCGGTTCTCCATTTATGAACCATTTGCTTGGCCATAGGACCTGTTATCCATCTCTGTGAAGCGTCTTTAGGGGCGAAATAGCCATCAGCAGTGCTTGCCCATTTTAATATGATGTACGGTCTTTGCTTTCGGATTCTTGTAAAGAAACGGCGATTAAGTTGAGAACATTCTCCTTCTAAGATACCTGTAACTACTTCTATTCCTGCGTTTTTTAGTTTCAGAATACCTTTACCATCTACATCTGCAAAAGGATCTTTATTACCGATTACGACTCTTTTAATTTGATGTCTGATGAGTAGATCAGCACAGGGAGGGGTCTTTCCAAAATGGGCACAAGGCTCTAAACTCACATAAGCGGTTGATCTGGCCAGTAATCCAGCTGCTTGATCTCCATGTTTTTCAATCACAGAGTGGATTGCATTCACCTCTGCATGAGCTTCACCATATTTAGCATGATAGCCCTCACCGATGATTTGTCCGTCACTCACAATAACACAACCAACTAGAGGGTTAGGGCTTACATGACCCATTCCCAGGTTAGCCAATTCCAGGCATCGCTGCATGTATAATTCGTCCGTCATTATAGCAAAAGTAAGGTTTAATTACGATTTATGGATGATGAACTTTGAATAACAATGTAACAATACCTTAGGTATTATCGTTATTTTTGTAATATGAAATTACAGGATTTAGCCGGGAAGTTTAAAAGCAGTCTACAGGAGATTTATGGAAATGAGGAAGCAGAATCAATATTTTTAATTGCTATAGAGGCTGTTCTTCAATATAAAAGAGCTGATTATCTCTTGAAAAAGGAAGTGATAGTGTCTGCTGAGCACCTAGATAAATTGCAACGTATCCTAACTGAACTGAAAACAGGTAAGCCTTTACAATATATTCTTGGTGAAACTGTGTTTTATGGTTTCCCTTTTAAAGTGAATTCTTCTGTATTGATACCGAGGCCAGAGACTGAGGAACTGGTAGAATGGGTTATTGAATGTGCCGAGCTGGCAGATGTTACGGGTGCTGGCTTACGAATTTTAGATATTGGAACAGGTACTGGTTGCATCGCTGTTTCTTTGAATAAAAGTTTGCCAAATGCTAAAGTTTCTGCATTAGATGTATCTCAGGAGGCAATTGATATAGCAAGTGCTAATGCAGCTTTAAATAAGGTAGATATAAAATTTATTCATACAGATATTAGGACTTTTACTACTGAACATAAGTTTGATATAATAGTGAGTAATCCGCCTTACATTACTCAGCGTGAAAAAGAAGAGATGCATAATAATGTTTTGGATCATGAGCCACATCTGGCTTTGTTTGTCGCCGATGAAAAGCCTTTGGAGTTTTACGAAGCGATTGCCGATTTTGCTTGGGTAACTCTAAGTGATATGGGCTTATTGTTCTTCGAAATCAATGAACATTTAGGTCAGGAGACAGTTGAGATGTTGTCTGCTAAGTCTTTTATAAACATAGAATTAAAACAGGATATGCAGGGGAAAGACAGAATGATTAAATGTGAAAAATCTCGTCTGTAATTTTGGAACAGGTTATTAATTCCAGGAGTGCCTTTAATTTCTGGAATGGAAATCGGTCACTATTCCTTTCAGATAATCTCTATCCAAATGGGTGTAAATTTCCGTTGTGGTAATGCTGGAGTGACCAAGCATTTCTTGTACGGCTCTTAAATCGGCACCACCCTCTATTAAATGTGTGGCAAAAGAGTGTCGAAAAGTATGTGGACTGATGCTTTTCTTTAAGCCTGATTTCTCAGCAAGAGCTTTAACAATATTAAAAACTGAGATGCGCGACAATCTGCTTCCGTTACGGTTAAGAAAGATACAATCTTCATAACCTCTTTTGATAGGTAAATGAACACGAATTTCGTGAAGATAGATATTAATATATTTCAAGGCAGTTATCCCAATTGGAACCAGGCGCTCTTTATTCCCTTTTCCAGTAACTTTAATAAACTCGTTATCTTCAAAAATGTCGGATATTTTTAGGTTGATCAGCTCTGAAACGCGTAATCCGCACCCATAAAGTGTTTCGAGAATCGCTTTATTACGCATTCCCTCTGGCTTTGATGCATCAATGACATCAATCAAAGCATTGATCTCATGAATCTCCATAGTATCAGGTAAGTGACGCGCCAAACGGGGTGTTTCCAGATTTTCAGAAGGATCTTCATCAATGATTTCTTCCAATACCAGGAAACCGAAAAAAGATTTTAGTGAAGAAACCACTCTTGCTTGTGTGCTTGCCATCATACCCAGTTCATTGATCCAGGAAATAAAAAGCTTTAAATCTGTACTACTTGTATTTTTTAAATCAGGAACCTGATCAAGTGTGTCAAAGTACTGCTGTAATTTATTAAGGTCGCTAAGGTAGCTCTCAATAGAGTTTTGAGATAGTGAACGCTCTAGCTTGAGGTAATTTCTAAACGATTGCAGGTAGGGGTTATGAATCACAAAAAAAGTTTTATACTCGAAATTTTTATTCTAAGTTTGATCGGATGAAGATACAAATTATTAATGGCCCAAATTTAAACCTTTTAGGCGTTCGTGAACCTGGAATTTACGGATATCAAGGTTTCGATACTTATATAAACGAACTCCGTAATATTTACAGTATCATTGAAATAGAATATTTTCAAAGTAATGTAGAAGGTGAACTGATTAACAAGTTGCATGAAGTTGGGTTTAGCTATGATGGTATCGTGATTAATGCAGGTGGATATACGCATACTTCGGTTGCACTTGCTGATGCTATTGCAGCAATAAATGCTCCTGTTGTAGAAGTTCATGTTTCTAATATATATGCCAGAGAAGAGTATAGACATGTATCGCTAACAGGTAAAAACTGCAAAGGTGTATTAACTGGTTTTGGTATGGATGGCTACAGGTTGGCTATTGAAAGTTTATTAAAAGGATAATAAATAGATAATTATACTGATGAAACTCAAAACTCGTCTTCTTACTGTTGCCTGTACAGCTTTAAGCCTAGGTGCGACTAGCTTTAGTACTTTCGCTCAATCTGAGGTTACTGAAAAGGAGATTGCGGAACACATTTCTTACCTGGCATCACCAAAAATGGCTGGCCGTTTTCCTGGTACCAAAGCAAATAAGAAAGTTGTGACTTACCTGATTAAGAACTTTAAGCAGGCAGGTATAAAGCCTTATGGTAAAAGATATACACAAAATTTTAAAGCAAAGATAAGAGTTAAAAAGGGATTAGATACACCTGTTGTGACTACCCAAAATGTAATAGGATATATAGAGGGGAGTGATCCCGATTTAAAGCATGAGTTTATTGTATTAGGGGCTCATTATGATCATTTAGGAATGGGTGGGCCGTCTTCTAAAAAGCCTGATACAGTAGGTATTCACCTTGGTGCTGATGATAATGCTAGCGGTACAGCAGCATTATTGGAGATTGCTGAGCGACTGGCGGCTCATAGAAAAGATCTGAAACGTAGCATACTCTTTATCGCTTTTGGTGCTGAAGAGCAAGGTTTATTAGGCTCAAAGTATTTTGTGGAGCATCCATTGGTTCCCTTATCTTCCATTAAACTAATGATGAATATGGATATGGTGGGTAGGATGAATGCTGAGAAACACCTGTATATGGGTGGCGCGGCTTCTTTTAACGGAGGAATGGAACTAATGAAAGGCTTGGGCCCAGAAGCGGGAATTAATCCCATAGTCATTGCTTATGACGTTGGTGGATCTGATCATGTCTCTTTTTTTAAGAAAAACATATCAGTCCTCGGTTTTCATACAGGCGGACATCCGCAATATCATACTCCAGAGGACGATTTTGCACACATCAATGTAGCAGGAGAGAAGCTGGTTTGTGATTATATTTACAAAGCCATTGTTAATGTTGCGAACAGGACAGAGGCAATTTCCTTTGTCCCAGAAAGAAAAAATTAAGGAAGCTGACTAAAAAATCTAATTTTCTTGATAAAATAAGCCCATACAATACTTGATGAGTATTGACCACTATGCTTTTGGAAGTCTATTTGCTTATTTGTTCTCTTTCTTCCATTTCTGGAAAGATTTTGAAGAAAATGAAGATGAGCCTTATTTATTGAAAAGGCAAAATCTGTTTTCCCTTGGACTACAAAATGGATCCAGGCTATAAAATCAAGGCACATCCTTATAAATATCCTTGAATAAGCATCATTTAAAGGCAGGTTCTTCTGCATAATCACCAGGTTATTTTTAAAGTTGAGATAGGTTTTATAGGGATTATTGGCATTTAATGTTCCGCCACCCACGTGGTAAACTTCTGCTGTGGGACAATATATAACCTTATAACCTAAGTTTTTTAAGCGCCAACAAAGATCAATCTCCTCCATATGAGCAAAAAAGTCAGGGTCAAGTCCGCCTGCTTCTTTCCAACATTTACTTCTGATAAATAATGCGGCACCACTAGCCCAAAAAATCTCTTTCTGATCTTCATACTGATTGGTATCCATTTCTACGGTATCGAATAATCGACCCCTGCAAAATGGAAAACCGTGCAAGTCTAAATACCCACCAGCTGCACCGGCATATTCAAATTGACTTTTATTCTTCTGCCATTTGATTTTAGGTTGTGCTACTGCTATGTTACTATCCATTTCCATGGCATCAATAACAGGTTGAATCCAATTTGTAGGAACCTCAACATCGGAATTCAGCAATATAAAATAATCTGCATCAACCTGCTCCAACACTTTACCATACCCCTCGGCAAAACCATAGTTATGATCGTTTACAATAATGCGTACATCCGGATAATTGGATTTCAAAAAAGCAACAGAATCATCTGTAGAGTTATTGTCTCCTACAATAAGCTGCAAATTCGGATATACCGACTTGACCACACTCGGCATAAACTGCTCAAGCAACGCTTTTCCATTCCAATTTAATATTACTACTGCTACACTCGGTACTGTCATTATTCTGCGCCTATCTGTTTATGTTTCCAACGTTTATGGCTCCAAAGCCAAAATGCCGGTTCTTCTTTTAAAAATTTTTCTAACAATGCGAATTGCATATCAGTAATCTCGTGTTCCTTAGTTTCTTTAGGTTCAAGACATAAAGGGATGCAATCTACCTCATAATAGCCTCTTTTTACAACTTTGGCACTGAAATAAAATATCGGTCTATTAGTTTGTCGAGCAATCTTCTCTAGTCCCAGTAGTACCGGTGTATTTTGGTTCATAAAAGTAATCCAGTGTTGGATTTCACTTCCCACAGGTGTCTGATCTCCAGCGAAACAGTACATTGTAGGTTTATTTTTTGTTGAGGTTATAGACCGCAATGTTTGTCGCATAGGAATAAAATGATTGCCAAAACGAGTCCTTGCTTTATAAAACCATTCGCCAAACAATTCGTTACTTAGTGGTTTATAAATCACATATTCAGGTTTGGATAATTCTGCTCCCAAAGCCAGCATACACAATTCCCAATTCCCATAATGCCCTGTGCAGGCCAATACACTTTCACCTCTATTAAAATGCGCCTCAATTAAATGTAGGTTGGTAAACTTTACTCTTCGCTTTAGTTCCGTTCTTGAAATTGAGCTCATCTTGATTACTTCAACAACCAGATCACTAAAATATCTGAAGAATTGCTTTTCAATACGGATAATTTCTTCAAGAGGTTTTTCAGGGAAAGAATGGCTCAGGTTATCGCGTACGACTTGCTTACGATACCCAATTATATAATACAGGACGTAATACCCTATTGTTGAAACTAAATAGAGGACTGATAAGGGCAATAGGGATAAAAAGTTCAAAAAACCTATTCCAATATAAGAAAAGCCTTTTTTTATCATTAATTTGGCGAATTGAGATGCAAACATAAAATATCAGATGCAAAGTTCAGCTATATTCCCACTTTTTTATCTTCCACCTGTAGGGTACTTCTCGGCTCTGGGAGATTTTGAATATAATTTTTTATTAGAGAAAGAAGAACATTTCCCTAAACAAACCTATAGAAATCGGTGCAGGATTTATTCACCAAACGGACATTTAGATTTAATTATCCCTGTAATAAAGGGTGCAAACGTACATACAAAGATCAAAGACGTTAAAATAAGTAATGATTTTAACTGGCAACGCCTGCATTGGAAGAGCTTTGAAAGCTGTTATAGAAATGCGGCCTATTTTGAGTTTTATGAAGATGAATTTTCCTATTTTTATCATACAAAATTTGATTATTTGTTTGATTATAATGAGCAACTTTTGGAATGGCTCTTTAAACAGTTGAAAAAAGAACCAACTATAGGCTACACTACTGAATATATTAAGGAGATAGATCCGACATTGGACTTCAGAAGTAAAATACATTTTAAGCTTCCAATAAATGAAGCAGATTTTAAGCCCTATTTTCAGGTTTTTGATGATAGAGAGGGCTTCAAACCAAACTTAAGTATCGTAGACGTGTTGTTTAATCAAGGTCCGCAAACTAAATCATATCTGTGATGTATGGCTAAACCAGCAAAACAAAAGCATAAGCGCAAACGCTATTCATTACCGGTAGCTGGCTCAAGCCCGGGGGTAGTTTATATCGATGAGCATGCATTGAGACCTGTAATCATGTTTCATAGCTATAATGATCATCATTATGCAGTAAAGCAAATTGATAATATCGAGAACTTATCAAGGATACTGAGTAATAAGGAATTCAATTACTGGATAGAAATTAAGGGATTTGGATCTATTGCAATGTTTGAAACGCTAAGTGCCGATTTTGGTATCAGTAAGCTGGTTTTAGAAGACATTACAAGAACTTACCAGCGACCAAAGCTGGAAGAATATGGGGCATATGATTTTGCGGTCAGCAGAATGTTGCAGTTCGACGCACAAAAGAACCTGGAAAATGAACAGGTTTCTTTTATTTTAATGGAAAATGCTCTCTTTACCTTGCAAGAGAGTTATGAGGATTGTCTTAACCCCATACGTAATCGCTTAAAAGTTGGAAAAGGGAATATTAGAATCTCTGGAAGTAGCTATTTAATGTACGCCTTAATGGACATCATTATCGATACCTATTTTCAGATTTTAGGTAGCTGGGGCGACGAACTTGATCTGATTGAGGACCGCTTATTTGATAAACCTGATAAAAGCGTCATGTTTGACACTCAGGTTGTGAAGCGAAATTTGATTAATGTTAGGAGGGTAGTATGGCCGGAGCGAGATAAGCTGAATGATATGTTGAGAAGCGATAGCCTGTTGATTCCTAATCAAACGAAAATGTATATCCGTGATGCATACGACCATTGTATACAAATCATTGATATTGTTGAGTCACTGAAAGAGATTTCGGCCAGTAATATAGACATGTATCTTTCCATCATCAGCAATAGGATGAATGAGATTATGAAAGTGTTAACGATTATTTCTTCAATTTTTATTCCACTAACTTTTATTGCCGGGATCTACGGAATGAACTTTGCCCTTACTGATCCGATAACGGGTAAGGTTATGCCACAAAATATGCCTGAACTTTATCAGGAACATGGCTACCTGTATACCATGATCGTAATGGGCCTTATTGCCCTGCTACAAATCATATACTTCTGGCGTAAGGGCTGGTTTAAATAGGTCTGATTATTGTTAACTTTATTGCCTCATGCAATCTTTCGAATTAGATAGGACAGATGTGTCCAGAATTAAGCTAGCCTTAAGTGCTGACGATGAACAGCTAAAGGTAATTCTGGGGGAATATCACGCTTCGGAAATTGCAATCTTGTTTGCCAATCTCAATAAGGATGAGAAACAGAGAATCATAAACTTATTGGATGTTGAGATCGCTTCTGATGTTATTTCAGAAATGCATGAGGAATCACATCCTGAAGAACTATTACTGCAGTTGCACCCGGATAAGCGTACTGAAATTGTTGAGGAGCTGGATTATGATGATGCTACCGACATTATTTCACAGCTGGAAGAGCATGAGCAAAAGGAAATCCTTGCTGATCTGAATGAGGATGATGCTTCGAGTATCAGGAATCTTCTTAGCTATCACGAAAAAAGTGCCGGGGGGTTGATGAATACGGAGTTTATCCGAATTAATCTGAATCTAACTAAAAAAGATGCCATTGAAGAGATTGTCCGACAAGGTGAAGAAATTGAGGAATTCTATACCATCTTTGTGGTAGATGACGATAATGTTTTTCAGGGAATTGTATCTTTAAAAGACATCATTAAAGCCAAAGGAAACGTACAAATTACGGAATTAGTAAAGGCTGAAGTGGCTTGGGTATATCCTGATACCGATCAGGAAGAGGTGGCCAGACTAATTTCACAATATAACATCACAAGTATTCCTGTATTAGATAAAGACTTAAAACTGCTTGGACGCGTTACTTTCGATGATGTAATTGATGTTTTAGAGGATGAGAATACGGAAGATATTTTAAAGATTTCGGGGGTATCAGAAGATGAGGAATTAAGTGGTAACTGGGTTGAAGCGGTAAAATCAAGATTGCCATGGCTAATTCTAAATCTTGGGACTGCATTCCTGGCTTCATCTGTAGTCAGACACTTCGATGAAACTATCAAGCTGATGGCCGTTTTACCTGCCTACATGACCATTATTGCAGGGATGGGAGGTAATGCCGCCACTCAGGCACTTGCAGTAACTGTAAGGAGGATTTCTCTTTATGATTTAAGTGACAGGCAGGCGTATAGAACTGTTCTAAAGGAATTTACAGTAGGTTTAATTAATGGTGCATCTACAGGTGCTATTGTATTTATTTTTGCCCTTTATTTTGATTCCAATCCATTACTCGGCATAGTCATATTTTTAGCAATGACAGGTAATTTAATAATTGCAGGCATTACAGGTGCTGGTATTCCTTTAGCCTTAAAAAGAGTTGGAATAGATCCGGCTATTGCTTCTTCAATAATTATTACAACTTTTACAGACGTTTTCGGGTTTTTATTCTTACTAGGATTGGCAAGTAAACTTTTACTTTAGTCAGCTAAAATAGAGAGTTACAAGAATAAATCTAAATGAAGAGAGTAATAGCTATTTAAATAGCTATTACTCTGGTTTCAATATTTCCTTTCGTTGCTTTTGAATAAGGACAAGCATGATTTGCTTTATCAGCTAATTTCTGAGCTTCCACTATACTAATCCCTGGGATATGTACATCCAGGTCAGCGGATAATACAAATGCATTTCCATCTTTATTGAATGATACATGAACTTCTACACTTGCATCTGACACATCAACTCCTTCACGTTCTGCAATTGATCCCAGTGCTCCCAGATAGCAAGGTCCCCATGCGGCTGCAAACAACTGTTCCGGGTTGGTAGCACCACCTTGTCCACCCATTTCTCTTGGCTTTCTAAGATCAAACTCTATTGTACCATCACTAGATTTAATATGACCATCCCGACCACCTTTTGCAGTAACGGAGGCTGTATACAGTTTTTCCATAATATTTCGTTGTTTTTTATTTATACAACAGACCACAATCAATTAAAGTTTGATCTATTTACTTTTTGTTATTTGTCAGATTGGTTCTTGATGATTAACATAGTTATTATAATCATATCGGCTTTAGATCTTAATCTTTTCCGACAGCTTAAAGATATCATAAGCCACCTTTTGAATCAGATCCATCTGTTCACTTATAACTGCTTCATCACTCTGATTATAATCCTGATCTTCTATGTTTCTTCTGATTAATGGCACATTGCTGGTTGTACTCTTATTAGCATGTAGGTTCTCAATAGAGAGATTTAAAAGATAGATCGTGTTCTGAACCACCGGATTTAGGTTGTCGAGATTGGTAACAACAAAAGCATGTTCTTTTTTATACAAAGATAGAGTAGCGATATAGGAAGACAGGTGATGGTTTAAGGCTGTAAACTGATGCAATTCAGTCATCATCATTTGTTTACTTTTAGGTTCTGAAAACATCCTTTGAAAAAGTGAAGCAAGGTTAGCAGTAGTTACATAAACTTGTTTACGGGCAACCTTATAATTTGTCATATTATATACCTCGTCTACATATTGTAAAACGACCTCTTCAAAATACTTCATATTAGCTTTTAATGTATCCAACATAGCTTCTTTAAGCTTTTCGTGCTCCCAATTTGGGAAAAGTGAATAGCTGGCCAATAGGGCAATACCTGATCCAATTAAGGTGTCATAAATTCTTTCCCTGGCAATAGACAAACTTCCCATTCCAAGGAAGTCAAATAATACGAGAATGTAAGGCGTCATAAATACCACACTCACTACATAATTTTTACGTTGAAAGCTATATGCACCAATCATACAGAATAGCAGAATGACAAACAATGTGTTTTTATCCTGCACATAAACCAGTATTCCCATTCCTATAAATGCGCCAACTATAGTACCAATAATACGTTCGTAATTTCGCTTCTTGGTTAAACTGAAGCCAGGTTTTGAGATCACTAAAATTGTCAGTAATATCCAGTAACTGTGTGAGAAATTTAAGAATTTGGCGACCACAAAGCCGATGAGCATTACAATAGCTACACGTAAGGAGTGTCGGAATGTAGAAGAACTGAATGTCATGTTATCATAAAGCAATCCAGAATCCAAACTTTGTTTGGTTACGAATCTATCCACATCAATATCACGCGTTTTAAGGTTTTTCTTTTCTTTTTTATTGAAATAGCTATTAATCGTTTTTACACGGGATAGGATATTCTCAATATTAACTTCAATATTTTTTAAAGCAATGATACCTAACGTGCTGTATTTTCCGTCGGCATTATTCTGTTCTAAACCAGAAATTTCACGTTTTAATTTTTCAACATCCTCCATTAAAGAAGTGGGAAGGCTAGGGACGCCACCCGTCTTTAAAGCAAAAGCAATATCATCCAGTTGATCTGCAATTTTGATAATGATAGATTCATAATTCTTTAGAATTCCAGAAGAGTCAAACTGGTCGTGTAATTGCTCATAATTGTAATAGGTAGACATAACTTGTTCAAAAAGATCGACCATATCCACAAAAACAAGCAGTAGGAATCGACCCTCAGGAGTGGATTCTCTAATTATTTCTCTAGTTTTAAATAAAACTTCCCTTACTGCATCTTGTTTTTCATGTACCAGCACCTGAAGTTGTAGTAAATCGGCGTAATTATCATCATAATTGATGTTTTTATGATAAAACTTGGCTTTAGCCCTTAAGAATAGGCTCACTTCATGAACAGAATCGCTTAATGTTTGTTGAACAATTCGAAATGGACGGATTCGATAAAAAAAGTAGCTGAGTAGGGTATACCAGAGACTACCGGCAAGGATCAGGCCTGATGAAAAAAGAACTTCTTTCCATGGCCTGATATCGTCAATACTTAAAACCATGATCAGTAAAGCAGCAGTTCCTACAGCAGCAGCTCTGGCACCATACAAAAAGAACATGGAGAAAATGAAACTGAAAAATACCAGCAACAGAGCAGTAAAGTATTCGTTACTATTGGTTAATCCAACTACAATAAAAATAATTGTAATCAATGCAGTCGTAATCAGCATTGCATTTCTACGGTGAACAATTGGCCCTGGTGAATCTACAACGCTAACACATAAAGCACCTAATGATAAGGTCATGCCGAATTGTAATAGGCCAAACTGTGCCATAATCAAAGACGGACAAAGTACGCCTAATGTAATTCGCAGTCCATCAGCAAAATAAGTACTCAATAAAAAATCATGTATATTTCTGACAGGACGGTTTAACATATTGCAAATTTATAATTAATGCATAT
The DNA here is from genome assembly GCA_040393085.1 of Pedobacter hiemivivus. GTDB lineage: Bacteria > Bacteroidota > Bacteroidia > Sphingobacteriales > Sphingobacteriaceae > Pedobacter > Pedobacter hiemivivus_A. The sequence goes on along the minus strand of JBEBUV010000001.1, from coordinate 115,304 downwards.
TAATTACTTGACCATTTAGACGAGTAATATCAACATTTTTTAGGCTTGTTTAAGGCAAAATACAAAATAATTTATGATAGGAATGATTGTTGAATAGGGTGTTCCCATTACTACTACTTAACATAATATTAATTATATCACATATTGCAGATTATACAAAATAGCAGAGAAATTCAAATATAGACTCATTGAATAGCTTTAAGATACGAAAATTATCTGATATAGTTAAAACAGATAGATTGCTGTTTAAAACTCTTCGAGTTTACTTTTAAGTTCTTGTATTTTATCAAGTCTATGTTTACGGGTGTAAATGTCAATCAATAGCTGTACTGTTGCCTTATCGTTTTGATTGATTTCATGCGCTTGTAATAGTGCAATTTCAGCACGGTTGATATAAGAAGTAAATTTCGGAGTATTCTGAGCTGCACCAAATTTAAGCGATTCATTTGCAGAGTTAATATAAACCAGGCCTAATTGATATAATGCGTCAAAATAATTCTCATCAATGCCTAAGGCTTTGTTGTAAGCAAGTTCTGCTGTGCTATTGCTTAATTTATGTTGCTGTAAATAACCATACAGAAAATACAGCAATTTATTATTTGATTCTACTTTAATTGTAGCCTCAATTACTTTTAATGCTTCATTATATTTTTCATTATCCAGTAAAAGATTAATGTAGTCGTTTGTTAAAAACACATTGTATGGATTTACTTTTATACCATCTTCAAGTGTGCGTATAGCCAAGTCGTGCTCAAATTTAGAACTGTAAATATTAGCCATATTTTGAAAAACTACTGGACTTTTAATGCCATTTTCTTTTGCTCTTTTGAAATAAACCAAAGCTTTATCGTATTCTTTTATATTTTGCGCAGATAAAGCTGCATTTATAGCCAGCGTAGTGTCTTTTGGTAAAAAATCACTTACTTCTTTAAGCAAGTCAAATGCTACTGCATAATCTCCTTTTGTAAAAGCATCACTCCCCTTTTTCTGCTTTCTGATATTTACATTGTATGCTGAAGCGGCAATCAAACGATAATTTGCCTGAAATTTATCGAGTCTGTTTGCTGAATCGATTGCTTGTAAAGCAAGATTATAATACTTGTCTGCATTCGCTTCATTTGTTTCAATGATTGACACATATGAGGATAGATATGCCTTTAAAGCCCAGGTTTCAGGCCATCTTTTGGTCTTCTTGTCGCTTTGTGCTGCCTCAGCAGCTTTGATCCCCTCTCCTAGTACTGTAAGCTGCTTCTTCGCATCCTGCTTTGCATTTATAGCAACTTGCAATTTACCAACGCTGTTTCTTGCAATTTGAAGTTGGCTCTTTTGTGCAAAGGCAACATTACAAGTTACAGAGACTAAAAACAAACTAGAAAAAATGGATATCTTACTCATAGAAAAGGTGTGTTACTGATACAAACTTATAAAAAAAAAAGAGGGATAAAAATTACCCCTCTTTTTCTTTAAGACTTCTTACAAAATTATTGCTTTATTTCATCTAATCTCTTCTTCATTTCTTCATAGTTTGGCGTATCGCTCTTAAACATGTAAATGATTTTAAGATTTTCTAAAGCATTAACATTCTTAGGATCTAACTCTATTGCTTTTTTAAAGAACGGAACAGATTCATCAATGAACTTATTCATTTGTGAAGTTAGCTCATCAAACTCTTTCTTCTTTTTCACATCCAGTGCATTTCTTGTATTCTGAATATTTAAAGCTTGTTTATAATAGGTGTCGCCTAATAAGTACTGAAAATTAGAGTTTTTAGGATCTTTAGCAATCAGTTTAGTAAGCATTTCCTGTGATTTTTTAATATCACCACTTTTAATGTAAAGATCAGTTTCTAAACCAATAAAATAAGCATCTTCAGGAAATTTAGCCGCTGCATCCTGAATTAATTTCAATCCGGCAACGCTATCTTTTAATTTGTCCATTGTGATATTAATTATCTCAGAATATAACGATTTAGACTCTGGGTAATTCAAGTCAATTGCTTTTTTGAAGTTTCTAACAACCTCCGGATAATCAGGTACTTCTTTAGCTGTAACCCCTGCATTTACAAACATTGTTGTATCATTTGGGTTTTTAGCTGTAATCTCATTGAAAGCCTCCAATGCTGTTTTAAAATCTTTCTTTTTATAACTATAAATAGCTCTGTTTCTTATTGCATTTTCTATGTTTAATTTTGCTTCAGCGATACCATCTTTTTCAGAACCTTTTTTATCCAATTCCTCTGCTTTTACAATTGCTTCCTCAGCAATTTTTTGTTTAGCTTTAGAATTAGTTGCATCAACTGAATCAATTAATGCAATTTTAGAAGCGAATAATGCTCTGTATGACCATGCTTCAGGTAATATTTTAGATTTCTCATTAGCAATTGCCAGATCAGTACGAGCCAGTCCACCGTCAAGCGTCTTTAAGTCAGCTTCAAGACTTTTCCCCATGCTAATACCTGAAAGAGCCCAGGTCTTTTTTGCTTCGTTGATTTCACTTTTCTGAGCGCTTGCAAATGAGGCGACACCTACAAACATTATACTTAGAAGTACTTTTTTCATCGTTTTACATTTTATTTTTTAATAATAATGATTCATCATAATCCAATAGTTTCCTTAATTAGGATCATGATGAATCATCAAATTTATTTATTATAAATTATTCTACCTCCGTTTCGTCGTCGTTTTCTCCCTCAGGATTTTCTTCTTCTTCCTCAGGCTCGTCCGTTTCAACTGCATCTTCAGTAGGTTCGTCTTCAATTTCCCCTGCCGGCTCACCATCTAAAACTACATGACTTTCGGCTTCTTCTACTTCCTCATCTTCATGTTCAATTCTGGCAACCGAAGCAATTTCATCATTACCTTTCAGGTTAATTAAACGTACACCTTGTGTTGCACGCCCCATTACCCTTAATTCAGCAACAACAATTCTAATTACAATACCAGATTTATTGATGATCATCAGGTCATCTGCATCAGTAACGTTCTTAATAGCAACAAGGTTTCCGGTTTTCTCTGTAATGTTAATCGTCTTAACACCTTTACCTCCTCTATTAGTAACGCGGTAATCTTCAATATCAGTACGTTTACCGTAACCTTTTTCTGAAACTACCAGAACTGTTGCTCCTGGATCATTCACAGCAATCATGCCAACTACCTCATCTTTATCATGTGCAAGTGTAACACCACGTACACCAGTAGCAGTTCTACCCATTGGTCTAACTTTCTCTTCGTTGAAGCGAATTGCTCTTCCAGAGCGTAAAGCCATTACAATTTCACTTGAACCAGTAGTTAAACTAGCTTCTAAAAGCATATCACCCTCATTGATATTAATTGCATTAATACCATTTACCCTAGGTCTCGAATAAGCTTCTAAAGAAGTTTTCTTAATCGTTCCTTTTTTGGTACACATGATGATGTAATTGTTCTCTAAATAATCCTGATCTTTTAAATTGATTACCTTAATAAAGGCTTTGATCTTATCATCTTTAGGAATATTAATGATATTCTGGATTGCTCTACCTTTACTTAATCTAGACCCTTCAGGAATTTCATAAACTCTTAACCAGAAACAACGTCCACCCTCTGTAAAGAATAACATATAGTTATGGTTAGAAGCAATCAGTAAGTGCTCTATAAAATCTTCATTTCTTGAGTCACTTCCTTTCGAACCTTTACCACCTCTACCTTGAGTACGGTATTCTGTAGAAGGAGTACGCTTAATATAACCTTCATGAGAAATGGTAATAACTACCTCTTCATCCTCAATAAAGTCTTCCATACTCATATCTTCTGCTGAGTGAACAATAGAAGTTCTACGCTCATCGCCATACTTCTCTTTCATTTCATTCAACTCATCTTTGATGATTTGCATACGCAAACCTTCATCGTCTAAGATAGATTGTAAGTATTCGATGGTTTTCATTAATTCGTTGTACTCATCTTTGATCTTATCGCGCTCCAGACCTGTTAATCTACGAAGCGTCATATCAAGGATGGCTCTTGCCTGAATATCAGACAAGCCAAATTTCTCCATTAATCCTGTTCTGGCATCCTCAGGAGTATCAGAACTACGGATCAATTTAATTACTTCATCCAGGTGATCAAGCGCAATTAGTAAACCCTCTAAAATATGGGCGCGTTTTTTTGCTTCTGCAAGTTCAAACTTAGTTCTACGAATTACTACCTCATGTCTGTGCTCTACAAAATAATGAATCAAGTCTTTTAGATTCAGCATTTGTGGTCTGCCTTTAACAAGCGCAATGTTATTCACGCTAAATGAAGTCTGTAATGCAGTTTGTTTAAACAGGTTATTTAAAACGATAGCAGCATTTGCATCACGTTTAATTTCATAGACGATACGGATACCATCTTTGTTAGACTCATCTTTAATGTTTGAGATACCTTCAATCTTCTTCTCGCCGACCAACTCTGCGGTACGCTCAATCATCATTGCTTTATTTACCTGATAAGGTATTTCAGTAACGATGATCACTTCGCGATCCTTAATCATTTCGATTTCAGCTTTAGCACGCATTACAATACGGCCTCTTCCAGTTTCAAAAGCTTCCTGAACCCCAGTATAACCATAAATGATTGCTCCTGTAGGGAAATCCGGGGCTTTAATATGCTTCATCAGCTCCGCTATAGTTATTTCTCTGTTTTCGATATAAGCTATAGTACCATTAATAGTTTCTGTGATGTTATGTGGAGGCATATTTGTTGCCATACCAACCGCAATACCAGATGAACCGTTGATCAATAAGTTTGGAACTTTTGAAGGAAGTACTGTAGGTTCCTGCAATGAATCATCAAAGTTTAGTTGGAAATCAACTGTATCTTTATTGATATCAGCAAGCATATCCTCTGCAATTTTCTGAAAACGCGCTTCAGTATATCGCATTGCAGCCGGTGAGTCACCATCAATCGAACCGTAGTTTCCCTGTCCCTCTACCATTAAATAACGTAAGCTCCATTCCTGAGCCATCCTTACCATGGTATTGTATACAGATGAGTCACCATGTGGGTGATACTTACCCAGCACCTCTCCAACGATACGTGCAGATTTTTTATATGGTTTATTGTTTGCTAAGCCCAGATCAAGCATCCCGTACAAAACGCGACGGTGTACCGGTTTTAATCCATCACGTACATCAGGTAAAGCCCTTGATACGATAACCGACATCGAATAATCGATGTAAGCTGATCTCATTTGCTCGTCAATATCGATTCTAATTACTTTGTCGTTTTCTTGATTTTCTAAATCTTCTGCCATAAATATTAATGTTCCTTAAGAACGATTTAAATTGTGGTATTGTTATAACCTTGCGAATCTAATAAAAAATGCGCCATTAAGACGCATTGTGGAAAAATTTTAACCTATAAATATGGGTTGATTCTGGCTATTAAGCCCATATGATTCCCTTTTTAAGTTTGCTTAGTGTATAAGCCTCCTGACTACCAGAAGCTGGCTGATGGTTATATGTCCATTTTGCCATTGGTGGAAGACTCATTAGGATAGATTCTATTCTGCCGTTTGTTTCCAAACCAAATTTTGTCCCTGCATCATAAACAAGGTTAAATTCAGCATATCGACTTCTACGCAGGTATTGCCATTCTTGTTGCTGTGGACTGAAATCCTGATCACGGTTTCTGTCAATCAATTCTGTATAAGCAGGAATAAATGTATTTCCTACGGCTTTCGAAAAGTTTAACAATTCATCGAATGATAAACCGGTATTCTCAGGCTTCAATCTGTCGTAAAAGATTCCGCCTACTCCCCTCGTTTCCTCACGGTGTTTGATATAGAAATAATCATCTGCATGATTTTTGAATTTTGAATAAAAGGAAGCATCAAACTCATCACAGGTTTGTTTTAACAGATGATGGAAAAACCTTGCATCAGTATCAATAACATAATGTGGGGTGAGATCAATTCCTCCTCCAAACCAGCGGGTTTGTTCATCCATTTCAAAATACCTTATATTCATGTGAATAATAGGTACGAATGGATTGGATGGGTGCATGACTATAGAAACACCTGTTGCGAAAAACTCATCGCTATCTACTTTAAATGCCTTTTTCACAGCATCGGGTAATTTTCCATGTACAGCAGAAAAATTCACTCCACCCTTTTCAATTACATTTCCATGTTGCATGATCCGGGTTCTGCCGCCACCGCCACCTTCCCGGCTCCATATCTCTTCTTCAAACTTTGCCTTTCCATCAGCGATTTCCATACTGTTGCAAATCTCATCCTGAATTTTCTGATAGGCCGCTACTACTTGATCTTTAAAAACCATTTCATTTAAAAGTAAGCTCAAAGTTAACTTTAATAAAAAGCCATATCACCTAAAATTGTAGATAATACATTGTCTTGACACTAATATTCCACAATTCTGACGGTCCTATTATGGTAGCTATGTGTTACTTTAAATTCTAACAATTTACTATATAAAATTTTTATGTTCAATAATCTTTCTGATATTTAAAGGCCATGGTTGTATCTGAAAAAGCCCTGAAATGGGCACTTTGTTTCTATCCCCCACTATTATTTCAACGAATATGGGTTCGTAAATTCCATAAAGGTTTTCGTGGTGTCGATGTGAAAATTGCCAAAAGCCTGTTAAATAAAAACTATAATGGTTCTATTTTTGGTGGTACTATTTATTCAGCAACTGATCCTTTTTATGCTCTGTTGTTTGATCAACTGCTCCAGCGTAAGGGTTTTAAAGTCCGCGTATGGCTTAAAAGCGCCTCTATTCAATATTTGAAGCCTGGCCGAGGTAGTTTGTATTTCACCATAAAAGTGAGTGACGAGATGTTGGAAGAAGCTATAAATACACTTAAAACAAACGGTAAATTCATTAAGGCATATCCTATGGAGATTACAAATGGAGACGGAGATATCTGTGCTACTGTAATGAATGAAGTGTATGTCAGAAACTTACATCAAGGAGAAGAACCTCGCATTGCATATTAAATGCACTTAAGGCTTAAAACCATGAACATCAGGAAACTAATTTTACAAGGCGAAGGCACTACTGTCGATTTTAAGAAGACCATAACCAGCAATGAGAAAATAGCAAAAAGCCTTGTTGCTTTTGCTAATAATAAGGGCGGACAACTCTTAATTGGCGTTGCAGATGATGGCAGTATAAAAGGTGTTAAATCAGAAGATGAGGAACGTTATATGGTCACTAAATCTGCTCATCAGTACTGTAAACCTGCTATTGAACCAGAATTTGAAGAAATATATGTGGACGATAAGTTGGTTCTTGTAGTAAATATTGCAGCGAGTGAAACCAAACCGCATTATGCGCTTGATGAGCATAAAAAGTGGTGGGTTTACTATCGTGTAAATGATAAGAGCTTATTGGCCAGTAAGATTATAGTCGATGTGATAAAGAAGAGTAGCAACGATAATGGAGTACTGATATCTTATACCGAGCAGGAGAAAAAACTATTTGAATTCCTTGCAGAAAAAGGACGGATCACCCTAAAGGAGTTTAGTAAAATCACTCGTAGTTCATATAGACAGGCACAAAAGATACTTGTGAACATGATTATAAGTGGACTCATCAGACCGCATTCTTCTGAAAAAGAAGAGTATTTTACCTCAATTTAGGTCTGTGCTCTGTCATCCCAGACTCATTTCGTAAAATTCAACAACAGTTTAAACGTTTTAAACCCAGATTCATTAATTAGTTACATACTAGATGAACTAAAACAGGGGGAAAAATACGACTTTTGCCAAAATGTTGACAAATTTATACACTAAATACAAACCCTTTTACGCCGATAATTTACGTTTAGCCTTGCCTATTGTTGTTTCTCAACTTGGACATACGTTGGTGCATCTTGCGGATAGTGTTATAGTTGGTCATTTTGCCGGAACCATACAGCTAGCTGCAGTATCTCTTGTCAATAGCTTGTTTATGCTCGTATTGGTGCTTGGATTGGGAATATCCTATGGTTTGACACCTTTAATTGCTCAGGAAAATGGTCGTAAAAACTATGAGGAATGTGGTAAATTATTATCAAACAGTCTGATTATAAACATCCTCACCTCTATTGTGCTTTATATTTTTGTGCATTTTGGTACTTTACTAGCTATTGATCATATCGGACAATCACCTGAAGTGGTAGCTTATGCCAAACCTTATCTGGGTTATCTGGCATTATCAATTCTTCCTTTAATGATTTTTCAGACTTTCAAGCAATTTGCTGAGGGACTTGGATTTACTAAACAAGCTATGTTTGTTTCCATTTGGGGTAACCTGCTTAATATTATTCTGGGGATTATTTTTGTAAAAGGTATGTTTGGAATTGCTCCAATGGGTGTAAAAGGTGTTGGTTTAAGCACTTTAATAGATCGCACATTGATGGCTATTGCTATGTCGGTTTATGTACTTCGTTCTAAGTACTTTAAAGAATATGTTAAAAGTTTCCGTTTAGGTTTGCTCGATAAAGTAAGAAGCCTTAAAATTGCTAAGATCGGAACGCCTGTAGCATTACAGTATTCCTTTGAAATTAGTGCTTTTAGCGGTGCAGCTATATTAATTGGAACAATTGGCGCTGTCGAGCAGGCAGCACATCAGGTTGCTATTAACCTGGCTTCAGTTACTTATATGATGGCCAGTGGTATTGCATCAGCAGCAACTATTAAAACAGGTAATAACTTTGGTAAGAAACACTTCTCAGATCTTCGAAAATCGGCCATTGCCAGTTACCATGTTATCATAGTATTTATGACCATCACTGCTTTGATGTTTATACTAGCAAGTAATTATCTCCCTTATATATATACTGAAGATAAAGCTGTGATTAGTATTGCTGCTCAATTACTTATCATTGCAGGATTCTTTCAGTTATTTGATGGAACACAGGTTGTTGGACTTGGAGTTTTAAGAGGTGTTGGCGATGTAAATATGCCTACCCTGATTACTTTTATAGCCTATTGGGTAATTGGTATCCCCCTTGGATATTTATTAGGTATCAAACTCGGATTTGGTGTAAATGGTATTTGGTATGGTTTGACATTCGGACTCCTTACAGCCTCTATCCTACTATATTTTAGATTTCAAAATAAGACAAAAGTACTTATTGATAAGGCTTGATTCTAGATTATATTCTTGTAATAAAACTTCTTTATATTTTTTTAATACCAAAAAGTGGCATTAATTATGCGTAGGCTGCGTATTTCAAATTAACTCTACAAAATCAGTAGATTTAATTTTGATTATTAAAAAAGTTAAATTAATATTGTCGACTAAATCAGTAGATCATATTGAATTAATTCAAAATAATGAATATACAAGAAAATGAAATTAAGGTTTCAGTACAACGTAAATCTCAGGAAAATAAATGGAGACAAATAGCTTATTTATGTTTGTTGATTCTTGCAACATTATTTGGTAGTTACGCACTTTACTCTTATACAAGCTATGAATCTTTGCTTTCATTAGGGCAGGAGATTCATGCACAAATGGATGATAAGTTTTACTGGATGTTAGCTATTGGTTTCTTTGCCCAACTAGTTGATGGTGCTTTGGGAATGGGTTATGGTGTAGTTTCTACTACCCTGATGTTATCTGGTGGTTTAAATCCAGCCGTGATTTCAGGGAGTATACACACAGCCGAAATGTTTTCAAGTGGCGCTTCTGGTTTTAGCCATTACCGATTTGGGAATGTAAATAAGAAACTGTTTAAGACATTATTAATTCCTGGTGTATTAGGTGCCATAGCAGGAGCTTTATTATTATTTTATGCAGGTGAAGCATTTTCTCATTGGATCAGACCAATCATATCAGTTTACACGCTTTTATTGGGTATTAAAATCTTAAGCAACGCATTTAAAGGCAAGCCAAAACTTCAAAAAGTAAAACGTGCAGGCTGGCTTGCCGGTGCAGGTGGTTTCTTAGACTCATTTGGTGGCGGTGGCTGGGGGCCTTTGGTAACCTCAACCCTTATCGCAAAAGGACGTACTCCTAAATATGTAATTGGATCAGTAAGTTTAACCGAGTTCTTTGTGACTATGGCTAGTGCTGTTACCTTCTTCTTCCTTTTAGGTGTAAGTCATTGGCAATCTATTGTGGGTCTTATTGTAGGAGGTGTTGTTGCAGCTCCATTAGCAGCGCGATTAGTAGGAAAACTACCAATTAAGAAAATGTTTATAGGAGTAGCTGTTATTGTTATTTTATCCAGTCTGCGCATCATTTGGATGTCGGTAGACCAAATTCTTTAAACCATAATTAACTGTGGTTTAAGCTATTCAGATAATCCATACCTTTAGGAGTAATAGAGGCAGAATGTTGCACCCTATGTCTGTCTATTGTGATGTAGCCCATACTTTCCAGTTCTTCATATTCTTCTTCCCTACCGCCGAGTATTGAAGAGCTGACTTGCTCATCTATTATTTCCAGTAATGATTTGATTTCTTCTTTTTCCATGACTTCAAATATTAGGTTATTTAAAGATAGTAAAAAATTAGACTTTAATTCTCTCTGTAATTTTAGTGTTATTAGCTGTGTTGGTGCCTTTTAATTCTACATATTTAACATTTGGCAGCCAGAAAGTACCACCTTCAATTCTTAGAAATATTCTATCAAGCTGAATTTTCTTGTTATTTACAGTAACGTATACATGATATTTTTTATCATCGTCAGACTTTTTTAAATGCATTGGTAGCTTTTTATGAGATACAAATCTTAATTCATATTCATTGTTACCTATGGCTTTTGTCTGAATTCCATAAGCAAATTTACGCTGTATATAATTTAATTCTTCCCGCTCTCCTTTGCTACCATACCTAAGCCAATAAACTTTTATTGGTTCTGTTTTATCTGGATTCCCATCGGCACCCATATTTAGTTCACATATAATAGTATTTGTATTCGGATCTCTTTGTAAATAGAAAAGTTGATTGACTATACCAGTTGGTGTAGGGAATTTTAAGGGCGATGGATTCCCTGTTTCTACACTTTGTGCATTTGCAGGTTTACCGAAAAATAAAGCAACCAAAACCCACGTAAATAGAAAAAATCGAGTATTAGGTTTTGCTAATTTCATATATGAATTTTTAAGAACACAAATCTACCTCAAAACCTGGTATACATATATACCATGGCTATTTTTTTACATAAAAGCGATAGTTGCAAGGTTTTTATGGGAATAGAATAATATTGTGTCCATTGTGGATCACAGATATGCGCTATCTACTTCTGTTTTGTTCATCTTTTTTGTTATAAAGTGTAATGATGAATCATCTGTATTTATAAGTTAACAATAAAATTACATAGAATTAATTTGCTAAAAATAGCGTTGTAAACTATAAAAACCGAGTTTTTTAAGGAGAATATTGATTTAATGTCATAAATATGAAATTTCAATAGTGTACTATATACACTATATGAAAATAGTATGTATATTTGTCTTATTAAAAATGAGAAACACTTCTAATCAGGATGCTAATCAATCCTGATAGAATTAAAGAGAAAACCCGTTCATACAGGTTTATATTTGGTTAGAATAGAGGAACGTCTGGATGGATGGCCTCTTTCTTTTTTTATAGACCTTTTTTAATACGGTGTTTATTAAAGAAGAAAAAACCCGCGTTTTATTATTGTATTGTTAAACTCAAAGTTGGAGGTGGTAACATCCCAATTAGGGAAAATATTTCATCTTCAAACGACGTATTATCATATACATATTCATCCAATGCATTTTGATCTACACCGGTTAAAACCGTACCGTCGGATACTAAAGACATGGAATCTGGATCCTGAATGGTTTCCTGATCCACAACTGCTAACACCTCCTCTTTTTCCTCTTGACTCAAGTAATGGAAAGCAGCCAAAGACACTCCTGCACCGCCCAATACTAAAGCAGAAGTCAGCAGGGTCCGTTGTCCCAGCTTCACTTTAGGTATCAATAGGTTTTTATTTTTCTCCAATACAGATAAATGGCTTTGATATTCATTTGCCTTGTCGGGTTGTACCTGTAATATTTCTTCAAAACGTTTAGTTACATTATCCCAGTCAGAACTTACTGGCAGACCAATTGATTTCAGCGCATTTTTAGTTTCATACATACTTGCATTCTGTTCGCTCAATCGTTTAGACCCCGCTTTAAAGGAGGCATCCAATCGATTTAGATCTAGTTCAATTTTTGCTTTTTGATCAGCATCCTTAGCATTAATCAAATCAGATTTCAACTCCTTAACATGAATATCGTATGATTTTTTTATGTTAGGCCACTTACTTGAAAGTGACAAATTTAACTGACTGAATAAGCTATCGTCATTCAGTTTTTTTGTAAGAGGTAAACTCATATTAATCGTATAAGTGGGTTTAACTTACTGATAAAGAAAAAGTATAATCTACAAACCTATCTATTAATTCTATTGCTTCATATACTCATAAATGAGTAATTTGAATATCCCCCCCCCTTTACGTGATATTAAAAGGATGTTTAAATTTTGAAATCCAGACAACAAATATTTCAACACATTAAAAACGTTTAGTATCCCTATCTTAATAATTTATTGCCTATAATTTGTATTATTGTAATAACAACAAAATTCCTAGAGTCCTTAACCAAGATTATGAGAAATATTGATGCCAATGATCATTCTTTAATTACACCAGAAATGGTTTTTAATCAAAATTATGGCAGTCTTTGTTACTTCTCATTTCAGTTAATCGGCGACAAATCTATTGCTGAAGACTTGGTTCAGGATGCATTTGTAGCTTATTGGAGCAATAAGGGTAAAGTTTCAGATCATCCCTTAGCTATTAAAGATTACTTATATACTGCAGTTCGAAATTCTTGCCTTAATTTAATCCGTAGAAAAAAAGTATTAGAACGATACCTGAATTCTAGAACGGAGAACGATTTTTCAGAAGAAAAAATCATTCATAAAATCATCGAATCAGAATTGATTGAAAAGTTATATCAGGCAATTAATACACTTCCTGATGGTTGTAAAAAAGTATTTAAATTAGGTTACCTGGAGGGTTTGAGTAATACCAAAATTGCTGAAACACTAAATATAAGTATCAACACAGTTAGAGCTCAAAAACAAAGAGGATTAAAGGCTTTAAAAACCAGACTTGACTATGACTCATTCCTAATTCTGGTCGCTATTTTAATTAATTAATATTATTTACAATTTCTTGTAGTCTTTTTTTGGGTTGAGTGTTTCTTCATACTAAACCAAATAGAAATGACGACTCCCCAAGATCATTATTATATAGCTGAATTGCTGACCAAATACTTCAATGAAGATATTAATGCAGAAGAACGCGAAGTCTTGAAAAACTGGGTGGCAGAAAGTAAAGCAAACCAAATATTCTTTGATCAGCTTGTGGGCGATGAAACGATTCAATCTGGGGTCGACTTTCTGGCAGATCTAAATTATCAGGCAGGTTGGAAAGCTATAAAGAAAAAGAGACGCAGTCAACAATTAGTAAAGCTCATACCTTATCTAAGTACTGCTGCAGTACTCCTGATCTGTATTGGTGCTGGTCTATTTTTTATTAAATTCTATACCGCCAAAGAGACTCCCTACAAAGTAGAAACTTCTTCTATTTCAAATGATTTTTTACCAGCTTCAAGTACCGCTCAACTTGAATTATCTGACGGAAGAATCATCGATCTCAATAAACAATCTTTTGAAGTATCAGAGACAAATGGTATGAATATAAGTGGCAGAAATGGTGAATTAATTTACAATAGTGACAGTGAAAAAAGCAGTAGGTTAATACACAACACTATTGTTGTACCTAAAAAAGGGTTTTTTAAGCTTGTTCTTTCTGATGGAACAAAGGTTTGGCTAAACTCCTATACCAGACTTTATTATCCCGTATGCTTTGGTAAAAATCAAAGGAATGTTAGATTAACAGGTGAAGCCTATTTTGAAGTTAAGAAAGATGCTTCAAGACCTTTCTTTGTAGAGGTTTCAGGTAAAAATATCCAGGTACTGGGTACAAAATTTAATGTAAATGCTTATCAGGCTGTTGCAAAAACTACTTTACTGGAAGGAAGTGTAAAAATCTCCATAAAAGGTAAATCAAAGATCCTTATGCCTGGACAAGAAGCCATATTCTCTAATGATGAAATTGCGGTAAGACCAGCAAATACACAAAAAGTAATGGCATGGAAAAATGGTGAATTCTTTTTTAGAAAAGATGGGATCAAAGAAATAATGGATGAAGTTTCGAGATGGTATGATGTTGAAATCCTATACCATGGAGATGATTATAAAAAAGAATTCTCTGGAAGCTTAAGTCGTTCATTAACCTTACCTGAAGTACTTGATATGCTCTACTTTTTAAGTGGTCATAAATTTAAACTAACCGGAAGAACAGTAACCGTATATTAAGAATCAATAAAATAATTAACCAAATAAAAACCAAAACTATGAACAAAGAAAGATCTACATCCGTCTGATTGGTTAAAAAAACGGGAGTGTTGGACCACCCCCGTTTATAAAGCTAAGGCTAAGCCAGTATTTTCTGTAATTAAATTATTAGATCACCTTAACCATTACAAAGTTATGAAAAACTTTACGCATAGCAAGCGGGCTGTTGTCCTGCTTGCAAGTGTCCACTTTATCCCAATTTTTAGAATTATGAAGCTAACATTTATCATGGTTTTTGCATTTACGTTCTTAGCAAAAGCAGATGGGATAGCACAAAGAGTTACTGTTTCAGTCCAGAATAAAGGTATAGAAGAAGTCTTTTCCCAAATATCAAGGCAAACTAATTACAAGTTTTTCTACGACGCCTTGATTCCAGGTGAAAACTCTAAAATCACTTTAAATGTAAGGAATCAACCTATTGAGCAAGTCCTTAAATTGGCGCTCAATAATACGCCTTATGAATTTAAGATCGTATCTGGTACCGTTCTGATTTCAAGTAGAAAGAAACCGAATTCAACGGAGACAAATAACAGGCAACGACAAATCTCAGGAACTGTGAAAGACAGTGATGGAAATCCTTTACCTGGGGCCACTATTGCTGTAAGGAATAAACCATCGATAAAGGCGATTACAAATACAGATGGAAGATTTACAATCAATGCAGCTAAGGGTGATATATTATTAGTATCCTATCTGGGTTTTAAAGCTGCTGAAGCATTGGTTGGCGATGAGAATGAATTGAATATTAACCTCGAAAACCTTGATAAATTACTCGGTGAAGTTGTTGTTGTAGGATATGGTACACAAAGACAAAGTGAGATTTCGGGTTCTGTGACCAATTTATCAGAGAAAGATTTTAATAAAGGAGTAACTAAGAATGCGGTAGACCTATTAAGAGGTAAAGTTGCTGGCTTAACCATTACCAGTGGTAGTGGCGATGTAAGTACAGGTGAAACCATTAGACTTAGAGGTACTTCCTCTTTAACTGGAAGCAGTGCTCCTTTTGTAGTTATAGATGGTGTTCCAGGATTAAGCATTAACTCTGTAGCCCCTCAGGATATTGCATCGATTAGTATTCTTAAAGATGCATCAGCTGGAGCAATTTATGGTTCACGATCGGCAGGTGGGGTAATTCTAATCACCACAAAAAAAGGAAATAATAATAAGCCAGTTATTAATTATGATGGCTACACCGCTTTGGATGTGGTATCTAATAAACCTAAAATGTTAAATGCTACGGAATGGCGCCAATATGCAAGCGATCAGAAATTGGACGTGTCTGGCTTGGATATGGGAGCAAATACCGATTGGTTTGATGAAATTATGAGAAAAGGCGTTTCACAAAATCATAGTGTTTCTTTATCGGGTGGTGGTGAGAATAGCCGTTATCGGGCTTCAGTAAACTATTTAGATCGTCAGGGTGTAGTCAGAGGAAATGAGATGCAAACACTAAATAGCAGACTTTCCTTTACCCAAAAAGCTTTAGATAATAAATTAGAAATTACACTTACAGGTGCATTATCTCAAAGAGATTATAGTCCTACCGATGTAAGGAATTTTGTATTGGCTTATAATATGGTTCCTGTTTATCCGGTTAAAAATGCTGATGGTTCCTGGTTCGACCGTCGTGGCTATGATGAAGGGAATCCATTAAGGAATATAGAAGAGAACAGGCGTAACAATAAAGGTAATTTGTATTACCTGAACGGGCAGGCAAAACTTGAAATTGTAGATGGGCTTTTTGCACGCTTAAATGCATTAAAGGAACGTGAGAATAACGATTATGGTTCCTATAATAATTCGCAAACAGAAAGAGGAAGAGATGATCAGGGATTTGCTTCACGCGATTTCTGGACTCGGGATCGTAAATTAATTGAAACTACTTTAGAATATGTGAAGTCGCCAGTTGAAAACCATAATTTAACAGTTTTAGGCGGGTATTCATACGAAGATAACCACTACCAGGGAGCTGGCGCTCAATCCCGTCAGTTCGTAACGGACTTCTTTGAATACAATAACCTGGGAGCCGGAGAAAACCTTCGTGCTGGCGATGTACGGTCTAATGGCAACATGAATAAACTCATTTCCTTTTTTGGAAGGGTGAATTACTCTATTAATGATCGCTATATCTTAACGGCAGCACTTCGTAGAGATGGTTCGTCAAAATTTGGAGCAAATCATAAATGGGGTACATTTCCATCCGTATCTGCAGCATGGAATATTGCCAAGGAATCTTTCATGAAAGATATGCCTGTATTTCAAGATTTAAAACTACGTGCAGGTTATGGTGTGGTAGGAAATCAGGATGGTTTAAATCCTTATCAAACACTACAACTATATTCGGCAAGTGGCAGATATTATGATAATGGAAATTGGTTTCAGGCTTATCAGATTGGACAGAATGCAAATCCAGATTTAAAATGGGAAGAAACCAGTATGCTTAATGTCGGGCTAGATTATAGTTTGTTTAACGGACGAATAAATGGGGTAATCGAGTTTTATGATAAAAAAACCAGAGACCTGTTGTATATGTATCAGGTTCCAGTTCCCCCCTATTTATATCCGACTATGATTGCCAATGTGGGAACCATGTCTAATAAAGGAGTCGAATTCCTTATCAATGGTAATCCGGTACAGACCAATAATTTTAGTTGGAACATCTCATTAAACATGGCACATAATAAAAATGAAATCACCAAATTATCTAATGCCAATTTTTCAACTTCATCTATAAAACTAGGAAGTGCTGCTGTACGTGGAGCCGCTCATACTACCACCCATATCATCGAGGAAGGCAAAGCTGTTGGTACTTTCTATGGATGGAGAAATCTGGGTCTTGATGCTGCAGGCAAATATATTATGGACGACATGATTGATGGCAAACCCGGACTTACGGATGATGATCGAACCTATATTGGCTCAGCACAACCTAAGTTAACCTATGGTATTAATAACTCATTTAGTTATAAAAAAATAGATTTCTCATTCTTTCTAAGAGGGGTTTATGGTAATGATGTACTTAATTTCTCGAGAATGGCTTATGCTACCACTCTGTGGCTACCGGGCGGGAATGTTTTAAAGGAAGCACTTACAAATGGATTAACAGACAATCCTAAGTACAGCAGTTACAATATAGAAAAAGGATCGTTTCTACGTCTTGATAATGCCAGTTTGGGATATAATTTCGATACACAACGTATAAAAGGTTTAAAGGGATTAAGACTCTATGTAAATGCACAGAACTTGTTTGTCATTACAAATTACAAAGGGCTTGATCCAGAAGTTGATATGAGCGGTTTAGCACCAGGAATGGAAAGTAGAGACTATTATCCTAAGGCTAGAACTTTGTCTATCGGACTAAACATAACCCTTTAAAAAACATGAGTTTAATCAGGTTTTACTATTTTAATAACAATCAGATGAAAGCATTAAGTAAAATATTCCTGGTTCTTTTCCTAGCCATATCGCTAGCAGGTTGTACCAACCTGGATGAAGAACTTTATGATAAACTGCCAGCTGATCAGTTTGGCAATTCCGATAAAGAGATCAATGCCTTGATCGCTCCTATATACCGTACTTTGAAACCTATTTTTAGTCCAGCTTATTTCTGTATGGTAGACGGCTCCTCGGATATGGCTATAACCCCCACCCGAAAAGGTGGAGATGGTTGGGAAGGCGGTTTGTTTAAAGAGTTACGGTTTGGTACCTGGACTCCAGGCAACCGATATGTTACCGATTCCTATAATGCCATGATGAGAGGCGTTTCTACTTGTAACCAAATTTATCACCTGATTAATACCAGTCAGACTGTACAAAACAAAGAACAAATTCTAAGCGAAATTAGAGGCGTTAGAGCACTGTGGTATTATTTCTTGATAGATAATTACGGTAACGTTCCCTTAGTTACAGATTTCACAAGTACTGAAAAACCGAAAACTTCATCAAGGAAAGATGTCTTTAATTTTATTATTAAAGAGCTTCTTGATATTAAAGATAAGGTACGAACTGATGTTTCTACTTCCAGTTATGGGCGCATGACAAAGGGTGCTGTACACACTCTTTTGGCTAAGATGTACTTAAATGCTATGGTATGGAACCCTGAAGGAGGATCAAAATGGCAGGAATGCATTGATGCCACAAATGAAGTTCTAAAATTGAATTATATATTAGAGCCGAATTGGAAAACTAACTTCCTGGTTAGGAATGAAGTATCAAAAGAAGCTATATTTCCCATAGTTTTCAGTACCGTTGATGGCGGTAACATCATGCTGCAACACACCCTACACTACCTAAGTAATGCTGCCCTTGGATTAAATACTACCGGTTTTAACGGAATTAATGCTATGCCTGGGTATGTACATGAGTTTGATGACGCTGATAAACGTAAAGCCTGGTCATTTTTAACTGGTCCTATGACCGATCCCGCCACTGGACAATTATTGATTACTGCTCATGGTCGACCATTAATCCATTTTATAGATTTCACTTTTAAATATGGTATTGATGCTGATGGCTGGGGACAGGTTGAACAGGAAGATGGTGCCAGGTGCTATAAATGGGAATTTGAAAAGGGAGTGAATGGGCATATGGAAAATGATTTTGCAATTTTTCGTTTGGCCGATGTATTCCTAATGAAAGCGGAAGCTATCTTAAGATCTGGTGGAAGTGCTATGGAAGCAGCTGAACTGGTAAATGCCATTAGAAAAAGAGGTTTTGACGATCCATCCTTTCTTAAATCTACTGTTACGTTGGATGATATTTATAAGGAAAGGAGATTTGAATTTGCCTGGGAACTGATGAGCAGACAGGATATGATCAGATTTGGAACATTCTTGCTTCCAATTCCGGGGCCTGTGGGCAGAGGTGCTCTTGATCCTACACGTTTAATTTACCCAATCCCAAGAACGGCAATAGATGCGAATCCAAACCTAACTCCAAACCCAGGATATTAGAAACAAAAACTAAATATAAAACCAATAACAATATGAGAACAAAAGTTTATTTACCCATTTGTCTTGTTTTATTTACTGGATTGCTACTGAGCTTTACAGAAATTGAATCGCAAAAAGATAAAAAACCAGGAAAATGGGTGTCTTTAATTCAAAATGGCTCTACGGCCGGTTGGCACAATTACCTGAATAAGGGTGATGTAGGTTGGAAAGTGGAGAACGACATCCTTTATACTACAGGAAAACAAGGCGATATCGTTACCGATCAAATCTATAAGGATTTTGAACTTTCACTGGAATGGAAAATCGATTCGAAAGGAAATAGTGGGGTATTTATAAACGTAGTTGAAGATCCAAAGTATAAAAGAATGTATGAGACAGGTCCTGAATTTCAGATTATTGACGACATCAATTATCCGCAGGAATTGACTCCATCACAAAAAACTGGCTCTCTTTCTGATGTTATTGCACCCAATAATGTCAAATTGAAAAAGGTTGGTGAATGGAACCATACCCGAATTTTAGTGAAAAATGGAAAAGTAGAACACTGGTTAAATGGCAAAAAGATATTGGGGTACGAGCTAGGTTCTAAATCTCTAAAAGATCAAATTGCCAATAGCAAGTTTGCTAAACTCGATTATGCTCAGGCTAAAGAAGGTCGAATAGGATTACAAGATCATGGCGATCCAGTTTATTATAAAAATATTAGAATAAGAACCTTATAAATAACCAAAAACTAAAAAATAAATTATGAGTAACGAATCAAGAAGAGAATTCATAAAGAAAACATCCCTGGCTGCAAGTTTCACCATTGTTTCTAGCCATGTTTTAGGTAAAGCTTTGGGGTATACTGCTCCGAGCGATAAATTAAATATCGCAGGAATTGGTGTTGGTGGTGTTGGACGTCGGAATCTCAAAAACATGGACACCGAAAATATCGTGGCTTTATGTGATGTAGACTGGAAGTATGCGGCTAAGACTTTTGGTGATTACCCTAAAGCAAAACAGTTTAGAGACTGGAGAGAAATGTTTGATAAAATGGGTAAGTCTATCGATGCAATAATGGTAGCCACGCCAGATCATACACATGCAGGTGTAGCTGCGCATGCCATGACGATGGGCAAACATTGTTATGTCCAAAAACCTTTAACACATTCTGTATACGAATCCAGACTACTTACACGTTTGGCAAAAAAACATAAAGTAGCTACCCAAATGGGTAACCAGGGTAACTCGTTTGACTGGTGTAGAGATATTGCGGAATTGATACAAGCAGGTGCAATTGGAGAGGTTACAGAGGTTCATTGCTGGACCAACAGACCTATTTGGCCTCAAGGTTTAAAAAACCCTAAAGAAGCCATGACTGTTCCAACTGATTTGGATTGGGATTTATTTTTAGGCCCCGCAGAAAAACGCCCTTATAACTCTGTTTACACACCTTGGAACTGGCGCGGATGGTGGGATTTTGGAACTGGTGCATTAGGTGATATGGCTTGCCATATTATGGATCCGCTATACTGGGCGTTGGACCTAAAGTATCCAACTAAAGTTAATGGGAGTTCTACATTAAGTAATTTATATTCTCCACCACATGCGCAATTGGTTAAATATACTTTCCCTGAACGTCCACCAAAAGGCAGTGTTAAAATGCCAGAGGTTGATGTTTATTGGTATGATGGTGGTTTAATGCCTCCAAGACCTCAAGAACTGGAGCCAGGGGTAATGTTAGGTGATGCTGATGGCGGTATCTTATTTGTTGGCTCAAAAGGCAAAATGGTTACTGGTTGTTTTGGTATGAACCCTACACTATTAGGACAGGCAAAAGATTTTGTAAAACCTGCTCCAACGCTTAGACGTATTCCTGGTGGTAATATCGATATCTGGAAATCTACTGCGCATGAGCAAGATTGGATTCGTGCAAGTAAAGAAAATCCTAAACACCGTATAGAATCCAGTTCGAACTTTGCTTTTTCCGGCCCTTTTAACGAAATGGTTGTAATGGGGGTACTTGCCGTACGTCTGCAAGGCTTGAATCGTGATTTATTATGGGATGGAGAAAATATGCAGTTTACCAATATTAACGACAATGATCAAATTAAAATTGTAACAGTTGATGATTTTGTAGTAACGGATGGTCATCCTCGTTTCGATAGGCGTTCGTCAGATTTCAATGCTAAATCTATTGCTTCAGAATGGATTAAACATACATATCATAATGGTTTCTCATTACCTGATATGCCTAAAGCATAAAATTCTAAAATGAAACCATAAAAAAGGGAAAGCACCAGGTTCTTCTGGTCTTTCCCCTCTTTATAAAGGCTTATCATTAATTCCCACTGTTCATTCCTATCAGTCTTTTGTCACTCAGATTTATAATCTTGTAGCCTGTAGTCGAAACTTTAAATGTTTTTTTACTGATCATTTTAGTCTCCATATCTTTTATTCCCCCTGGTGATGACATTTCTACTAATAAATAGTTCTTATTTAGTACAGGTATCCCCATTGGTGTGTTTCTCAGTTCTCTTATGTGTTTCGCATTAAGATTTTCCTGCGTCCGGCAGTTTCCTAAGCCCATAGTATAAATCTTTATCGGATTAAAATCTACCTTGGCAAAATACCAAAACGCTATTCCATTTTCATTCATCATCTCATACTGAACAGCTGGATAACCGCAAATCATTTTTGATTTACAAGTGCCAATAACTCTGGCACTTCCCTCTTCATTGGTAATCATTTTGAAAGCCATTTGTTCGGCCACTTTATTACTCATTTTAATGCCATTCCCTATCACTCTGGCCATGTTTAATATAGTGATGGTTTTCTGTTTGTGGTTAAACATCAAGGCTTTACCGCCCTTAGCGTAAACCATTAAGTCCATACCCATTTTACTTTTAGGGTCTGGCTTCATAGCAGCATAGTCGCCGTTTAAACTAAAATAATAAGTGACGGTTTTGATACCATCTTCTCCATGTGTTTGCTGAATTACTTGTCTGCTGAAAGTTATAGTTGCAGGAATAATGAGATTAACATTTCCAGGTTGTTTGTACGATAAAAGACAAACTCCTCCCAAAACGAAACACAGTGTAATTTTAACTTCCCTAATTGCTTTCATAGTGATGATTTATGAATAGCATAAAGTTACATTCAAGAAAAGATTAGAAATAGTAAAAAAGCGTCATTTTTATCAATTCTTCCCTTAATATTTAGGTAGAATAGATAAAAATGACGCTCTTGTTTTTGTATTATTTTTCCCTTTACCCCTCTTGCTTAGCTTTAATTAGTGCAGCTAAAAAAGTATCTGGCGATTGTGCTCCGGAAATACCATGCTTATGATTAATTACAAAAAAAGGTACACCTGTGATCCCGATATTTTGAGCAGTTTTCTCATCATACCTTACCTCATCAGTAAAGTCATTACTTTTTAACATGACTTCAGTTTCAAGTGCATCTAAACCACTTTCTTTAGCTATTGAAATAAGCACTTGATGATCAGCAATATTCTTGCCGTCTGTAAAATGTGCTTTAAACAAGTTTTCTTCAACACTATCTGAGGCTGCATTCACCTTAGCAAATTGAATTAAACGGTGGGCATCAAAAGAATTTGCCATAATAGACTGATCAAAGTTGAATATTAAACCAACTTCAGCGGCAGTTTGTGCAACTTGCTCATGGGTGCCAATAGCCCATTCTCTGCTTTTGCCATAACGCTCGGCCAGGTAATCATAAGGACTTTTATCCAGTAATGTTTCTGCATTAGGATCGAGTTCAAAACTATGCCACTCTATCTCTACCTTATCTTTGTGTTCAAATTGATCTAATGCCATTTCAAACTTTTTCTTGCCTATATAACAAAACGGACATCTTACATCCGACCAAATATCAACTTTCATTAGTTATGTTCTATTTTATAAATTGTTGTTTGCTTATAAGTTTCACCGGGTCTTAATATTGTAGTCGGAAATTCTGGAATATTAATGCCATTTGGATGATGCTGGGTTTCTACACAAAAAGCACCAAAAGGATGATAATCCTGACCACCTTTGCCTCCTTTAACATTCAGGTATTTAGCGGTATAAAAATGTGCAACTGGCTCTGTGGTAAATACAGAAAATTTGAAGCCACTTTCTGACTCTGACGTTTCTGAAGCCAACGCAAACTCTCCGTATGGTTTATCTAGCACATAACTCTGATCATATCCCTCTTCTGGATCCCAATCCTGCCCTATCTCTTTATCGCCCAGAAAATCATGTACCGTGCCATCTACAGGTATTAAATTACCAGTAACTACATAATTATCATCTTGTTCCAAATAATTACTTGCTGGCATCCTGTGAATGTGATGTGCTACAGAACCACCATTTGGAGCAAGATTAAAATAACTGTGATGAGTAAGGTTAACGGCTGTCGCTGCATCAGTAGATGCTTTAAAGTCGAGTATTAACTCGTTGTCATCAGTTAGTTTAAAGGTTAACTGAACGGTCAGTGTTCCCGGAAAGTTCTCTTCACCGGCAGGACTTACATATTGAAAAGTTACACTTGGATCGATGGTCGATAATACATCCCATACTTTCCTATCGAAGCCTAAATCTCCACCATGTAAACAATCACCTCCTTTTGCCTGCGAAAGTTGATGCGATACCCCATCAATGGAAAATTGTCCGCCCTTAATACGGTTTGCATAGCGACCAATTACAGCACCCAAATAAGGGTAATTGTTTAAATATTCTTCACTGATGTACTGATCTATGTCGTCAAATCCTAAAACAATATCCTGTTTTACACCATGTTTATTTTCTACTATAAACTTATTTAAAATAGCTCCGTAATTATATACTTTAACATAGGTGCCCTGGCTATTAGTTAGTTCTATGGCCAGAATTTCTTTGCCATCGATAAATTTGCCTGTCTTAATCAGCTTTGTTTCCATTAGTATGTGTTATTTTTTTAGGGTCGGTATAAATTCTTTATTATTTTACTACGCATAAACTCATGGTGGTTCATAAATTGTATATTAGAAGCATCAGTAAATTGATAACAATACTATCAAAACATTAACTTAAAACAAAACCAAACTAAAAAAATTACAATGAAAGCGGAATTAATCAATAAGTTCTTTGAAAAATACGGTCATGAACCAACAGCAAATTATTTTACTCCTGGACGCGTAAACCTTATCGGCGAACATATTGATTATAATGGAGGATTAGTTATGCCTTGCGCAGTTACACTTGGAACCTGGTTATGTATGGCCCCAAATAACGACAATCTAATTCGTTTTAAAAGTCTGAATTTTCCTGAAGAACAAGAATTCCCTTTACAAAAAAGCTATACTAAAACCGGATCTGAGTGGTTTAATTATCCGCTTGGCGTTTTCAATGAAATCTTAAAAAAACATAAGATTACTAGTGGTTTGGATCTGCTGTTTTATGGAAATATCCCAATTGGCTCTGGTTTGTCATCATCTGCTTCTATTGAGGTAGCAATGGCTTTTGCTTTGAACAACTATTTTAATTTGGGATACGAAAAAATAGAAATCCCTTTGCTGGCACAAAAAGTAGAAAATGAGTTCATTGGCGTAAATTGCGGCATAATGGATCAGTTTGCTGTTGCCTTTGGAGAAAACAATAAAGCCATAGTTTTAAATTGTGATACCGTTAAACATAAAATTGTAGATTGTAATTTAGGCAACTACTCATTAGCAATCATCAATACCAATAAACCTCGTAAACTTGCTGAATCTAAATACAATGAGCGTGTAGAAGAATGTCAGACCGCCTTAAATCAGTTAAATGATGAAATAAAACTGAATAACCTGTGCGAATTAAACGCAGAGAAGTTTTCTTTGCATAGTCACCTGATTACCGATCCTACGGTTTTGAAACGTGCAACACATGTAGTTAAGGAAAATGATCGCGTTGGACAAGCTGCAAAAGCACTTAACGAAGGCGATTTAACAACTTTCGGTAGGTTGATGTATGCTTCTCATCAGTCTTTAAGAGATCTATATGAGGTTACCGGAGTTGAATTAGATACTGTTGTAGATTTCTGTTCGGACTATGATCACGTGATTGGTGCGCGTATGACTGGCGCCGGATTTGGCGGTTGTGCCATCGCTTTGCTTGAAAAAGGAAAGGAAGAAGATTTTGCTAAAAAGCTAACAGATTACTATGTGGATCGCATCGGTTATCCTACAGCAATTTATATAAGTGAAATAGGCAATGGTGCTTCCGTAATTTAATTTTATTTTTGCGGCATGCAGAAATTGAAATTAGACGATCTGAACCGTGTTAGTATTGATGAATTTAAGGAACAGGAAAAACTTCCAGTAGTAGTAGTCCTTGATAATGTGCGTAGTATGCATAATATTGGCTCTATTTTTAGAACAGCTGATGGTTTTTCTATCGCCGGAATTTATTTATGTGGTATTACTGCTCAACCTCCTCATCGTGAAATAGAAAAAACTGCTTTGGGTGCTACACAATCTATAAACTGGCAACATTTTAATACTACTATTGATGCTGTTGAAGCTTTAAGAGCTGATGGCTATGAAATTATTGCAATTGAACAGGCTGCGGGAAGTACCATGTTAAACACTTATCAACCGGCGACCGACAAAAAGTTTGCCCTAATATTTGGTAATGAAGTAAATGGTGTGGCTGATGAGGTGATGACAAAGATTGATGAATGTATTGAAATTCCACAATTTGGAACAAAGCATTCCTTTAATATTACCATCTCAGCAGGTATTGTTCTTTGGGATTTCTTTGCTAAATTAAGGTTGTAAAAATAGTTTTATTTGTAAATAGTAATTTTCAAGTATAAGTATGGAAAATGGTTTGCTAAAAAAGCTGTTGTTTAAACCTGGATTTAAGGTGCTGATTGATCATGCACCTAATAATTTTAATGCCATTTTAGGAGATACCTCGTCTATAAAAATTATTGAAGCAGAAACTGAACCTTATCAGGGAATGCTGCTATTTGCAAAAAATAGTATTGAGCTGAATGGACTCCTGGAAAGATTTGGTGCAAAAATTAATGATCAGATTGTTTGGATCGCTTATCCTAAAAAGAATTCGGGAATTGACACTGACCTAAAAATGGAAAAGTGGAATGAATTGGAAAAATATAAACTAACTCCTTGCGCTTCGGCAGCTATTGATCAGGTTTGGACAGGACTTAGAATTAAGCCAATTGCTGCGGTTAAAGTTTCTGGAGTCGGTAACAAGGAGATCAAAGAAGGCGCTTTCTCTGAATTTATTGATGTGCAAAATAGAAAGATAACTGCTCCGCCTGATCTGGAAAAACTACTCGTACAACAACCTGATGCTAATGCTTTCTTTGAGTCGCTCGCTTATTCCCATAAAAAGGAGTATGTGCTTTGGATATTGACTGCAAAGCAGGAAAAAACAAGATTGAGCCGATTAGAGAAGACTCTTGAAATGCTAAAAACAGGAAAGAAAAACCCAACTATGAAATAAGTTCAGGATGATAAACAAAATTTAAATGTTTATAAAATTAGAACTTTACTCTTAAACCCAAGCCTAATTGAAAGATATCATCGATTGTAAGGGTCTTCATATTCTGCAAATAATTGATCAGATAAAAATCATTGGTATTTGTTTCTATATAAAATCCAATAGCACGTATTCCCGTATGTTGTAATCCTTTTGGTGTTTTCACCTCTAATTCACTGCTAAAGGAAAGATGCGGTCGTATAGCTTCAGACCAGTAATAATAATCATCTGGGTACTGACCTTTAGGGAAAAACAAGCGAAGATCTTTGTGAAAAGTATAACTGGCAAAGAATCCTGGGTTAAATGGATAAAATGTACCCCACTCTTTTATGGGAGCCACCCATGGCTTATAGGCTAATTTTACCGTAGTTATATGTAATTCACCGCCTTTACTCTCTGGTACATAACCATAATGAAAAGATAAATTACCGCGCTTATTACCAAATATCTCGTAACCTGCCCCAACACTAAAATAACCTATACTACCTGCGTATTGTACAATGGCTTCATCGGGAATTAAGGATTTAAACTTCTGAGCATTAGCCTTTAAAGTACTACCGATCAGCAATAATATAATAACTATTTGAAATTTAAAATGGTACACGTTCAAAACTTAATTTATTATTTACAATCTGAAGGACTAAAAACTCTCTGTTACCAATAGAACTGGTCACGATATATGGGATACCTGAATTGTCGGGATAAAATACATCGAAATTATGGGTATGAGCATTTAATGATGCTAAAAAACCTGGCGTTGAAGCAAAGGCTTTTTTATAATCTTCTTTTAAACTCTCATCGAAGTCAAATGAGTTTACCGGAATATGGGATACCCCTACATAGCCTGTTACACCAGGCTCAGGTTTTAATTGTTCCTTTAACCAAGGGATGTCAGGGATCTGCCCGTTAAAATCATATTCCCGACTATTGCTATCATGGGCAATGAATTTAATACCACCGTACACAAATGAATAGTTCAATTCGCCAAACATGTTTCTAAATGACTCTCTACCCCTCCCTGTTTCATCATGATTTCCGATAACAGCTAGATAAGGACTGTTCAAACTTTCTAATGTTCTAGAAATCCATAACATCTCTTTAAGGACACCAAATTCTGTGATGTCGCCATCTATGATGACGAAGTCAATGCCATTAAGCAGATTTATAGTCCTACATAATTTAACGGTTTCATCACGTGATCGTTGCGGATCGCCAGTCAGCACAAACCTGACTGTGTCATCATTCGCACCATCACCTAATCTCTTTAAATTATTGGCATTTATGTCCTTTAATGATATGTTATCGAAGGTTTGATTTGGGCTGAACTCAAAGTGGTTACAGCTGACAAAGGTGAGGCTTATAAAAAAAAGTAGCAGTAGTGTTCTCATACTTTTACAAAGAACACTTATTTAAAAAAAATGTTTGTCAGGTTTAGTTCATATACTATGCATTTTGACTTTATATAAACATTAGTCAGGATGGTGTTGTCAAAGTCTTAAAATACCCTTTATTTTTATATCGCAACAATTTCGGGATCTTTTTGGATTCTATGGAAAAATAAAAGGCTGCACCTTGTAAGATGCAACCTATATATTTATTTGCCCTTATTTCAGGCTAATGTTATTGTGTTTTATGCGAATGGAATTCCATCTTTAGAGGGTAAACTGCTGTATCCCATTAAATACTGGTCTACTTTACGTGCCGCTTCTCTACCCTCAGATATTGCCCAGACCACTAAAGATTGGCCGCGACGCATATCTCCGGCAGCAAATATCTTAGCGATATTGGTTTGGTATTTACCTTCCTCAGCTTTAACATTACCTCTGTTATCTACATCAACACCCAGCTTCTCAATTAAGCCTTCTTTCTGTGGATGTAAGAATCCCATGGCTAACAATACCAGCTGACATGGTAAATCGCGCTCAGTACCAGGTTTTTCTTTGAAGTTCAATGGGCGACCAGTTGCATCGATATCCCATTCTACATCAACTACTTTTACTGCTTTTAGATTTCCATTTTCATCTTTTATGAATTCCTTGGTATTTACTCCCCAGCCTCTTTCACAACCTTCTTCATGTGAGGAGGTAACTTTAAGTAGCATAGGGTAAGTTGGCCATGGCATATTTTCTGTACGACTTTGAGATGGCATCGGCATGATCTCGAACTGAGTAACCGATCTAGCACCCTGACGATTCGAGGTACCTATACAATCAGAGCCGGTATCACCACCACCAATTACAATTACATCTTTTCCTGTTGCCAGGATATCTTCGCCATCAACAGAAAAACCTTTAACTCTTTTATTCTGCTGCTTTAAAAAGTCCATCGCAAAATGTACTCCTTTGGCTTCTCTTCCTTTTGCCGGAAGATCACGTGGAATAGTTGATCCGCCAGCAAGAATGATAGATTGAAAATCTCTCAACAAAGTATTCAATTCTACATTTACACCAACATTGGAGTTGCATTTAAACACGATACCCTCTTTTTCCATCAAGGCAATGCGACGTGTTACTACATCTTTTTGCAACTTAAAATCAGGAATGCCATAGTTTAATAGACCTCCAGGTGTATCATCACGTTCATAAACCACTACCTCATGGCCAGCTTTATTTAGCTGTGCAGCGGCTGCAAGTCCGGCCGGGCCAGAACCAATTACAGCCACTTTTTTACCAGTACGTATCAAAGGTGGTTCTGCTTTGATGTATCCTTTTGCAAAAGCTGTTTCTATAATGTGTTTTTCTATTTCTTCAATTGATACAGGAGACTTGTTGATTCCCAAAACACATGCAGACTCGCATGGTGCAGGGCAAATTCTACCTGTAAACTCAGGGAAGTTATTAGTGCTCAATAATATTGTTGAGGCCAGGTGCCAATCGCCCTTATACACAGCGTCGTTAAATTCGGGAATAACGTTACCAAGTGGACATCCCGATTGGCAAAATGGTACACCACAATCCATACATCTCGCAGCCTGGGTGTTTACCTGCTTAGTTTCAAAGGGAGATACAAACTCATTATAGTGATTTAAACGAGTTTTAGCATCTTCTTTTACAGGAGCAGTTCTATCATATTCTAAAAATCCGGTTACTTTTCCCATTATATTTTTGAATTATTAGTTGTGGTCATTGTTTGTCTTCTTCTCTTAATCTGCTCCATCATTATACTTTAACTGTTTGTGCTCTTTTCTGTAAAACAGCTTTATATTCTTTAGGGAATACCTTAATGAAATGTGCAGATTGAGTTGTCCAATCATTTAAGATAAACTTAGCTACTTCGCTATCAGTAAGCTGTATATGTCTTTTCAATAATACATTAATTCTTAGTTCGTCCTGTTCATCAAGTGGATCAAGATCTACCATTTCCTTATTGCATTTGCTTGCAAAATCACCCTTAGTGTCGTATACCCAGGCTACACCACCGCTCATACCTGCAGCAAAGTTGCTTCCTGTACCACCAATCACCAGCACTTCTCCACCGGTCATGTATTCGCAACCGTGATCGCCTAATCCCTCTACTACAGCGGTAGCTCCTGAGTTCCTTACTGCGAAACGCTCACCTGCTTGTCCACGTACAAACAACTCACCAGAAGTAGCACCATAAAGTGCAACGTTACCGATAATGATATTTTGTTCTGGAACATATTTCACATTACTGAACGGATAAATAGATAATCTTGCTCCTGAAAGGCCTTTACCTACATAATCATTTGCTTCACCTTCTAATTGTAAAGAGATCCCTTTCGCTGCAAAAGCTCCGAAACTTTGTCCGGCTGAACCTTTAAACTTAAAGTTTATAGTATCAGCAGGTAAACCCTGGCTCTTGTAAATTTTAGAAACCTCGTTTGAAAGCATGGTTCCAACAGCGCGATTTGTGTTTTTCAACTCAAACTCTTTATATATAGGCTCTTTACTAGCCAGTGCCGGTTGTGCAGCTTTGATCAGCTCATGATCTAGTATTTCTGATAATCCATGATCCTGAGTTTCTGTTTGATATAGACTCAATCCATTGTCTGGTGCTTTGTATAAAATAGCAGAAAGATCAAGGTTTTTTAGCTTCCAATCATCTTTTTCAATGGTACGTACACTTAATGCATCCGCTTGTCCAACCATTTCCTGTACTGTCCTGAAGCCAAGTTCAGCCATCGTCTCCCTTAACTCTTCAGCTAAGAAATAGAATAGATTTACTACGTGGTCTGGTTCGCCAGTAAACAATTTCCTTAAGTTAGGATCTTGTGTAGCTACACCAACCGGACAAGTATTCAAGTGACATTTACGCATCATGATACAGCCAGATGTTACCAATGCAGCTGTCGCCACACCCCATTCTTCGGCACCTAATAAAGTTGCGATTGCAATATCTTTACCTGTTTTTAATTGTCCGTCTGTTTGTAGCACTACCCTGCTGCGTAAACGGTTTTTAACCAATGTCTGATGTGCTTCAGCCAAACCAAGTTCCCAAGGTAAGCCAGCATGTTGTATAGAGGTTAAAGGTGAAGCACCTGTTCCTCCGTCAAATCCTGATACCAGGATCACATCGGCGTGTGCTTTAGCCACACCAGCTGCAATGGTACCAACACCTGCTTTTGAAACCAATTTAACATTGATTCTGGCTTCACGGTTCGCATTTTTCAAATCGAAAATCAGCTGTGCTAAATCTTCAATTGAATAAATATCATGGTGTGGTGGCGGAGAAATTAGCCCTACACCCGGTGTAGCATGACGAACCTTTCCAATCCAGTCATCGACTTTCTCGCCTGGTAATTGTCCACCTTCACCCGGCTTAGCACCCTGTGCCATTTTTATCTGTAACTCATCTGCATTACTCAGGTAGTAACTAGTTACCCCAAAGCGTGCAGAAGCAATCTGTTTAATCGCAGAACGCATAGAATCACCATTAGGCAGCACTTCGTATCTCAATTCATCTTCACCACCCTCACCAGTATTACTTTTTCCACCAATACGGTTCATCGCAATAGCTAAAGTAGAGTGTGCTTCGTGTGAGATAGAGCCGAATGACATCGCGCCTGTCGCAAAACGTTTTAATATACCTTCAATCGGTTCAACCTCTTCCAAAGGAACAGATGGACGATTGTAATTAAATTCAAATAGACCCCTGATCGTAAAAGCCTGATTGGTTTGTTCATTTACCAGTTTAGAATACTGTTTGTAAACACCATAATCTTTTTTACGGGTTGCATTTTGCAATAAATGGATGGTTTGTGGATTAAACAAATGTTGCTCACCTTTACGTTTCCATTTATAATTACCACCTGTAGGTAAAATTGGGTCAGGACGGTTATTCAATTTAAATACCCTATTGTGTTTAATCAGTGTTTCTTTAGCGATTTCATCTAAGCCTAATCCACCAATTCTTGATACAGCTCCGGTAAAGTAGTTGTCTACCACACTTTTATGTATCCCGAGAATTTCAAAAATCTGTGCACCATGGTATGATTGTAAAGTAGAGATTCCCATTTTAGAGAAGATCTTTAACAATCCGTTGTTGATGGCATAGATATAGTTTTGTATTAACTTTTCTGATTTAACTTCCAGTTCAGCTTCAAAACCAGTAATGGTTTCTAAAGCCAGGTAAGGGTTTACTGCTGTTGCACCAAATCCGATTAGGGTTGCAAAATGATGTACCTCCCAAACATCGCCTGCTTCAACTACGATACCAACGGCACCTCTGTATCCTTTACGAATCAGGTGATGATGTACTGCAGAAACAGCCAGCAAAGAAGGAATTGCAGCGTGCTCTGAATCTAGTGCACGGTCTGACAGTACAATCACCTGGAAGCCATCTTCAACCGCATCAACTGCGTAGCGACAAAGTCTTTCCAGACCTTTTGCTAAAGTACCAGGCTTGCCATCTGCCCTGAAATAGGTTTGTAAGGTTTTAGATTGGAATACACCTGTATCTATACTTCTAAGTTTTTCCAGCTCATGATTGGTTAATATTGGATGTTTAATACCTACACAGTGACACTGCATAGCATTTTCCTCCAGTATGTTTCCGGCATTACCCATGAAACCTGCAAGGCTCATCACCACTTTTTCCCTGATCGGATCAATTGGTGGATTGGTTACCTGTGCAAACAACTGTTTGAAATATGATGATAGGTGTTGTGGTTTTTGCGATAAAACAGCTAAAGGAATATCAGTACCCATTGAACCGATTGGCTCTTTGGCATCTCTGGCCATTGGTTTCAAGATCAGATCTACATCTTCTCTGCTGTAACCAAATACCTGTTGGTACCTGAATATTGATTCCTCAGAAAGGCCACTGAATACCAATCTAGGTTCAGGAAGCTCTTCTAATTTGATCTGATATTTGTTGATCCAGTCGGCATAAGGCCTTCTGCCACAAATCTGTTGTTTTATTTCAGTATCACTGATGATACGGCCTTGCTCCATATCCACCACAAACATCTTTCCAGGTGTAAGTCTACCTTTTTCAATGATTTTACTTTGATCTAAAGCTAAAGCACCTGCTTCAGAAGCCATAATTACATGGTCATCCTCAGTAAT
This sequence comes from Pedobacter hiemivivus, assembly GCA_040393085.1. Classification (GTDB taxonomy): domain Bacteria; phylum Bacteroidota; class Bacteroidia; order Sphingobacteriales; family Sphingobacteriaceae; genus Pedobacter; species Pedobacter hiemivivus_A. Next base: position 81,896 of record JBEBUV010000001.1, on the reverse strand, counting down.
GGCATATCTTTGCGGGCGTAAACCATTTCTATCCAGCGTAGCGCCAATTAGGTTACCATCTGTAAAGGAAACAGCCGCTGGTCCATCCCATGGCTCCATTAAGGTAGCATGGAATTTATAGAATGCTTGTTTCAGCTCATCCATGTCATCGTTGCCATCCCATGCTTCTGGGATCAGCATCATGAGTACATGTGGCAATGAACGGCCGGAATGAAGCAGTAATTCAACAATATTATCTAAACATCCAGAATCAGAGTTCGACTCATCAATTACTGGAAGTAAAATGTTTAATTCTTCGGGTGTAAAATATGGAGAGGCGAAAGATTTAACACTTGCCCTAAACCAATTTAAATTACCTTGTAAAGTATTGATCTCGCCATTATGTGCGATATATCTAAAAGGTTGTGCCAACCTCCATGATGGAAATGTATTGGTTGCAAAACGGGAATGCACCAATCCAAATGCCGATACTACACGTTTATCACTCAATTCGGTAAAATAAGATCTTACCTGTAATGAAGTGAGCTGTCCTTTATATACTATAGTCCGAGAAGAAAAAGAAGCGATATAGAAATCACCATTAATCCCTTTAACAGTATTATTGATAGTTTTTGATAGGTAGTTTTTAAATACGTAAAGCTTGCGTTCAAAATCTGCACCTGCTGCCACAGCGTATGGACGTGCAACAAATACTTGTTCCATTTCAGGCTCTACCGACAAGGCCATGTCACCAATACCATCGGTGTTGGTCAGCACCTTTCTAAAGCCGAGAATTTCAAGGTTAAGCTTCTCTGCTGCTCTGTAAATAATCTCTCTACATTCTTCTCTAGCTTTTACATCTTTGGGTAAAAAAAGCATTCCAACGCCATAATCTCCGGATTCACTTAAGCTGAATCCGATTTTAAGACATTCATCATATAGGTATTCGTGAGGTATTTGTATCATAATACCTGCCCCGTCTCCCGTATTGATTTCTGCACCTACTGCCCCGCGGTGATCAAGATTTTCAAGAATGGTTATGGCATCCGAAATGATTTGCTGCGATTTGCGACCCTTTATATGAGCTACAAATCCGATGCCGCAAGCATCATGTTCAAAACGCTGGTCGTATAACCCCTGGTTATCTTGTGTTAGTTCCATATATTCCGTTTAATATTTGTGGTAAGTGTATTTCGAACACTAAGATACGACAAAACACATTTAATTACAATATTTGTATATTTTTTAGTATATACACAACACATTTAAAATATATTGCACCAATATTATTATTTTGATAATAGATAACGTTTGAAATTGCGACATTGATAACGGTGTTATTTAGAATTATTTTTCATAAAGCAAGACGACTTCCTCTAGTTTATCTATTTTCCCATAATTTTTAAAATATTTTACCCACATCAATCTATTTAGCCTCAATTGATTATGTTATTTCTACTAAAAAAACTTAACTATTTATGATTTTCTTTTTTGTAAACTGATCTCTTTTGCTACATTTGCAGTGGGCAAGTCTTTTACGATCAGCTCCCTTTGAACTCCCCCAGGGCGGGAACGAAGCAAGGGTAGAAGGTTGTAGCGGTGCGATAAAAGTTGCTTGCCCATTTTTTACTTTTTTCAATAAAAGTAATTCTCAAATCAGACTCATATTATTCAATTTTCTTAAAAGAGCTCAATGAAATTGCCTATTTTAGGCGAAAATAATTGATAGATTTATACGTTAACCAATTTGCTAATTTAAACAACATGAAATTTTTTATTGATACAGCTAATCTTGATCAGATAAAAGAAGCACAGGACCTGGGTGTTTTAGATGGTGTAACCACCAATCCTAGTCTTATGGCTAAAGAAGGTATTACAGGTGATGATAATGTAACCGCTCATTATAAAGCGATTTGCGCTATCGTTGATGATAATGTAAGTGCTGAAGTAATTTCAACTACATATGAAGAAATGATTAAAGAAGGCGAAGCTTTAGCTAAGCTTGACCCTAAAATCGTTGTTAAAATACCTATGATTAAAGATGGTGTTAAAGCAATTAAGTATTTAACATCAAAAGGAATCAGAACTAACTGTACTTTGATATTCTCTCCAGGACAAGCATTATTAGCTGCTAAAGCTGGTGCTTCTTATGTTTCACCATTTTTAGGTCGTTTAGATGATATCTCTACTGATGGATTGCAGTTAATAGAAGACATTAGATTGATTTTTGATAACTATGGCTACCCTACTGAAATTCTTGCGGCTTCTATCCGTGGGCCTTTACATATTGTAGCTTGTGCTAAATTAGGTGCTGATGTAATTACAGCTCCATTATCAGCAATCACAGCTTTATTGAAACATCCATTAACAGATAGCGGTTTAGCTACTTTCTTAGCAGATCATGCTAAGGCTTCTGGAAAATAAAAAAATTGTCACCATCTATCGGATGACAATACAGCAATTAAAAAAAGATGATCATCCTAAAAAGATGATCATCTTTTTTTATATATTATTTATCATCCCCCCACTCCTTTCTTCCTCTTATAAGTGCGGAACAATCAAGTATCGAAACCTTTAATTCTGTCTAATATTTTTGCCTCTTAAATTTATTTATCAAAGAAATATAGCTTATATAACCTGTATTATGTGTTTTTTATCCATAGTCTACTAAATCTATAGTTTTTATTTGCATTGCTGGAAAATGTTAATATATTTGTCTCATTATATTATTGATAGCGTTTACAAAACGAACTAAAATGAAAGCAGATTTAAATTATATTAGGGTTAATACAGATCATTACCAAGGGCTGAATTTCATGCCTGGCTGTTGTTGCTTCTACCCTAACATGGTCAATCAATAGTAGCGCTTACAAAGCCCCATTTGCAAATCTTGAATGAAGACTATAAAGGATGTTTCAAACATCTTCAAGGCCTTGCTTTGCAATTTTTTCAGAGAAAATATTAACCCAAATAAATCAAACCAACGCGCATAAAAAATGATGGTATTGCGCATAATCACCAATAATTATGAAAAAAATATTACTTATTATCTTACCCATTTTACTTTCGGTAAGTTATGCTTTTGCTCAATACGAAGTAAAAGGTATAATAAAGAATTCCAATGGGGCTCAGGTGCCACGTGCAACCGTGTTAATCAGAGGTACTAACCATTCTACAATCGCTGATGAGAGTGGGAAATTCAGCATTAGTTCAGTACAAGAACCTCCATTTTACATTCGCGTCAGTTCGATTGGTTATAAACCGCAAGATTTTCAAATATTAAAAATTCAGGATACACTTATAGAGCTAACTCTTGTTGAAAGTGAACTGCTTGATGAAATCGTTGTAACTTCTAGAAGACGTTCAGAAGTACTACAGGATGTCCCTATTGCAATTACTGTTATTGGAGGACAAGCAGCAGAAAATGCAGGTGCTTTTAATGTTAACCGTTTAAAAGAGCTTGTTCCATCTGTTCAGTTATATGCTTCAAATGCCAGAAACACTACACTCAATATCAGAGGTCTGGGTTCCACATTTGGCCTAACTAATGACGGTATAGACCCTGGAGTAGGTTTTTATGTAGACGGAGTTTATCAAGCTCGTCCGGCAGCTACTTCTACAGATTTTCTTGATATTGAACAGATAGAGATCCTACGTGGCCCTCAAGGTACCTTGTTTGGTAAAAATACTACTTCTGGTGCATTTAATATTACAACAACAAAGCCAACTCAAACCCCCAGCGCTAAAGTAGAGTTAAGTTTTGGAAACTATAATTTTATACAAGCTAAAACATCAGTTTCCGGAGGTGTGGCAAAAAATCTTGCAGCAAAAATATCAATATCAGGTACTCAACGAGATGGGACCATTTTTAATACAGTTGAAGAACGCAAATACAGTGGCCAAAATAACATAGGTTTTAAAGGCCAATTGTATTATACCCCATCAGATAAATTACAAGTTTTGTTAAGCAGTGATGTAAGTATACAGCACCCTGCAGGTTACCCACTAGTAATTGCGGGCATCACCACAACCGAAAGAAGTGCTTACCGACAATACGCTAATATCATTTCTGATCTAGGTTATGAACAGCCTAAAATAGCCCCTTTTTCAAGAGAGATCACTACCAATACACCTTGGAAACAAAATCAATCAATTGGTGGTATATCTGCAAATGTAGATTATAAGATTGGTAATGGAACTTTAACTTCTACTACTGCATGGAGGTTTTGGAACTGGGATCCTACAAATGACAGAGATTTCTCTGAATTCTCTGCTTTGACAAAATCTCAAGGTAATTCGCGCCATGATCAATATTCGCAAGAAGTTAGATATGCGGGAAATATTACGGAGAAAATAAGTGGCGTAATTGGCGTATTTGCCCTTGCTCAGAATCTAAAAGGATTAGCTCAGACTGAAGAAGTAGGGAAAGATCAGTGGAGATTTGTGCAAACAGCCAATACAGGTACTCAGGCACTGTACTCAACACCAGGATTGTTAGATGGATATGGAATCAGAACAAATTCAACGATCAAGTCTTTAAGTACAGCTATTTTTGCACAGGCTGACTGGGAGTTTTTAGAACACCTACATATTTTGCCTGGTATAAGATTTACTTATGATAAAAAAGATGTTGAATATGATAGATTAACTTACGGAGGACTGCAAACTTCAGATGCAGTCTTACTTGCTCTTAAAGCTGCAGTTTATAGTAATCAGCAGTTCAGTACAAGTGTAGACAACAATAATTTGTCAGGTAACGTTACTTTATCATACCGACCTACTACTAAATTAAACGTATATGGAAATTTCTCTACTGCTTATAAACCGGTTGGTGTTAACGTTGGCGGCTTGCCAACAACTTCTAATGGAGAGGCAGACTTGTCGCTAGCTGTTGTGAAGCCAGAATATGTTCAACATTATGAATTGGGTTTTAAAACAAAGCCTACTAAGGGAGCATTGCTAAACATTACCGCTTTTAATACTGATATTAAAGATTACCAAACCAATGTTCAATCTCCACAGTTAGGTGTAAACAGAGGTTATCTTGCCAATGCTGAAAAGGTTAATGTTAAGGGACTGGAAGTTGATGGAAGTTATCAGCTACAAAGGTTCCTAACTTTAAATGCCGCAGTTGCTTATTTAGATGGCAAATATAAGAAATTCACAAATGCACCATTACCTTTAGAAGAAACCGGACATACAGAAATCATTAATGGTGTAGCTACTCAGGTTGCATTTAAAGATGCCTCAGGGGGCAGAATACCCGGTATATCTAAATGGAATATTTCTGGTGGTACAGAATTTAGTACGCCAGGTAGTTTGGCTACCCAAAATGGTAGATATTTTATTGCTGCTGATGCCAGCTACCGCTCAGAATACTCTTCAAATCCAACACCATCACGTGTGTTAAATGTTGAAGGTTATTCATTATTGAATGCCAGATTAGGGTTTAAGTCAGATAAATTCTCAGCATTTGCATGGAGCCGAAACATAGGAAACACAAAATATTTCGAACAGTTGCAGGCTGCAGCGGGTAATTCAGGTTTATATGCTGGCGTACTTGGTGATCCAAGAACTTTCGGTATTACGCTTCGATATGCACTTTAATTAAAAATGACAACTTTATAAAAAAAGCCTGAATCTCGGATTCAGGCTTTTTTTGTAACTGTAACGTGAGAAAACAATTAGGTGATATCAGTTTTTATTAATTGTTATAATTCCGCTTGCATGCTCGCTGATAGCACATTGAATTCAGATCCTGCAAGAACCTTTTTGATCAAATCATAATCAATCTGTTCGTCAGGAGCAATAAGGATTCCTCTTACTCCTGCCCCATTTGCAGCCTCTACATCACGTGGTTTATCGCCTATCATCACTGATAATTCCGGATCAATATTATAGGTGGCAATGGCTTCTAAAACCATTCCTGATTTAGGTTTACGACAATTGCATTCTTCTGATACTGTTGGGTGGTGCGGACAATAATATGCATGCTTAATAGAAGCTCCTTGTGCTTCGAAGCGCTCATTTAATGCTTTATGCATTTCGCCCAATGTTTCTTCAGTATATCTATTTTTAGCAATCCCTCCCTGGTTTGTAATTATAATTAAAAGGAAACCTTCATCATATAACTTCTTTAAGGGTGCAATCTGGTATTCAAGTATTTCAAAATCTTCCAGTCGTGTAATGTAATCATAAATCTCGTGATTAAGTACACCATCCCTATCCAGAAAAATAGCTTTATTCATCATTTCTTATTTTATTTATATGGCTTAGTTTTGTTTTCTTACGAATTTAGTAAGGATAACAATGGTTTGCCCTTCGATCTTGCCTTCTATTTGATCAGTATTGTCTTCTACCAAACGAATATTTTTTACTACAGTACCTAATTTAGCACTCAGTGAAGATCCTTTTACATCAAGAGTTTTGGTTAACACCACAGAATTACCTGCTTCCAGGATCTGACCATTACAATCTTTATGTACCTCATCAGATCCGGTACTCTCTTCATCAACACCTGCTTGTGCCCATGCTAAAGTCTCCTCATCCATATACATCATGTCGATACTGTCTGTAGCCCAGCTTTCATCTTTTAAGCGGTTTAGTAAGCGCCAGGTAACAACCTGTACACCCGGCACAGCACTCCACATACTTGTCCGTAAACAGTTCAGGTGTTTAACATCAAGCTCCTCCGTTTTTTCAATCTGACCTAAACACTTGTCGCAGATAATAATGCAATTGTCTTCAGTTCTTCCTGTCTGAGGTAAAACCTCATATAATTTTAAAGGTTCTGCTGATTGACATAATTCACACTTGTTTTCGCTTCTGTCTAATAATTGTTGTTCCAAAGTATATTGTTTTGTTAAATATAGAAATGACAAATATACTTAATAATAAAAACATTGCGACATCTATATAAAGATCATACAATCAAAACAATAATCATTAATCCTTGTCTATTATTCAATTACTGAAAGCTAAAAAGTCTATTCTTACTCAATCTGCTCATAAAGTTGTTCATTAGATTTTATGGTGATACTGGCTAAATCCATTTCAACATAAAATATTGTGCCCTCCTTTTCTGAGCTATTAAACCAAATCCGTCCACCTTGTTGAACGATAAAGTCTTTACATAGTACAAGTCCAAGGCCAGTACCTTTCTCGTTCATTGTTCCATAACTAGAGGCTATGTTAAGACTGAATATTTCATTTTGGCGATCAGCCGCAATACCGATACCATTATCTTTTACGTAGATAATACAACGATTATCCTTTATTTGTGTGCCCACATTAATTTCACCTCCCATGTTAGTGAATTTAACTGCATTGTTTAATAAATTTCGCATGACCAGATCAAACATATGTTTATCGGCCAGAATAGTTGCATTCTTATCTATTTCAACCTTTAATTTTATATTTTTTCTGGCAGTAATCTCATCAAACATTCTCACAGTAGGCAATAGCTGATTTTCAATATGTATTGGTAGTAAATTCATAGGAGCATTTTGCAATTGATTCTTTGCCCATTCCAATAGGTTTATTAAAAGGTACTGTGCATCAGACAAAGATTTAGCCAAGCTTTGCTCAACTAAAACACGTTCTTGCGTATTTAACTCCATTTCACTCAATAATTGTAAATATTGTTGTAAGGAATTGAGTGGAGTATTTAAATCATGTCCAATGATTGAAAAAAGCTTGTCTTTTTCTTTATTCATCAGCTCCAGTTTTGCTGTCTTTTCTTCTACACGGATTTTCTGATTCCTGTAGCTTCTACGCAATTGAATTGTCCCTACTGCAATCATTACACTCGACATCAGATAGGTGAAACCAAAATCAATAAATTGTTCTAATCTTGTCGAATAATACTGTCTTACACTATAAGGATAAAAATATTCAATTATCAGTACGCCAAAAACCAATATTATATTGAAGAAGTACCAGAACGAGAGATTTTTACGGGGAATGATGAGAAATGACAGATATAAGGTGGCCATAAACAAGAGTAAGATACTCCCCCCTACACCAGCATTATAAAAATATGCAAGTCCAACACCAATATTAATTTGAATTACAGTTAATATAATAGCGGTTCTGGATTTCCCCATAAAACGACTTAACACATATAAGCCAGATTGAGCGACTAATATAAATGCTGATATAAGTCCTGCAAAATGAAGTGAGACCGAAAAGCTATAAATAGTAATAATTAAAATAAAACTGATAACAGAAACGCAAATGCCATGAAATATGCGGCCTTCTAAAGAAAACTGATCTGTATCTCCTACTACCCGGAGCCAACTATCTTCCCACTTTCGCTTTATTTGTTTAAACATTTAATTTTATTGCTTTTCGCCCGTATATAATTCGCCTGTATATAAAGAAACGCTAGGCTAAAATGAAAATGCAAATTAAGCATTAAATGTTATAATTAAAGAGTTGTATGGACAATTTTTAAAGCTTCATATAATACCTCAACAGGATGTAATGCTTTCCGGGATGTTCCGTCTTTTATTTGGTGCCGACAACTAGTACCCGGAGCTGAAATGATTACTTCATCGGTTTGTTTTCTGATTTCTGGAAACAATACCAACTCACCAATTTGCATTGATAAATCGTAATGTTCCTTTTCATAACCAAAAGATCCAGCCATTCCACAACAGCCCGATGGCACAGTGCTTACACTATAATTCTCAGGGAAAGAAAGCAATTGTTCTGTTGCTGATAATGCATTAAATGCCTTTTGCTGACAATGTCCATGTAGTATTATCTGTTTTTCTTCTGAACTAAACTGTGATTTCAAGATATTTCCTCTATCTATTTCCCTGATTAGAAATTCATCTATCATAAAGGTATTTGACGAGAGCTTTTTTGCTGTTTCAAGCTGATCTTCATCTACTAGATCTGGATATTCATCTCTGAAAGTTAAGATTGCTGAGGGTTCAATCCCAATTAATGGTGATTCTTCTGTAATAAATGGACTTAAACACCATACATTATGTTGTGCTATTTTTTTAGCTTTTCGAAGCAAGCCTTTTGATATCGCTGCCCTACCACTTTCCAAATGTTTAGGTATGATAACTTCATAACCCAGCGCTTCGAGCAATAAAATAGTTTTTATACCTATTTCTGTATCTTGATAATTGCTGAACTCATCACAAAAAAGATGGACTTTCCTTAATGAATACTGGTGGTTTTCTGCTTTATTACTTTGATGCTTTATGAACCAATTTCTTAAGGTAATAGAATGAATTCCGGGCATACTTCGTTTTACAGCAAAACCAGCTATCCTTTTCATCAGATTCGTTAAAAAAGGCCCTGTCATCATCCAATTGTATAATGACGGCCAGACTGAGCCCAATGCTGCAATATTATTGAAATTAGCAATGAGTCTGGATCGTAACGGAACACCATTTGCATCCTGGTAATGTTGTAAAAATTCTGCCTTTAACTTAGCCATATCTACGTTGGATGGGCATTCAGACTTGCAGCCTTTACAGCTTAGACATAGATCCAGTACATCTTTAATTTCTTTATGATCGAATTTATTTAGCTGATCTGAATGCGTCAGGAAATTTCTTAAAATATTAGCTCTGGCTCTGGTAGTATCTTTTTCATTGTGTGTTGCCATATAAGACGGACACATGGTGCCGCCAGCTAAATGTGATTTCCTACAATCACCCGAACCGTTACATTGTTCTATATGTTGCAACATGTTTTGGCCAGCAAAACGAAAAATCGTTTTTGTGGTAAAGCTTTTTTGCCCCGCCTCATACCTAAGCATGGTATCCATTGGTGGGGTATCGGTGATTTTACCTGGATTAAATATGTTTTTAGGATCCCAGGTATTTTTTAACGCTTTAAGCAGAACATAGTTCTTAGGGCCTACCATCTGTTCAATAAACTCTCCTCTTAACCTCCCATCACCATGTTCACCACTTAAAGAACCCTTATATTTTTTCACTAATACAGCAATTTCTTCTGCAATAATCCTGAACATCCGATTTCCCGATTCAGATTTTAAATTTAAAATAGGTCTTAAATGTAACTCACCCGAACCCGCATGAGCGTAATGGACTGAGTATAAATCATGTTTTTTTAAGATCTCATTAAACTCGCGGATATATGCAGGCAAATCCTGGACATCTACTGCTGTGTCTTCTATTACCGGAACTGCTTTTTCATCCCCAGGTAAATTGCTCAATAAGCCAAGCCCCGCTTTTCTGAGCGACCAAACCTTTTTAATATCATTGCCAGACAGTAATGGAAAATAATATCCTAGTCCAAAATCACGCATTTCAGCTTCAACTTTTGCTGCAATTTCAATTACCTCCTCATATGTATCTCTGGCATATTCAATAACTAATAAAGCATCAGGCTCACCCAATACAAATAAGCTGTTTTCTCTTTGCTCAATGTTATCTCTGGTACATTCTAAAATATAATGATCAATAAGCTCTACAGCATTAGGTTTATATTTTAGTGCTATAAGATTGGCGCGTAATGCTTCTTCTAGCTTATTAAAATGTACACATAGTAATCCAGAATGTGCGGGTGGCAAAGGTTCAAGGTTTAGTTTTATTTCTGTAATAAATGCAAGTGTACCTTCTGAACCGGCAATAAGCTTACAAAAGTTAAAATCATCGCCACCTTCTGTAAAGGGTGAGGCATCCAACAATAAATCTATGGCATAACCTGTGTTACGTCGCTCTATACTTTTCTTTGGAAATTCCTTTCTGATCTCCTCCTGATTTTCATAATTGCCAAGCTGACTTCTTATAGAACGATAAAGTGATGCTTCTAAACTTGAGCCCTCAGATTTAGTGATGAATTCATCGAAACTGAGGGACTTAAAAGTAACTTCAGAAGCATCGCTTAATAAAGATTTCACCTCAAGTGTGTGTTCACGAGTGCTTTTGTAAACAACTGAATTTGAGCCGCATGAATTATTTCCAACCATGCCGCCTATCATGGCGCGATTAGCGGTTGAAGTTTCTGGAGCAAAGAATAAACCGTAAGGCTTTAACATTGAATTTAACTCATCCCTAACTACTCCTGGCTGTACCCGAACCCATTGTTCTCTAGCATTAACTTCCAGAATCTGATTAAAATGCTTTGATACATCCACCACAATACCATTACCTACAACCTGTCCGGCTAAAGATGTACCTGCAGTGCGCGGTATCAACGATGTCCTTTCTCGATCTGCAAAACTGATTAGCAATTTCAAATCATTTATCGAGTATGGTACAGCTACCGCAAGTGGCATCTCTGAATAAGCAGATGCATCGGTAGCGTACAATACTCTTGTGGTTTCATCAGTATAAAAACCGCCCTCCAATGAGGCAGCCAATACCTTAAGCTTTTCTTTCATTCTGGTTCGTTGAATAGCATTTAAGAATTACCTACAAATCAAACTTAATTCCTTGGGCAAGTGGTAGTGTATTTGAATAATTGATCGTGTTAGTCTGACGGCGCATATAACCTTTCCAGGCATCAGATCCACTTTCCCTACCACCACCAGTCTCCTTTTCTCCACCGAAAGCACCACCAATCTCAGCACCTGAAGTACCTATATTAACATTGGCTATTCCACAATCAGAACCGCTGGATGATAAAAACTGTTCAGCCTCTCGCAGGTTTAGTGTCATGATTGCTGATGAAAGACCCTGCGGAACATCATTTTGCAGTTGAATTGCTTCTTCAATTGTACTATACTTCATGACATATAGCAATGGGGCAAAAGTTTCTTCCTGTACTATTTCATAATGATTTTCTACTTCTGCAATACAAGGTTTTACATAGCAGCCAGATTCTAATCCCGGGCCTTCTAAAACACCTCCGTCAACAAGAAAACGGCCACCTTGCTGTTTTACTTTTTCTATACTATTCAAGTACGCCTTAACAGCATCTTTATCAATCAACGGCCCCATATGGTTATTTTCATTTAAGGGATCACCTATTTTGATTTGTCCGTATGCCTTAGTTAGTTTAGCCGTAAAATCATCATATACACTTTCATGAATAATGAGTCTTCTAGTAGATGTACAACGTTGTCCGGCTGTACCTACAGCACCGAAAACAGCCCCAATCACTGACATTTCCAGGTCTGCACTCTCCGAAATAATAATGGCATTGTTTCCACCAAGTTCAAGGATCGTCCTGCCAAATCTTCCTGCAACGGCAGAAGAAACTAATCTTCCAACTTTTGTTGATCCGGTAAATGACACCAAGCAAACCCGCTTATCTTCATTCATTAAATTGCCACACGCATTTCCTGTTACCAGGTTACAAATCCCCTCAGGCAGGTCATTTGCTTTTAACACTTTGGCCATTATATTCTGACAAGCTACAGCGCATAAAGGTGTTTTTGAAGATGGTTTCCAAACGCAAACGTTTCCGCAAACCCAGGCTAAAGCGGTATTCCATGCCCAAACTGCAACTGGGAAATTAAAAGCTGATATAATGCTTACGATTCCCATAGGATGCCATTGTTCATACATACGGTGGTTTGGACGTTCTGAGTGCATGGTTAAGCCATAAAGCTGACGAGATAAGCCCAATGCAAAATCACATATATCTATCATTTCCTGAACTTCTCCCATTCCCTCTTGCAAGCTTTTACCCATCTCGTAAGATACCAATGCCCCAAGATCTTCCTTATTTGCCCGTAATGCATCACCAAACTGACGAACCATGTCGCCCCGCTTAGGTGCAGGAACAGTTCTCCAGTGTTGAAATGCTTTTTGTGCTTGCTGCATTACTGCTTCATAGCCATCTGTATCTGTGCTTTCTACCTGTGCTATCAATTTTCCATTAACAGGCGAATATGAACTGATAACAGGCCCTTTTCCTGATAATTTATTTATACCGGTAGATGTTCCTTTATTAATTGACTCTATACCCAAACGGGTTAATATATTGTTGATCTGCATAGCTTTTATGATTGATTATCCTTTGTTTGTCTAATGTAAGTACTTTCAAATATTTTATCTGCATTGTTTGTTTCAAAACCTTCACGCCTGTGTTCCTGCTTAAGATCAGCCTTTGTCAAGTTCTTAAATTCAGGTAAAACCAATCGCTCAGAGAATTCCACATAACTCCCTGCAATTGACATGGTTTCATGATCAGCAAATACCGCCTCCTGCATCTCGGCAATTGTGCTGCTTTGGCGCAATAAGCCATCAGGACTAACCTTAATCTTGCCCCCTACAACATTTAATTGGAGGTCTAATGATTCTACAAAAGCATTAAAGTCCTCCAGGGTATTATATCCCTTTTTCAAATCATGCACACTGATGGTGTAATGGTTCAAATAATAACGATTATATATCACCCAAGCTGCATATTCACTTTCTTCTAACAGAAAACGATAGTCTTCAATATCTGGTAATTGCCATAAAGGCTGATGGAAGAATTCTCCTATCTGTTGTCCATTATCTAGATCCAATGCATCAACAGGGTCTTTATCTATATGCCTGGTATATTTATGAATGATTACCTGAGCTGCAGCAGATAAATCTTTAACAATCAGTTCACTCATAAATATCCTTGGATATTCTGGTGATGGCGGTGAATACCAATAAGCATTCAGTTTTTTGCTTTCAAAATGATAATAATCCATCCTTTTATAACCTTGATGCAAGAAAATCTTTTCAAAAGAAGCGATACCCAAATACGGCACACCTAATGTCCGGAAAGCAATATGATCATTTATAATCTCGTCCTGATCTCTCACTACCCCTAATGATACCAGGGAATTTGTAATCTTTTTAACTGCTGGAACTTCCTTTGCATACCGATCGAACAACATGTTCAGAAAAATGTCTAATGGTTTTTGCGTTTCAAAATTCATTTGCTAGTGTTTTATATTTGGTAATAATGTTATTTTATGGAGGTCCATACATCAACTTAACCAAATATGCCTATATTTATCATAAGTAGACGATACATATTAATTAAGTAATGATAAGTATAGCTAATCAATTAGAAATGCGACACCTTAATTATTTTAAGGTACTGGCCACAGAATTGCATTATAAAAGAGCTTCAGAGCTATTATTTATTTCGCAATCAGCCTTAAGTCAGCAAATTAAACAGTTGGAACAAATTCTTAAAGTAACCCTGTTTGATAGAAGTAATAAAAAAGTGACTCTAACAGATGCTGGTCGACTTTTTCATCGAGATGTACAACAAATTATGAATAAGGTGGAAACTGCCGTTGTACATTTAAAATTATATAAAGAGGGTAATACGGGACAAATCGGTATTGGTTTTGTTGCTTCGGCTATGGAGTCTGTATTACCGGGCTTGCTTAAAAAGTTTAATATTGATTGTCCCAATATTAAGTTCCAGCTAGATGAGCTGAGTAATAGCGACCAGCTGATTGCTTTACAAAATGAAGCTATAGACCTTGGGTTTATGCGCAGTAACCATCTTCCCGATGGCTTTACCAGTCAAAAGGTTTATACAGAGACTTTTTCGGTTGTGCTTCCCTCAAACCACCCTATGACTTTCTCAAAATTTAAAAATATCGGGCAACTTAAAGACGAGTTTTTTATATTATTCCCAAATGAGCAAAGCCAATTTTATTACCAGCAAATTTTAAGCTTGTGTTCAGACCAGGGATTTACCCCCAAGGTGGCGCACCGTTCAATCCATGCTCCAACAATATTCCGTTTGGTAGAAAATGGCATGGGACTGAGTATTATACCAACCTCATTAGCATCAGGTAGCCACCCCAATATTAAGTTTATAGAATTAAAAGGTATTCCACAACAAACCTCATTGTATGCTGTTTGGAAAAAGGAAAATAGCAATCCTGCTTTTCCTTACCTATTAGAAATGCTCCCTAATGGTGGCTTTTAGTTTAATTGTAATACTAGCTTAAATTCGATACTACCACGAATTCAACACTATCATAAATTTGATATTACAATATAGCTGCTCTCAAAAAGACGGTTATATTTTTTGTGTCGACCTTTTTCCTGGCATGAAAAAGGTCATAATTATCCTGTACCTGAAGCCAAAACTCAGCTGTAGTATTGCTGAATGCTGTAGATAGCTTAATCGCCATTTCTGGCGTAACAGACTGCTTGCCATTGATAATGGCAGATAAGGTTTTACGGGTAGTCCCTAAACCACTAGCCACTTCTTCAACAGTTAATTTCTTTCCAGTTTCTTCTACTATCCCGTTAATTGTTTCTCTAATTAACTCACCTGGATGTGCTGGATTAAACATTGCCATAATTTAATTTTTTAATAATAATCTATATAATCAACTTCAATGACGTGTTTCTCTTCGAAAGCAAAAATCAAACGATAGTTCTTATCAACTTTTACAGACCAAAAACCTTTAAGGTTACCTTTTAATTCATGTAACCCGTAACCAGAAACATTCATTTCCTCAAAAGTCTGTACTGCATCAAGCCTTGTTAATATCAGTCTTATTTTACTTACGTGTTGCGGTTGCAATTTCGATGAGTCACCCTTTTCATAGAAAAGTTTGAGCCCTTTGTGTTTAAAGCTCCTAATTATATCGAAAAAGAAACGAGACACGTATCACGTTACAAACGTAGTTAATTAATTTGTATTTAAGCATATATACCTAAATTTATTTTTACTTCTTAAACGTCATGATTATTTAACTAATAACCACAATACCACACCAAATAAAAATCAATATTCTGCTTCTACTCTAATCCTCATCTAGTTTTTACCATTCTATCTAAGCACCTGTTTCTACTATTAATCTATACTCCTATTTATACTCCCAATCTTAACCCCGGTTTCTACTGTTAATCAATGCGCCTTTATCCACTAACAATCTAAACCCCGGTTTCTACTATTAATATCTACTCCTATATACTCCCAACCTCTACTCCCTGCTGAAACAAAAATTACCTTCTCAGAGAGCGCCTAGGAACTTTGCCCATTTAGCGAAGCGGGCAAAGATTCCAGCGATCGAAGAGAACGGTTATTTTTGCATTAATAATAATGATTTAACTAGCTTTACCGTTATATAGAAAATTGCAAACCATTAAACCTTTATAGATGGAAGAAAAACCTTCTTTTTGGCAGAGAATAGGCATACAGGATTGGTTTTTAAGTAGCAATAGCGCCGGACCAGCTACTAAAGCACAGCCACTTACACCAGATACAATTTATAAATACATCATTGATAAGTTCAAGGAATCTATTGCTGACTTGTCTTTTGCTGAACGTATCGTTTTTTACCATGAGTACATCATCTGCTTAAACACTGAAGATTACCGGACATTTATGGATAATAAAAATGGAATGTTCGGGTTAATTGCTCAAGAATCAGTAAAGAAGTTCTACGATATCATGAACGATTACGCTCTATCCGGAAAAAGTGTAGAGCCATCCAGTAACAAATGGGTGTTCCGTTTTGTGGCGCATCCCGATTATAAATCAGGTGATAAGGGCTTTATTGGTAAATTAATGCCAGATGCTGGTCAGAAGCAAGAAAACCTTAGAGTAACCTTTATTCCAAGACAAACCGGACTTGCACAAACATTCGACATTAGTAATGAATTGCTTAAAGACTTTATATTTTACAGTGAAGGATATTACGAAATCCCGTATATAGCCAATTTAAAACCAGCAACTAAAAACGAATCCATACCAGAAAATATATTGCTAGCAAGGTTTGAGACAACCTTACCAGATCAGGCATATACTGGTCAGAAGCTGGAATATCTGATGAAATTTAATGACATTACTATTTCAGGCAATGAGGAAACGAGGGCCGACGATAATATATTTAAGATCCCATCCGACTGGGTGAACTCCCCTCATTTGCAGATACGCTATAACAAGACTGCTGATAAATTCTTTCTTT
Organism: Pedobacter hiemivivus; assembly: GCA_040393085.1. Lineage (GTDB taxonomy): Bacteria > Bacteroidota > Bacteroidia > Sphingobacteriales > Sphingobacteriaceae > Pedobacter > Pedobacter hiemivivus_A. The sequence continues at coordinate 65,056 of JBEBUV010000001.1, read as the reverse complement.
CATCATTTGGAGAGAAAACTATTTTAAATGAAAACCTGGTAGAGAGAAGTACTCCTGATGATCCTAAGTGGGTTGAGCTACCTGTGAATTCAAGGATTATCTTAAATGGAATTATTGGAGTTAACATTTTTAAATCCTGATTATGTCGCAAGTCCTCTCTATAGCGTTATTGATCTTGTGTTTGATTCTATTGATCACTCATTTTGTAGCTATAAAAAAATCGACCAGCAAGAATGGATAGAAATTACTTTGGAATAACAGATACCGGAAAAGTACGCAGCAATAATGAAGATACTTTTATTGCTCAAAGAATAGTGGGTACAGACTTTATTCTTGCCTGTGTAATAGATGGAGTTGGTGGCTATACTGGTGGTGAAGTGGCTGCAGCCATTGCCAGGAAGACAGTCATCAGATTAATGGATAACCCTGCTGGTGATATATCTCTACTTATGCAAGCCACCTTTGCTGAAGCCAATGAGCAGATTATTGAGGCTAAAAAACACAATAAGGAATATGAAGATATGGCCTGTGTAATGACACTTGCTTTGGCCGACCTGAAAAACAACCAATTTTACTATGCCCATGTTGGTGATACCAGACTTTACCTGTTACGTGATAACTCCCTGATTAAAATATCAAAAGACCAATCTTTTGTTGGTTTTATGGAAGATTCAGGGCGTTTAACCGAGGAACAGGCTATGCAACATCCTAAGCGAAATGAAATCAATAAGGCATTGGGCTTTGCAGGAAACATTGGTTTACAAAAGGATTATGTCGAAACCGGCCAATCCCCATTTTTGCCGGGCGATCTGATTCTGCTTTGCAGTGATGGTTTATCCGATATGGTCAACAAACAGGGTGTTACAGATGCCTTGTTACAAAACAATGAACTTGAACAGAAGGGAATACAATTAATCAATGTAGCCAATGCCAATGGCGGACGAGATAATATCACCGTTGTATTGGTTAGAAATGATAATGAAGTTTTTATCCATGAGGCTACAAAGCCAATTTCTAAGCCTAAAAAGAAGAAAATACCTGTTGTTATCACTGAAACACCATTGAAAGTTAATGAAGTTACAAACACTAACAGTCCTGAAATATCCGATAAACCAGTCAGACAATCCAAAACGGCAAAATTATCTGGCTATTTGATTAATTTCGTCATCATACTATTATTGTTGGTGATAGCTGTAATGGTCTGGAAGCGATTCTTTAACAACTCAACAGAAATCAAGCATCAACTTCCTGATGAAGTCGTATTTAATAAATATGCACAAGCATTAAAACTCCAGGATACTCTTGATAAATTAAAAGGTAATATTTTGATATTGGACGATTCAGTATTTACATCACCAATATTAATTGCGGAACCTATTAGAATAAATAGAGATAGTTTGTATTTAAAAGCTACAGGCAATATCACTATAAAAAGTGATACAGGCTATCAGGGACAACCATTTCTAATTGCTCCAGCTAACAAAAGTACTTTGTTGGAAAACTTTACTTTAGAAAACTTCTATGATCTGAAATCATTGGAACGTAAAGGAGTATTATTAAAGAATGTACAGTTCATTACAACTGGACAGCCATCAATAGCTAATCCTTAATAACAATCTGAAAATAAAAGAATAAGATAGAATAATATAAAGTAATAATTAATCAAAAAAACATCATAATCAATATGTCAGAACAAATAAAACAGAATCCCAACAGGAAAGCAGAGCGTATGTTTTTACTGCTTGCTACCCTTATTTTGGGCGCTTTATTTGTTACGCTATATATTGCGCAGCAACAGAACTTTGTTGATGTGCACAAGCGTTTGAATGAGGGTACAATGATGAACCTAAATGAGGATGCTCCGGGTAAGAAAATCAAAAACCTGCTGACTAAAGGTTATTATTTTGAGGATAAAAATGATGTGCTGCTAATTGAGAACATAGTAGCAAACAACACCTTACTGTATAAGGAACCTATTGATAATATTGGTGAGCTTAACAAAAGAAAGTTCTTTGTGCTAGCGGATCTGGCTTATACTAATGGAGGAAAAAACTTTAAGGAACGTGTACTGGCCTCCCGCTTATTACTGGGCTTTTCTGGAAACGATTCCTTAAAATATAAACAAGAATTAAATAAACCCGAAAGACTACCGTCTGCAAGAGATTTCAAGAAAGGTAGTTATAGCATCAGTGGAAAGGTTATAGACACGGCTGAACACCCGGTAGCCGGTGTTTTGGTCAGGCTTCAAATGATTCTGCCTCAGGATACCGTTTATGAAGAAGACGAAGTACTAAGGGATTTCATTTCTTATGCCAGAACAGATGTAAATGGATCGTATAGTTTTCTTCATCTTCCTGATGGAAAAGCTTATGGAGTGCTGCCATTAAAGCCAGGGTTCCAGTTCGGCAGATCAATGGGCTTACAAGAGCTTGATGAAGATGCTACATTTAATTTTAAACAATCGCCACATAGTATCAAGTTGTTTTCGACAAGAGACTTTAAAATCCTTAAAAAGGAAAAGTCCTTAATTGTACGAACTCCGGAAATGTATAATCAGTGGTACTGGATCATTGTAGTTTGTTTTTTTACAGGCTTCTTCTTGTTGCACTTTTTTATGTGTATAAAGCATCCGCAAGCAGACCAGTTAATTATGCCTATCATAATGATCATGACGGGCTTGTCGTTTATTACATTGCTTAGTCTGCAAGACCCATTAAGAGACAGGTTTTTAGCCAGAGACAGTCTTGTGTTCTATGGCCTCGGAATTTTAAGCATTATCATCATGCTTTCGGTAAGTATGCGTAAATTCAATGTTGACTCCCGTTTATACAGGATGTTGCTGGTGAAGAACGCGTTTAGTAAAGCGAAAGGATGGCAATGGGCTATTGCAGCCTTGGCTCTCCTTGCTTTAACCATTGTATTTGGTTCAGGACCTGAAGGAAGCGGTGTAAAAGTCAACCTTTTTGGTGTACAACCTAGCGAAATTGTTAAATATTCCATTATTCTTTTCTTAGCAGGGTTTTTCGCTTCGAATGAACGGTTTATTACGGAATATAGCAGCTGGCATAAACGCTGGTTCTTTTTCTCTTTTGCATTAGTAGCTATGGTGGTAGCTATATTAATGTATTTACTATTGGGTGATCTAGGTCCTGCTATGGTGGTCTGTTTCACTTTTATTATCCTGTTTTCTTTCTCAAGAGGTGATTTCATGATGATGCTGACCGCCATTATCATCTATGTGCTTAGTGCATGGTTTTTAAATGTGTGGATTGCAACAGCAACTACTATAGCATTGGTATCCTTAATCATGGTGATTAACAAGAAGACCAGCGAATCGGCTATGATGATCATTATGGTGATGGCTGCATTCTTGTTGATTGATCAGCTGCCGTATTTAGGTAAACTAATTCCCGGCCCGGTAAACAGGCTTACAGAAAGAAAATCTATATGGCAGGATCCATGGAATAATGAAGTATATGGTGGCGATCAGGTAGCCAATGGTATTTGGGCCATGGCCAGTGGTGGTATAAGCGGACAAGGAGTTGGAAAAGGCTTTGCTAAAACTATCCCTGAAGCACATACAGATATGATTTTGCCTGCAATTGGTGAGGAATTTGGTTGGGCAGGTATTACTGGGATATTTATTTTGTTTCTGATATTCTTACATCGATCTATTGTAATTGGACGACAAACTGGTATGCCCTTTTTATTCTACTTATCTGCAGGAGTTGGGATTAGTCTGTTTATTCAATTTCTGCTCATTGCTGGTGGTTCTACAGGCGCGCTCCCTTTATCAGGTGTTGCATTACCCTTTATCAGTTATGGAGGATCGTCATTAGTGGCAAATATGCTTGCTGCAGGCTTTCTGCTCTCTATATCCCTTGTAAAAGGCTCAGAAGTACAGATGACCTATATTACCAAGCAACAAGATAAAAATCTGGTTCCGGCATTGTTAGCGGCCAGTATAGCTATATTATTACTTACGATAACTGTATCTAACTATATTATACACAATAACAAATGGGTTGTACAACCTGCGTTAGTGGCAGACAGAAGTGGTGCACGTATGTTTAGTTACAATCCGCGTATAGCTATATTAATGAATAAGCTGGCAGCAGGTGATTTATTTGATCGAAATGGTCGTGTACTAGCAACTAGTAATCCTGAGCATATTAAAAAACAACATAACGAACTAAGTGCTGCGGGTATTAGTTATAACCTGGATTCGGCCGAACATAAGAGGGTAGATAGATATTACCCTTTTGAGGAACAGCTGTTTTTCTGGATTGGCGACAATAATACCGGGATATTTAATGGAAGTACCAATGGTTACTTCGCCGAGTATGAACATGCTGCAGAATTAAGAGGGTTTAAAACACCAACAGTATCATTCAACACAAATGCCAATAAGTATCAGGAAAATCGCTTTTTGCCACGTGGGATAAAAGAGATGACGGTTAGTAAAAAGGATTACACTGCGCTTGCCCCTCTTTTATTATCAGGCTTAAATAGCGAAGAGGTTGAAACTTTTAAAAAACGTAATAGGGATGTAAAACTGACCATTGATGCCAGTTTACAAACCACTCTTCAAAATACCATGGCGCAAGATACAAGCATTAGAAACAGTAGAGTGTCTGTAGTGATTATGGAAGACTATACGGGTGATGTACTTGCTTCAGCTTTATATCCGCTCCCTCCTATTAAAAACTGGGATTTACTGAACATGACTACTACTGAGCAGAACAAATTATCGGGTTGGTATACTACTGCTGACCTTGGTTTTACAACTGCAACTCCACCCGGATCTACCGCTAAGGTACTTACAGCCATGGCAGCTTTCAATAAATTAGGCCCAGATGCAGCCAAGAGAGTATTTCATGTGAGCACAGCAGAACGAATCAGAACTAAAGGTATTGAACCTGATGAAACTGGAAATATTAACCTGGAACGTGCGTTGGTGAAATCGAATAACGTATACTTTATTAAAATCGCCAATGAAGAGCATTTGCAAGATGAAATGGCAACCTTATATTTAAAAACAGGTATGTTTTTACGTGGCGTAGGTGGTTATTATTATGGTAGCGATACAAGTAATGCTAAACAGGAAGCAAAATGGAGAGCTTATTGGGAAAAAACAGAATTTAATACCAAGCCAAAGTATGATCCTGAACGTATTCGCCGTACCCGCGCTAAAGGTATTTCCGGAATGGCTTGGGGACAAGGTGAGCTGATTGCTACACCAGCTGCAATAGCCAGATTAATATCAGGGGTAGCAAATAAAGGTAATATGGTGGCCAATCGTTATGTGCTTAAAATAAGTGATTCAACTACCTCAATAAACCCGGCTATCAAAATAGCCAATAATCCTCAGTATGCAGAACTAATTGGCGACTATATGATGAAACAGAGCCAAAACAATACTTATAGATTTGGGGTAAAATTAGCTGGAAAAACGGGTACACCAGAACGGATTTGGAAAGAGCAGCAGATAAACGACGGCTGGTATACGTTTTATGCTCCAAAGGCAAATGGAAAAGGTCATATTGTGGTTTGCATTAGGATTGAATCAACCCGAGGTTCTAGCAAAGCAGTAAAACTTGCTGGAGATCATGTGATACCTGCCCTTTTAAAACTAGGTTATTTAACAAAAGAAACGAAAAAGAAGACTTAAATCAGATCATATATGTTTAATCTATTTAATAAACGTAATCCAGAATCGCCACAAGATGTAAAGGCGATCAGAGAACTGTTGCTATCAGGCATCAAGCAGGAATTACAAAAGCTTGAAGGTGGTGAAGGCAAACACATAAAAGGTCTTGCCTTGCTTATCGCTTGTTTACCTACTGAAAAATATATGTATGAGTCGGCCGTTTTTGCTGACGATGACGCTCGCTTTAAAAACGAAATACAGCGTATTGCTGATGATTTTGCTATAGATTTACCAGAAAATTGGACCATGCAAAGTAATTTCATTGAAGAATTACCTGCTGACGCAATAAAATTAAATGGTTTAAATGCTGCACTTTACATTAGAACACCTGAACATGTAGTCGTAACACGTTCTAAAACTGCTTATATTCGTCCTTTAAACGGAGAGTCCGAAAAAAATGAATATAAAATAAGTGCAACTGATGGTAAAGTGAATATTGGCCGGGAGCATAAAGTTCAGGCTAGTGATGGTTTTTTCAGAATCAATCATATTGCTTTCCCCGATAACAGCTTAAATGAAGCTAATAAATACATCAGCAGGCAACATGCACATATTGAATGGGATGCAGATACAGGATCCTTTCTTTTATTTGCAGATGAAGGCGGTATACCTCCCAGAAATAAAGTAAAAATAAGATCATTGGGAGATCATAACCCCGTGAAATTAAATGTTGCAGAACTGGGGCATACACTACAAGAAGGCGATCAGATTATTTTGGGAGAGCTTGCTGTTTTGGAATTTAGTTATATTGGAGTTGATCATAATTAATATAGTATAATGAGTAAAGTTTTTACAATAACAGAAGGATTAGAAAATCTTGGTGCTTTAAGTACAGGCGGACAAGGGTCTGTATATAAGGGGAAACGTACGGGTACTATTATCACAGCAGTGAAGATTATGCCTACACCAATTCACACCGAAAGTGAGGATGATAAGAACTTCATTAAATTTAAAAATGAAGTAGAAAAGCTTAAAAAGGTGAATGAAGTGCCAAATCCGAATGTCGTAAAAATACTGGGTTCAGGTCTTACCGAAAGTGGTTCTTTTCCATTTATAGAAATGGAATATATAGAGGGGCCGGATCTTGAAAAACTCCTCATGCCACCTCATGCGCCGATATTCACGATCCATGAGGTGATTAAACTGGCTGAACAACTGGCAAATGCACTTGCTCATTGTCACCGCGTTAATATTAAACATGGTGATATAAAAAGCAATAACGTTAAGTTCAACAATGATACAGGTAATTATGTATTACTTGACTTTGGATTAGCTATTATGTCTGATGAACAGCGCCGTACCAGTCTACGACATGCAGGTGCTGTAGAGTTTATGGCTCCAGAGCAACATGATGGAGAGATGTTCTTCCAAACTGATATTTACAGTTACGGTATAATACTATACGAGTTACTTGCCGGTACTGTTCCTTTCCCTTTGATCAATAAGAATGAAAGCTCACGCAATCAGGTTATGGTATCTCATATGGAAGCACAAGTTCCTGACTTAATGAACCTGCGGAGAAATCGGTTACCGGAAAGTTGGGATGCAGAGAAAAGGAAAAAGGAAATGAATGTTCCGCAATGGCTACTGAATGTGATCAAGAAATGCCTGGAGAAGAGTCCTGAGAAAAGATATGCCAATGGGGCTGCTTTACAGGATGCGATTGTGTATCGTGGCGGAGAGTTTATTGCTCCTCCCGAAGTGATTTCGGGTCCCGCTCCCATTTTAAAAAATGAAATAAAATCTCCCGTATTAGCTCCAGATGGAGTCAGGTTATCAAAGCCTGTATTTGCCATCATGATTCTTTCTATTATCATATTGGCCATGTTATCTGCCTACGGATTGTTATCGAAAGTTGATGGAATCAATAATCAGGTAGCAATGGATACGACACAGACTGTTCAAGTGGATACTTCAAAAAACATCCCTACAACTCTTGTTGATACTACTGCTCAGGTACAAACAGTTACTATTGATACGGCTGCTCAGAGAGTGGAAATTGATAGTTTGAAAAAAGAATATGAAGCGCAAATGGCGGCAGCAGCGAAACGAGCTGAAGCCGAAGCCAAAGCTAAGGAAGCTGCTGCAGCTACTTACATTGTCAGTGAAGGGAAAAAGTATCAGCTACCTAAAGGAACAGTTTACTTTTACGACGCTGCAAGTGCCGGGGCTCATAGAAATGGTGTGTTAGGCTTATGGAGTAATGCAAAGTTTAATGTGATTGAAGAGGATAAAGGTTTTATCTATGTAACGCATACCAATAAAGATGGTCAAGTTACCAAAGGCTGGCTTAATAAGAATGACCTTAAGGAAATTAAGGAGTAAGAGCGCCGATTAGGAAGCAAAAATCCAGGAGTAAAGGATAAAAAGATGTATAAAAAAACAGGCTGTATCAATATGACACAGCCTGTAAAAACCAAAAAACCTATATTATTATGAAACTTTAATTTCTTTGGTAGCTGATTTAGACTCATCTTTTTTACCAATGGTAATGTTTAAGATTCCGTTCACATATTCAGCACTAATTTTATCTCCATCTACGCTCTCAGGCAAAGTGAATGACCTTGCGAAAGAATAATAGTCGAATTCTCTTCTGGTATAATCTTTTTGAGCCTCAACTTCAGTTGCTTTTTTCTCCGCCCAAACTGATAATGTATCTTTCTTCAGGTTTATTTGAAAATCCTCTTTAGTTAAACCAGGTGCAGCTAATTCAATTTTGTAATCAGCTTCTGATTCTAAGATGTTAACACCAGGAACTTTATTAATAGTTAAGTTTTTATTTAAGGCTTCACTAAACAATGAGTCGAATACATTGTTGAAATAAGGTGCAGTGTTTCTGGTTCTGTTGTTAAATTTTACTAGTGTCATTTTATTTCTCCTTTTTTTATGTACTTTATGATTTGCTATTTTTTATTCTATTGATATACTAACCCCTATTCAACTCTTATACCAACCTAAATAATTATGATTTTAAAGACATTATGGCAGCGACTAAACAAAAAAACAGACAAAAAGTCGGATATAATCAATACTTCAGACAATTATAAGTATAAAACGGTTATTGAAACCCGTTTTGCAGATTTTGATATGATGGGTCATGTAAACAATGCTACTTATTTTACTTTTCTGGAAATTGCAAGAGCCAAATACTGGAATTATGCGATAAAGTGGGATTGGAAAAAAACCGGAGTGGTGATCGCTAGTGCTTCTTTAGATTATATTTTGCCGATATTTTTGGAAGATAACATCAGCATAAATGTGCGTACCTCAAGAATTGGCAGGAGTAGCTTTGATCTGGAATATCTGATTGTGAAACTGGTAGATGGTAAAGAAGAAGTATGTGCTACTGGCAAAACTACTTGCGTAGCGTTTGATTACGCTACCAAGCGTTCCTTTCCTATCCCAGAGGATGAAAAAGCACGTATGGTATCATTTGAACAATTATAAGGCTAAACAGCTTTATAACTCAGTTGAACAAATGAATGCCCCACTTCTCCCGGCATTGGCGGGTTTAACTTTCTAATTCCAACTGTAGCTGTTAATATAAATGGATAATTATCAATGGTGCGGTCAATTATGTTCTTCACCACTGTTTCCAACATTTTTTGAGTGTTGGCCATTTCTTCCAGAATTATCATATTCAATACCTCGTAATTTACGGTATGTTGTAAGTTCTCGGTTTCACCAAATGGAATAAACTCTACTATAACATCTACCAAAAAATAAATACCCGTTAATTGTTCTTCCGGATAATAGCCATGCAAGGCAAAACACTTAACATCCTTAAGGGCAACAGTTTGTATATATTTAGGTATTGACGACATATTGAAACTCTATTTTCGTTAAGTATTTACCAGCCCTACCTTGAATTGATTATCTTTGATAAGATAGCTGATTGACCATCCAAATATAGTGTAAACAATGAATAAATCTATAAAGAAAGACCTTTACGAAGCTCCTGACTATTATTTATTAGACGAATTATTGTCTGAAGAACACAAGCTGATCCGTTCTACTACACGTGAATGGGTGAAAAAATCTATCAGTCCTATAATAGAAGATTTTGCGCAAAGAGCGGAGTTTCCAAAACAGATTATTAAAGGCTTAGGTGAAATAGGTGCTTTTGGCCCTACTATACCAGTTGAGTATGGCGGCGCGGGCCTTGATTATATCTCTTATGGTATAATTATGCAGGAAATCGAGCGTGGTGACTCTGGAATTCGTTCTACTGCTTCTGTACAAGGATCATTGGTCATGTATCCAATTTTTACGTATGGTACAGAAGAGCAAAAAAGAAAGTACTTACCAAAATTAGCTACCGGTGAACTGATGGGCTGTTTTGGACTTACTGAGCCAGATCATGGCTCCGATCCGGGTGGTATGGTTACTAATATCAAAGATAAAGGCGACCACTATTTATTAAATGGTGCCAAGATGTGGATCTCTAATGCTCCTTTTGCTGATATTGCTATAGTTTGGGCAAAAGATGAATCAGGGAAAGTTCGTGGACTGATTGTTGAACGTGGTATGGAGGGCTTTACTACGCCAGAAACGCATAATAAATGGAGTCTTAGGGCTTCAGCAACAGGCGAATTGGTATTTGATAATGTAAAAGTTCCTAAAGAAAATATATTCCCTAATATTACTGGTCTAAAAGGACCACTAGGTTGCTTAAATCAAGCTCGTTATGGAATTGCTTGGGGAGCTTTAGGCGCTGCTATGGATTGCTATGACACGGCACTGCGTTATTCAAAAGAGCGAATTCAGTTTGATAGACCAATTGGAGGCTTTCAATTGCAGCAGAAAAAGTTAGTAGAAATGATTACCGAAATTACTAAAGCTCAATTATTGGTATGGCGCTTGGGAGTCCTAAAAAGTGAAAACAGAGCTAGTCCGGAGCAAATATCAATGGCCAAAAGAAACAGTGTAGAGATTGCTTTAGATATAGCTAGAAATGCCAGGCAAATACTTGGCGGTATGGGGATCACAGGCGAATTTTCTATAATGCGCCATATGATGAATCTGGAATCTGTAGTAACGTATGAAGGCACACATGATATCCATTTATTAATTACTGGTATGGATATAACAGGATTAAACGCATTTAAGTAAAAAATTATTAGATTAGCTGTTACCAAACCTAACCGCTATGCTTCTTGAGACGCTCTTGGCATCATTTAAATATGCCCGTAGAAATAACAATGTATATCGACTGATTACCATTTTGATCTTTTTTTTGACTGTTTCTTTCTCTGGATATGGCCAAAATAAGAATTTCAGCATCAATAAAATCAATCCTAATTGGATACAAAAAGTAACACCTAAACAAAAGCGACCAGCTGATAAAGATATTACTGAGGGATATTTTCTATCATTTTATGAGAATCAGAATCATATTGAACTGGAAGAAGACTATGTTCATCTGACCAGAGAAATTGTGTCCGATGCAGGAGTTCAGAACGGCTCCCAGATTTCAGTTACTTATGACCCTGGATTTCAGAAGCTCATCTTCCATAAAGTTCTTGTATGGCGCAATGGTAAGTCTTCCGATCGCTTGCAAACAAGTGCTTTCAAATTTCTACAGTCGGAAAAGGAACTCTCCAGATTTATTTATAGTGGTACTTATGATGCATTAATAGTGCTTGATGATGTGAGAAAGGGAGACAGAATCGAATACGCTTATACATTAAAAGGCTACAATCCTATTTATGGTAAAAAATACACCTCTACTTTTTACAATGAAAGTTCAAGTAGTATGGGGCATATTTATTCAAATGTTATTCTCAATAAATCAAGGAAACTAAATGTTAAAAGCTTCAGTTCTGATGCTCCACCAAAAATAACAGAGAAAGACAATTTAAAAGTATATGAATGGGAAAGTACGCTTACTAAAACACATAGAACTACCGACTTTGAACCGTCCTGGTATAATCCATTAAAGAGAACTCAGTTAAGTGAGTTCTCAAATTGGTCGGAAGTGGTGGATTGGGGATTGTCTGTAAATGACTATACAAATCTAAAAACACCTTTACTGGATAAAAAAGTAGATGAATTTAAAGCCCAGTCGAAAAACATAAAGGAATATATTAAACTCGCTACTCGTTTTGTACAAGACGAGATCAGATATATGGGTATTGAAATTGGTATTTATTCCCATCGACCTAATTCCCCTGAAAAGATCTTGCAACAGCGCTATGGTGATTGTAAAGATAAGTCTTTGTTGCTGGTTAAATTGCTTCAGGCAAATGGTGTAAATGCTTATATGGCATACGCAGACAGCTATGGTAGCACGCAAAAAACAGATTACTTACCTAGTCCATTTATTTTTAATCATGTCATTGTAGCAGTTGATTTTAATAATTACAGAACATGGATAGATCCTACCATTTCTTATCAAAGAGGAGATTTTGATGAATTTTATGCCCCAAACTACGGAAAAGCTCTTGTGGTTAAAAAAGGTGTCAATGCATTAGAAATGATAGAAAGCAAGCCGACGGGCAAGCTGACTTCTCATCTGGATTTCAAAATAGCAGACACCGTTTCTGGATCAAAATCAACTTTAGATATTTTTAGCGTGTATACAAGTAATTACGCTGATGATATGCGTGCAGATATTGCTCAATCTGGAGCTGAAGATTTGCAAAAAAGGTTTTTGGAGTATTACACCAGACTATATCCAGAGATTGAAATAAAGAACAACCTGATCATTGAAGACAATGAACAGAGCAATACACTGGAAATTAAAGAGTCTTACGAGATTAGTGACATTTGGGTAGAAGGTGATAACCCTAAAGATAGGTTTGCTTACTTCTATGGTGACCTTATTTCTCATGAACTCAGGAAAATTAAAAGTAAAAGCAGACTTACCCCTATTGCCATAAAACATGCAGCAAATATTGAACAGAATATTACTGTGTTTATGCCTTACGGTGTGACTCCGTCAGATGAGAACTTCAGTGTAGAGAGCGACTTATACTTCTTTGATGTTTACTATAATCAAATAGATTCTACGGTAAAGTTCAACTATACTTATAGGAATATGACAGATCTTATTCCAGAGGATCAAATCCAGAAATATATAGCTGATGTAAAAAAAATTGATGAGTATCTGACTTATACGATCGCCCGAAATACAGTGGCCACATCAACTGCTGGTGTAAGTTTTTATATGCTTTTTCCATATTTACTTACCTTGGCATTTGCTACATTTTTGTTTAGAAAAATATACTTCAATAAGGCAGAATTTGATATTAAGAAAATTTCTGACGCAATTCCAATTGGAGGATGGCTCATTGTTATTGCGATAAGAATGGTCATATTTCCATTAAATCTCTTAATTAAACCCTTTTCAGTAGACCTGTTCAGTAGCCAGATTTGGCTCAATATGGGTAATATTGAGGTTAATGAAGTATTACTTAAGGCTTGCTTTATTATAGAAGTTGTTTTTTTTGCAGCCGTGTTCGCTTATAGTCTTTTTTGCGCTATTTTATTTTTCAAAAGAAGAAAGGAACTGCCTGAGCATTATATAAAGTTTAACATTTTATATTTACTTTTTATAATTTACGATTCGTCGCTAACAGCATATCTTGAAGTAATTAATAATAGAACTGCAATAAATGCAACTGATGCATACCGTTTAACGGCAGGAGTACTTGTAATTCTTATTATAATTGGATATTTTATGAAATCTGAGCGCGTAAAGCAGACTTTTGTCTTTACTTATCCTAAATTTGAATGGAAATCTGCTTTAGACCGTTATTACGAAGAGTTATCTTTTAAAAAGACTATTCAAGATGATGAATCTGAAATAGATCAACGAAATGAGAATGAAGAAATTGGAGTAATAAACTCCGCAAGTGAAAAGGAAAATTAGCATTATGAAGACTTTTAAAAAATATTATTATCTCCCCGCTTCCCCCGAGGAAGTTTATTTGGCTTTAACAAAAGAACAAAGTATTCAGCTGTGGACAGGTGCCGAAGTTGAATTTACAGATGAGCCAGGTACCGAGTTTTCATTTTGGGATGGAGACATCGTAGGTAAAAACGTAGAATTTGATTATGGTAAGAAAATAGTACAGGAATGGTATTTTGGAGAGGATAATGAACCATCAATCGTAACCATTAAACTGCATGAAGACAAAAAAGGAACATCATTAGAGTTTTTACAAACAAATATACCTGAAGCAGATTTTAAAGATTTCACAGAGGGACTTGACGAACATTATCTTGGTGGCTTATTAGATTTTTTTGAGGACCAATAATCACACATTAATTTTGTTATAGGCAGCAATTTAAGTCTTAATGTTTCTTAATAAGAAAAACTGAAACTGCTCAAAATTTACAGGGATCAAACAGGGGAAAAACAGGGATCCAACAGGGACTTAACAGGGACAAATTGCCTGTTAAGTCCCCATCAATTCCGGGGCAAAATACTGTTCCTTTTTTATTTAACATTAACCCTTTGTTAATTATAACGAAACACCAATATATTAGTTAAAATTGGAAGTTTTAAAACAAAAAAGTCCGTAGTATTTATGCTACGGACTTTTTTGTTTGTGACTTAATTTGGCCTTAGGCCTCTTCGCTATAAACAGATCTGATCTCATCGCGAAGGTTATATTTAGAAGCCATAACCTCACCATAAGCTCCAGCGCTTCTGATGGCAAATAAATCGCCTCTAAAAGATTCTGGTTGCTCTACTTCTTTTCCAAAGCAATCTGTACTTTCACAGATAGGTCCTACGATATCATATTTTAATGCAGCTCCATCACCACGACTAATATTTTCAATCTTATGGTAAGCCTGGTACAATGCCGGACGCATCAATTCAGTCATACCAGCATCCAAAACAACAAAATTTTTCTTTTTGCCATTTTTCACGTACAAAACCTTGCTGATTAATGAAGCTGATTGTCCAACTAAAGCTCTTCCCAATTCAAAATGAACCTCCTGTCCTGCATTAATATCTAAAAACTCTGAGAATATTTTAAAGTAACTACTGAAGTCAGGAATTTGTCCATCAGGATTATGGTAATCAATACCTAAGCCTCCACCAACATTTAATACTTTAACAGTAAAACCTCTTTCCTCAAACCAAAGTGCAAATTCGTTCACACGTACACATAGATTTTTATATACGTCCAGATTAGTGATCTGTGAACCAATATGGAAATGAATACCAATAAACTCGATGTGTTCTGAAGCTCTTAATGTCTCTGCACATTGTGGCAAATCCCATGAGTTTACTCCAAATTTATTTTCATCTAATCCAGTAGTAATGTTATGATGTGTATGTGCATCAACATTAGGATTGATACGAATAGCTACTCTTGCTTTCTTACCTTTTTTTGCAGCCAATTCATTAATCACTTCCAACTCTTGAACTGATTCAACATTGAAACAGAAAATATCCTGATCCAAAGCAAGATTAATCTCTTTGTCGGATTTACCAACACCGGCAAATACAATCTGCTTACTGGCAAAACCAGTTTCAATAGCCTTGTTTACTTCTCCCCCGCTTACACAATCAGCACCAAAACCAACGGCTTTAATACATGCTAAAACTTTCTCGTTAAAATTCGCTTTCATGGCATAGTGAACATGAAAATTGTATAACTTAGCGGCATCTGCGCAGGTGCTTAATGTGCTTTGCAGCAGATTCAGGTCGTAATAATAGAAAGGTGTTTCTAAGTTTGCGAATCGTGATATATCTTTATTAGAAAACATAATGTTTAAATATCTTGTTATATTTATTGTAATTGTATTTGGCTTAATTTACGTAGGCAACAAATTAGATCTTCGAAATCAGAAGATTAGTAAAAAAGAGTACGACAGAAGAATAAGGGTCTTTATCGTACTCATTGTTATTTCTATTGCTATCCTTGCCTGGATAAAAAGAAGGTAAAATTACCCAATTCTTATTCAAACAACCTATTATGTAAACTTCTTAAAGCCTCCACTTTATCTGTTGTATTAATTAGTAAGGAGATATTGTAATTACTTCCACCATAAGAAATCATTCTTACAGGTATGTGTTTCATTGCATCCAATACTCTTGAAGCATAACCATGCTTCTCTGCACTAAAATCGCCAACTACACAAACAATAGATTGGTCAGTATCAATCTCAACAGAACCAAATGCGTGTAACTCCTCTACAATTTTCTCAAGGTTAGCTGTATAATCAATTGTTAAAGATACTGCAACTTCAGAAGTAGTAATCATATCAATTGGAGTTTTATACCTTTCAAAGATCTCGAAAACCCTTCTCAAGAAACCATAGGCAAGTAGCATACGACTAGAGTGAATTTTAATTGCCGTAATACCATCTTTTGCTGCAATAGATTTGATCTTTCCTTTTTCGCTTTCTGCTGAGATCAAAGTACCTGCTGCTTTCGGCTCCAAAGTATTTAACAAGCGTACAGGGATTTTATATTTCTGTGCCGGAAATACAGATTGTGGATGCAGAATTTTTGCGCCAAAATAAGCCAACTCAGCAGCTTCATCAAAAGAAAGGTGCGAAATTGGTTTGGTGCCCTTTACAATTCTTGGATCATTATTATGCATTCCATCAATGTCTGTCCAGATCTGAACTTCATCAGCAGATATTGCCGCACCAATTAATGAAGCAGTATAATCACTTCCACCACGACGCAAGTTATCTACCTCGCCAAAGCTATTTCTGCAAATGAAACCCTGTGTAATAAAGAGCTTATTGTCTTTGTGTTGATCAAGTATCGGTTGTAAATGCTTTGTTGTAAAAGGAACATCAGGTTCATTATCCTCATCCATCTTCATGAAGTCCAATGCAGGTAGCAATACAGATGGTACTCCTATTGATTTTAAATATATATGGTATAAGGTCGTAGACAATAGTTCACCTTGTGCTAGAACCACTTTTTCTTCAACAATTGTAAAGATGTCATTGGCTAAAGTATTTAAAAAGTTGAAGTGATAATCTACAACTTCTTGTCCTTGTACACGGCATTCACCCTCTACTAAAAGCTCAATTACAAACTCATTATATTTTTCGTGCAATGCGTTAATCAATTCTAACGCAACCTGTTTATCTTCCTTTAAAAGTTTGGCTGAAATTTCTACTAAGCTATTGGTTGTACCAGACACTGCTGATAATACCACGATTTGTCTTTCAGTCGGATCTACAATATCCAACAATTTTTTCATGCGCTCAGGGCTTCCTACCGAAGTGCCTCCAAACTTTAATATTTTCATAATTCTTTAATTGTTTTTTAATAGTTCTGAAACTTACCCACTCTGATCATAAGGTATATGATTATTGCGGATAACTTCATTTGGTTTATTTATTTTTTAATGGTTCAAAGCTGTATAAATAGCTATATTTATTTGCTACAAGTATTTTATTTTTAGCCAAAATGGTTATATACTTGTAATTGGGCGTGAATTTAAAGAAATCATGCTTAATAACAGCAAAATAGACAAAATAAAATTTGGAAGGATAATATATGCAATTAGAACAGGCTACCTTAAATACCATCAACGAATGGCTTAAAGGCAATTACGATGATGCAACAAAGAATGAGATACAAAGTCTTCTGGATCAGGAGTCTTACACTGAACTTACAGACTCTTTTTATAGAAATCTGGAGTTTGGAACAGGAGGATTAAGAGGTATAATGGGCCCTGGATCTAACAGAATAAATAAATATACTATTGGTACAGCCACTCAAGGATTAGCCAACTATTTAAACACAAAATATCCAGGAGAAAAAATTAAGGTAGCTATTGCGCACGACAGTCGTAACAATTCCGACTATTTTGCACAAATCACTGCAGATGTTTTTTCTGCAAATGGTATACATGTTTATTTCTTTTCAGCCTTAAGGCCTACGCCTGAATTATCTTTTGCTATACGAAACCTGGGTTGTAAAAGTGGTGTTATGCTAACGGCTTCCCATAATCCAAAAGAATATAACGGATACAAAGCATACGGTGCCGACGGTGGTCAGTTTACTTCTCCAGATGATAAACTGGTTATGGATGAAGTGGCTAAGATCACAACTATTGATGCCGTTAAGTTTGAACGTGTAGTAGCAAATATTGAACAACTTGGCGAGGAGATTGATCAGTTATATCTGGACAAAATTACTGCTTTATCGGTATCACCTGAAGCAATCGAGCGTCAAAAGGATCTTAAAATTGTGTTCTCTCCTATCCATGGCACAGGAATTACATTAGTCCCAAAGGCTTTAGCGCAATTTGGCTTTACCAATTTAACGGTTGTTGAAGAACAAAGTAAACCAGACGGCAATTTCCCTACTGTAGTTTACCCTAATCCTGAAGAAAAGGAAGCTTTGACTTTGGCTTTGAAAAAAGCAATAGAAATAGATGCCGACCTGGTTATGGCTACAGACCCTGATGCAGACCGTGTAGGTATCGCTGTTAAAAATAATGAAGGGGAGTTTGTATTGTTAAATGGAAACCAAACAGGTTGTCTACTGATTAATTATGTTCTAACTGCATGGCAGGAGAAAGGTAAATTAACTGGCAATGAGTATATCGTTAAAACCATTGTTACTTCTAATTTAATAGAAGCAATTGCCGACTCTAAAAACGTAACCTATTATAATACCCTAACTGGTTTTAAATGGATAGGTCAGATCATGACTCAACTGGAGGGAAAAAGTACCTTTATAGTGGGTGGCGAAGAAAGCTATGGTTATTTAGTTGGCGATTTGGTAAGAGATAAAGATGCTGTAGTTTCTTGTGCATTTATTGCAGAGATGACAGCTTTTTATAAAGATAAAGGAAGTAGCCTATATGATGCATTATTAAATATGTATGTAGAATATGGCTTGTATAAAGAAGAGCTGGTCTCCATCACTAAAAAGGGAAAGACTGGCGCTGAAGACATAAAAGCGATGATGGAGAAGTTTAGAAATAACCCTCCTGCAACTTTAGGCGGTTCGAAAGTTGAGACCCTTAAAGATTATGAGCTTGGTATACTGACAGATTTAAAGACAGGTCTAAAAACTAAGCTGGATTTACCTAAGTCTGATGTTTTACAATTTATTACTGAAGATGGCAGCATTGTATCTGCTCGTCCATCAGGCACAGAGCCTAAGATTAAATTCTATTGCAGTGTAAATGCACCATTAAGCAGTAAAGCTGATTTTGCAGCTACTGATGCCAGACTTGGCGATAAGATTAAAGCGGTAATGAATGATCTTGAGGTTTAATACCCTCAGGATTTCTATTCACCCAGTAAATCAAAATATTGATCTGCGATTTTTGCGAAAGCCTCATTATTAAGGGGCTTTTGCAAATACGTAGCAATCTCCTTTAAATTAGCAGCATGATGAGCATCATCAGGATTAAGTGATGTGGTGAGCATGACAACAATAATTCTGGCTTTATACCTTTCATCAAGCTTTTTATATTCAGCAATAAAATCCCAGCCATTCATGCCAGGCATATTAATATCTAAAAATATAATTCCTGCCTTTGGTGCAAGCTCATCGGTTTCGTACTTGCCAGACTGGGTTAAATAATCTAATGCATCTTTAGCTGATGTAATTTCTTTTACATCTACCATGATTCTTGCATTTTCAACGATCCTGCGATGAATGAAATTTGTAGAAATATCATCATCAACTAATAAAATACAATCAAGATCCTTATATTTCTTCATTGACTATAACTGTTTTATAATTTTAAACTTTAAGTGTGAATCTAAATGTGCTACCCTCGTTAACAACAGATTCTACCTTAATTTTACCACCGTGTAATTCTACTATTTTCTTACAATGAGAGAGACCAATTCCATATCCTTCATAATCAGACACATTATGTAAACGCTGGAACATTATAAATACTTTTTCCAGATAGCGTTCCTCTATACCAATGCCGTTATCTTTAAACTCAAAGTGCCAGAAACTTGTGCTATTGGTTACTGAAATATCAATCTTAGGTGCCACGCCAACTCTCTTAAATTTCAATGAATTGCTTAATAGATTTTGGAATAGCTGTCTTAATGCAGTTTCATAACCATAAACTATAGGTAGATTTTGATAATGAATTTCGGCACCAGAAGCGCTTATGCTGCTAAACAAGTCATTTTGTAGACTATCCATTAAGGAATTGCAATTAACCAATGTTTTAGATTGCTGTCCACCCAAGCGGGCATAATCCAGTAAGCCCTTAATAAGGTTTCTCATTCGTTCAGTGGAACGATCTATAAATTGAAGATATAGCTTAGCATTATCATCAAAAACATCCTTATACTCATCTTTAAACAGTTCTACAAAATTTTTTACGGTTAACAAAGGTTCTTGTAAATCGTGAGAAGCTATATAGACAAATTGTTCAAGTTCCTTATTCTTAACCTCTAATTCTCGCGCATATTCTTCAGCTGTTTTTTCGAGATGTCTTTTTGCAGTAAGATCTCTTATAAACTTAGAAAATCCCACAACATTGTTGTTATCATCATATACAGCAGAAAGGGTAACAAAGGCCCAGAAAAGCTCCCCTCCCTTTCTCAAACGCCAACCCTCATGCTGAGATCGACCCTTTAATATCGCCTCTTGAACGAGTAATTCGGGCAGTCTATTCCTACGCCCCTCTTCATTATAAAAGACACTAATGTTATGGCCGATAATTTCGTCGGCTTTATATCCTTTAATTTTTTCGGCTTCCTTATTCCAGTTCTCAATATTCCCTTGCCTATCTAATAAGAAAATAGCATAGTCATCTATTACTTCAAGCATTCTAAGTAGGCTGTCTGATCTCAAGTACTTGTAATTAATTAAAATTTGGTGGAATACAAACTCTATTAAATTCAAAATTCAGGCCAAAGAAGGGGTGTTGAAACCAATAGAAATAAAGTGGTTCCATGTTGCAACATCAATATACCGTGTGCTTTATTTGCCCAAAAGGGGGAATAAAGCACACGGTATTAGAAAATATAAAGAGGATTATCTAGTCTGGCCTTTGCCTTTTACAACCCATTTTTCAGTCACTAGTTTTTCTAGTGCAAATGGACCGCGGGCATGAAGTTTCTGGGTAGAAATACCAATTTCAGCACCCAAACCAAATACTTGTCCATCGGTAAATCTAGTTGATGCATTTAAGTAAACAACTGCAGCATCTACTTCGTTAAGGAATCTTTCTGCTTTGCTATTATCTTCAGTTATAATAGCTTCAGAATGTTTAGATGAAAAGTTAAGAATGTGCGACAAAGCTTCATCTATACCATCAACAACTTTCACTGAGCATTTAAAATCTAAAAACTCTCTACCAAAATCTTCAGATGAGGCCTGTTTTAATTGTGGATATTTCAGCTCGTTTAATATTGGGTATGAGGTTTCATCAGCAAATATTTCAACATTATATTTAACCAATAAAGGAGCTAAGATATTCAAGAATGGTTTGATAACAGATCTATCTACTACAACTGTATCCAGTGCATTACATACCGATGGTCTTGAGATTTTGGCATTGACAACAATAGCTGCTGCATCCTGTAATTTTGCGGTTGTCTCCACATAAGTATGACATACACCTGCTCCTGTTTCTATAACTGGTACCAAAGCATTTTTACGTACAAACTCAATCAATTGATTTGAACCTCGTGGAATAATTACATCAATATATCCCTCTGCCTGTAATATATCTAAAATGTATTTTCTATCTGCCGGCAACTGTTGCACCACATTTTTATCCATACCATGGGCCTCGAGAACCTGCTGAATTAAAGATACTACATAAAGATTAGTATGATAAGCATCTTGTCCACCACGTAATAAACAGACATTTCCAGATCTGATACATAAAGCTGCTACATCAATAGTAACATTAGGTCTTGATTCATATATAACGCCAACTACACCAAGTGGTACAGTTTTTTTCTGAATAAACAGCCCATTATCAAGCGTATTTTCTGAAAGAATGATATTTGTAGGATCTTTTAATTCAGCAACATCATTTAAACTTGTTGCTAAGTCAAGTATCCTTGTTTCATTTAACAACAGTCGATCCTTTTTGGGGTCTGTATCGGGCATCCTATTCAGGTCTTTTAAGTTTTCTGAAATGATCTGTTCCGATTTCGCCTTAATAAGTACAGCCAGGCTCTTGATCAATTCCTTTTTTCCCTGATCACTTAAGGAAGAAATTGAAGTGCGTGCCTTTTTTGCATTAATTAATTGTTGTTTAATATTCTCCATTATTTAAAGTATTACAATATCACTGGCATTTGCAATTTCCAGGTTATGTTGTTTTGCATTTTTAAGAATTGCTTCTGATGATGTTTTAGCACGTGCAACTGCTACTATATGTTGTTGTTCATCAGTTATTTCGAAGATTTCGCCATCACTAAATTGTTCAATGACCGACAGTACACCTACGGCGAGTAAGCTTTTACGCTTTCTAATAGCTTCACAAGCCCCTTCATCAACCATAATACGGCCTGTAACCAGACTGCCACTGGCAAGCCATTTATTTCTAGCCGATATGTTGGAAACTTTTGGGACACATACTGTTCCTGTTTTTTCCTGAACGGCATTAAGAATACCATTTGGTGTACGTACACCAAAAATGACTACTTTAATTCCCATAACAGATGCCAAATGGGCAAATGTTAATTTGGAAATCATACCACCTAAACCCAGATCAGACTTATTCTTATCTGCCAGTGAAAAGATATCATTATTAATGCTTTCAATCTTATCAATTACATTTCCTTCACGGTCTAATACTCCAGGAACAGAAGTACCCAATAAAATTACTGAAGCACCAAACCCCACTCCTAACAAGGTTGCGAGTTCATCATTATCTGAGAACTTAAGTTCTAAACTACTGACAACATCATTTTCATTAGCAATTGGAATCACATCGTTCTTCCAAAGCTCCTCGTAAGTTTCTTTTAATTGCAAAAACTGTTTTCTGTTCGAAAAATGTTGACGCTCACAAAGACTCTGAGCTATACAAATTCCATAGGGCAGAAAATGTTTAGCGTATGTATTTAATAATAAGGGGTTGCCAATTGATGCAGCAGCCTTACGCTCTGAAATTTTCCCTTTATAGTTTTTAATGTACTTTTTGCCTGCGCCTACGGCGCCTGAAGAAACAAGTATTAATCGGAATTCTTTTGCAATTTCTGCTACCTGTCGGGCAACATCAGCAATTACCAACTCATCAAGTTCTCCTTTTCCAGTGGTTATTGAGGCTGTGCCTAATTTCAAAACAAGTATTGGCTTGTCCATTGTGGTTCGTGGTTCGGGTTATTAAATCTGTATTGAAAGCCCGAAAATAGTCAAAAATCCTCCTTTATAAAATATAAAGGAGGATAATATATAGATTTTATAGAAAATACATGATTACTTAGTCTGCTCTCTATTTTTATTGAGCTTTATTTTGATTTTACCATCCTCACCATCGGTTGCCAATAAATGTAATACAATCCCTTTCATTCGTCTTTCCTTAAGCTCATCCTTATCCGTAATATCGGCGTCCTTTTTTGGGTTTCTTAAAGGAACATCGACAGCAATATTAGTTCCGGCACCCAATGAGTAAATACCAGACACATCCATATTTAGGATGCTAGAGTTAATCTGCATAGGTTTAATAGTAATCTTTTGCCCTCTGATATCAAAATTACCATTCAGATTTTCGAAAGTAATATTGTTTAAATCTCTAAAAGGAAAAGCAAATTTGCCTACACTAATAATAGGATCGAAATTCAAAAGAGCTCCTTTTTTAAGGTTAAAATTAAGCTTTCCATTTAATGAGTTTTTAACCAAAGCACCCTGTTCTGAAATACCACCTGAAATATTTGATTTAGAAGATAAAAATCCTTTCAAGTTCTTTGAAGTCAAACTTTTCATACCAAAGTTATCGAAAGCATAAAAGAAATTCTTGATATCTACATTATCTACTATGGCATTGATATTAAATCTGTTTGAACCACCTTTCTGTATCACATTACCATTAATTTTTAGAGATCCACCAGCATGTTTAACACTAACATTCTTTATGGAAATACCTGATTCTGACAGCAACAGATCAGCAGTGGCATTGGTAGCAAGGAATTTATTATAATAAACCTTGTCTACTCTTACATTCATATTCACATTGCTTCTTTCAAATACCTGATTCAAATCTTCAGAGAATGTGCTTCTGCTAGCAGTATGTTTTCTTGCTTTTGGTGCAGGTTTTCTGCTTCCAAAAAAGCCAAGGAACTCTCCAAGGTGTATTTGTGGACTACGTATTTTCCAGTTTAACTGTATCTTTTCCGGAGCTGTATAATATAGGTTTAGAAAATTACGAATCTCGCCATCCATCATCACTTCACTTTTCCCACTTTGCAGATGTATATTTTTGATAAAGAGATCGTTATTAGTAAAGTTTAGTAAAATAGCAGTGTTAGTGAAGTTCAGCTTTCTGGGCATATAAGCCACATCAGCATTCTTAATATCAATATTACCAGCAACCAAAGGCTTATTTAATCTAAAGTCGACAATATCTGCTTTATAGGCCAAATTTACCATTGCCGTACCTTTACCAAATTTCAAAATATCAACCCCTACTACCTTATTCAGTTTTGCAACATCAAACTTCGATTTAAAAATTCCTGTTGCTATAGGTTTATCTAGGTTGTTAATAGAAGCCGTATCAATAGAAAAAGGAATATCCTTATAGCTGCCCTTAAATTGATACAATTTTATTGCTGAATTTTCATCGGTAAAGCCCTTGCCATCAACATAATTATTGGTAAACACACCGTTAAAATTACAGCTATCAATGATGCCGCCAGGTATGCTCAGTTGGTTATTTTTGATGATTGCATCAACTTTAATTTCGGGATCACCACCAGGTCCCATATCTCCTTTTATCATACATTTAGCATGAATAGGTTGACTAAGATTAAACATGTTTAGCTTTTCTGATATATTAGGTGCCAGCAGTGCTGAGGCGTTTCTCCACATGATTTTAGGAACATCGATATTTATTTCAAACTCGGTATTCTCTTTCGAAGTATCAAATATGGCTCCTATAATAAAAGGGTCTTCCCCTATTTTAAGCTGATTTGGGGCTACATTTATTATGCCCTTACTTTCATCATAACTAACTTTGAAAGGACCTTCTAATAGTTTATCCTTTATAAAGCTTCCTCTACGTGTATTAAATGCTAAGCTTTTCGCCAGTGTTTTTAATTTAATATCAGCTTCCCAACCACTTAGGAGCCCATAATCAACTTTTCCCTTTAGCTCATCAATGACGAAATGAAATAGCTTATGACCTTTTTGATTGTCTACTACAAAGTTGACATTATTTAAAATGATATGATTGATTTTTGCAGGAGCTGAGCTTTCCTCTTTTGGTGTTTCCTTTTGCTCTTTTTTCTTAAAAATAGCGGTATTGCTATAACCATTTGTATCGGTATAAAGATATATGGAAGCATTATTAATGCCCATTTTACCAATTTCAATATTACCCTTTAAGAAGCCCATTAAATTTACAAAAACATCAATATCACTTGCTTCAAGCAGGTTATGTTTGTGGTTATTCCATAAGCTGTCTTTCACTATTACGTTTTTAAGGCTTAAAGAAAATGCAGGGAACCCTTTCAGAAAGGCGGGATCCATACTTCCAATAACCAGACTACCATTGATATTTTTATTGAGTTCTTTATTTATTTTAACCAATAAACTTTTGTTGTTTGCGTTTACATAAACTGCAAGACCAACATATAAAAGGAGGACAAATGCTACAAGTACGCCGATTATTTTTAGTACAATTTTAGACCAACGGGGCATATTATCTTGATTAAGGGTGAGCTTAACGAATGATTCAATTATTATACCAATTAGCCTGACAGGTCATTAATACAATTCAGCAGTGGGGGTGTATGCATAAAAAAAACGCCTTACAGCTTATTGTAAGGCGTTTTAATAAAGTATTGGACGTTACAAACCTAAAGCGTGTGAAGTCTGTGTTCTGATATTTTCAGTTAATTGCGGATTTCCATTCAACGATTCTCCATAAGATGGAATCATTTGTTTTAATTTCTTTTGCCAATCAGCTGACTTAATCTTTTCAGAGAAGCAACGTTCCATTAGTGTAATCATAATGGAAACAGCGGTAGAAGCACCTGGAGAAGCACCTAAAAGCGCTGCAATAGAACCATCGGCTGCAGTAACTACTTCGGTACCAAATTCAAGGATACCACCATGTTTTTCATCTTTTTTAATTACCTGTACGCGTTGTCCGGCTGTTTCAAGCTCCCAATCTTCCATTTTTGCTCCTGGAAAATATTCTCTTAAAGCTGCCATACGATCCTCGGGCGATTGACGTACCTGATCTATTAAATATTTTGTCAGTGGCAAATTATCCAATCCAGCCGAGATCATTGGACGTATGTTATTTACTTTAATAGACATTGGCAGATCCAACAATGAACCATGTTTTAGGAATCGGGTTGAGAACCCTGCATAAGGACCAAAAAGCAATGCTCTTTTGCCATCTATCATTCTTGTATCCAAGTGAGGCACAGACATCGGTGGTGCGCCTACAGAAGCTTTTCCGTATACTTTAGCATTGTGTTGTTCAATAATATCCTGATTCACACATTTTAACCATTGGCCACTAACCGGGAACCCTCCAAAGCCATTCCCTTCTGGGATATCAGCTTTTTCTAGTAAAGGTAAAGAGCCTCCTCCAGCACCAATAAATACGAATTTAGCTTTTACAACTCTCTTTTGACCTGTTGCTTCATCTTTAACTTTCACTTCCCAGAGGCCGTTTTTTTGCTTGAGCTTTTTCACATCGTGATGGAAATGAAGTTGAACGTCAGGTTTGCTTTGCAATTTATTAAAGAGCATTCTGGTTAGGGCACCAAAGTTAACATCAGTACCTAAATCCATTCTGGTCGCGGCAACCTTTTCGTCGGAATTTCGGTCTTTCATTACTAAAGGCATCCAATCTGCAAGTTGTTTATCATCTTCAGAATAAACCATTCCTTTAAATAAATCACTTTCCTGTAATTTTGTATATCGTTTTTTTAGAAAATCAACATTATCCTGTCCCCATACAAAACTCATATGAGGAATTTTTCTAATGAATGTTTCCGGACTATCTACCAATTTACTTTTCACAAGAAATGACCAAAATTGTTTTGACACTTCAAATGATTCGGCAATAGAAACGGCTTTTTTAGTATCTACTGATCCATCTTCAAGCTGAGGCGTATAATTTAGCTCACAAAAAGCAGAGTGTCCTGTACCGGCATTGTTCCAGGCATCTGAGCTTTCTGCTGCTGCTACATCTAATCTTTCAAAAATATCAATGGTGATATCTGATTGTAGTTCCTTAAGCATCATACCAAGGGTAGCGCTCATGATTCCTGCTCCAATCAATACAACATCAACAGTTTTTTCGGGATTACTATTTTTACGAGTCATTTATTTGAAATTTTCCGCAAAAGTACAATACAAAATTATATTTTGCACGCATTCCTAAAATATAATCTCCGTTTTTTACACTTGAATTGAGATCATCTTCCTTATTTTGAAATAAGGAAGCAAAACCTGCCGATTTATTACATAAAGATGATTTTTCATCAGTATGTGTATTTTATTTCCATAGCAACAAGCTCTTGATTTTAATATTTTTCACTAATTTTCTAAAGTCGTTTTTAAACTTTACAGATATTCATATAGTATTGATTGATAGTAGAATATAGTCATTTGAAATCAAAAACAACCAATAGGTTAACCTAATTGTCATTTATAGTAATTGGTGATAATGAAAAAAATATTTGCAAATAAACAATTAAGTACTAATTTTGCGCCTCCTAACCGATACACAAATGTATCAACTGGGTATTTGAAATATTAAAAGCCTCCTTAGCTCAGCTGGTAGAGCAACTGACTTGTAATCAGTAGGTCATTGGTTCGATTCCGATAGGAGGCTCTTTTATTTACCCCCTCCCTCTCTAATATCAGAGTTTTTTACAGCATATTCTATTACTATTTTTTGTAAGTTTATTATTATGACCAATCAAACCTACCTACAAAACAATTTTATCATTACCCTTTTAAAAGGACTTGGACAGATTATGCTCCAGGAAAATGCGATTACTGGACTTCTTTTTTTAATTGGCATTTTCTATGGTTCTGTATTCATGGGCATAGGCGCTATATTATCTGTGTTTTGTGGTACGATGACTGCAAAACTACTGAAGTATAAAGAGAGCGAAATTCAACAAGGCTTATATGGTTTTAGTGCCGCACTGGTAGGTGTTGCATTGCCATTTTATTTTGAACCTGCTTTAGTTGTCTGGATTGCTGTAATTATTGGTTCAGCATTAGCAACAATCATACAACACTTTTTCATAGTAAAAAATATACCTGTTTACACTTTACCTTTTATTTTAGTAACCTGGTTGGTTCTGTATATATTTCATCAGGTTTTTCCAGTTCCTATGTCTGCTTTATTAGCTGTAGAATCTACAGAAGGTTATAATTTTGCTGCAGCTTTTAAGGGCTTTGGTCAGGTAATTTTTCAGGGCAGTTTATTTGGAGGCATTGCATTTCTAATAGGTGTATTTGTTAACTCCCCTATTGCGGGTTTGTACGCGCTGGTGGCTTCTATAGTTGGAGCTTTACTCGCGGCTCTTTGTTCAGTACCAGCAGAGACCATAGAAATGGGTTTATTTGGTTATAATGCAGTCTTATGTGCAATTGTATTTGCGGGAGATAAAAAAATAGACGGTTTATGGGTGATTTTTGCTACTGTACTAGCTGTCGCAGTCGCTTTATTTATGTCGGCCAATTCCCTTACTCAATTGACTTTTCCTTTTGTAGCCGCAACATGGCTCACGTTGGCGGTTAAAAATATTACAGGAAAGTATCTGGTTAAAACACCAGTTTAATTATCTCCTAATCATTGGAATTTGCAACCGTATAATTTTATCTGTTAAATAAAGACAAATCATTTTCTCAATTTTTCAAAACACATCTAGGCTGTATCTGTTTAGTAAGTAATGAAAGTGTTTTCATCAATAAAAACATATAGCTATGAATTATAAAAAATTAATTTCCGACCATTTTTCAAACATGCCAACACGAAGACCCAGTGATAAATCTGGAGCAATTGTGGCTTTATTAGCAGGACTTGCAATTGGCGGAGTATTGGGTGTGTTGTTCGCCCCAGAAAGCGGTAAAAAAATCAGAGAGAGAATTTCGGACAAAGCAAAGGATGCAGCTGATGATGTTAAAGACAGCTACAATTCGGCTAAAAACAATGTAAAAAACAAAGCAAGAGAAATAGGTCAGGAATATGATGACTTCAAAGAAGAGGCGAAATCAGGCGTAAAAGATATGGCTGACAAAGCAAATGATAAAATCCAAAACGCTTAAAACTCCCGATTATTAAGTAAAGAAAACATTAAAAAAATCATCACAAAAGCTTTCAGTATGAAACCATTAAACAGTTTCATTTGAAAGCTTTTGATATTTAAAGAACATCCTTGTAATAGGGATCAATAAAACGCCACATAATGCAAAGATGATAAACGATACCCTTAAGTTAAATGCATGTGCCAGATAACCAATTAGCGGCGGACCGAGCAACATTCCTGTAATTGAATAGGTAGCAATAATAGATATAGCCATCCCAGCAGAGTACTTCTTTGAAGCACCTGCTAAGGCATACGACATTGGGATTATTGCTGCAGTTCCGAAACCTACTAAGGAGAAACCAATCATTGCAGGCCAGAAAAATGGAAAAATAATAGCCAATCCAATACCTGAAATGATAAATGCTGCACTCATAATATAAGTTTTCGGCATCCCGAATCTAGAAATGATCACATCTGAAAGGAATCTTGATGCCGCCATAAAAGTCATAAAAATAAGGTATCCATAAGTAAATATCTCGACCTTAATTACTTCCTGAAAATAGATGCCACTCCAATCGAACATCCCTCCCTCGCAGATTGCACATAGAAAAACAATGGAACCCAAATAAAAGATATAAGGGTCTGGCTTACTTAATATTAACTTATTACCTGTTTTAGCTCTATCGCCATGCAGTAAAAACTGATATGAATATAAAGTAATCCCTAGCATAACTACAGCAACAGCCATAAAATGATGTTGTATAGAAGTGTTTAATTCTAATAATAGAGTAGATAAAAGTATACCTGCTATCCCTCCCATACTCCAATATCCATGAAAAGAACCCAATATTTTCTTTTCGAATCGTTTTTGAAGAGTTATAGCCTGTGTATTTACAGAGATATTGAAAATTCTTGTGGTAAAAGCAAATAAGACAACAGCCACAACAAGGCTGAATGTGTTAAACGAAAAGCCGATAAGCGCCAATGAAATGGCATTCAGGCCATATCCAACAGTCAGCGGCACCCTGCTATTGTATCTTGAAACCAGCCAACCGGAAAGTGGCAATCCCAATAATGAGCCTATAGGTAGTGCTAGTAAAAGGCTGCCCAGTTCAGCTTCATTGAAACCAAAAGTTGTTTTAATAGTAGGAATTCTGGATGCCCAGGTAGAGAAACTTAACCCAGACATGAAGAAAAAAAGACTTAGAAAGAAACGATGTTTTGTATTAGAAATCATTGCATTATAATTGCGCTGCAAATCTAGTGATTCATATTGGCTGAATTTCAAGAGATTGTCAGCTTCAGGTAATTCCTTAAAATTATCATTAATACTTTAAAATTTGCGTTTAAGAATATAATAGCCTAGCTTTACAAAAAACTTTAGGGGTGCCTTGCGCTGAGATATACCCTTTGAACCTGATGCAGTTAGTACTGCCGAAGGGAAAAGTAGAAGCAAATCTATATTTGCTGTCTTTTCGAGCCGTTATGGGCTGTCTCCTATAGTTTT
Organism: Pedobacter hiemivivus; assembly: GCA_040393085.1. Lineage (GTDB taxonomy): Bacteria > Bacteroidota > Bacteroidia > Sphingobacteriales > Sphingobacteriaceae > Pedobacter > Pedobacter hiemivivus_A. Next base: position 34,466 of record JBEBUV010000001.1, on the reverse strand, counting down.
CCAAGTTTTTACAGATATGGAGATAACTATAAATAAAAAAAATCATCAATTTAATGAGTCCTGCTCTATAGCACAGATGCTTGCTATGGTAATATCCGGCGATCCTAAAGGCATTGCTGTAGCAGTAAATCAAACTATCATTTCTAAACCCGACTGGCCTGAACATTTTTTAAAAAATGGCGACCAGATTATGCTTATTAAAGCCACTCAAGGAGGGTAATTCTTCCTTATCAACCCTATTCAACCAATTTAAATCAAATCCTTTATTATAAAAACATGAAAACTGAAAAGACTCCAAACCAAGAAGTAATCAGCAGAAGTCCATTCCCTGCTTCTCGTAAAGTATTTGTTAAAGGCCAGCTACATGATATAAATGTAGCTATGCGTGAAATCACTTTGAGCGATACCAAAATTCATAATGGTTTCGGTTTAACAGAGCCTAATCCACCTGTGACTGTATATGACACAAGTGGCCCTTATACTGACCCCAATGCTCATATTGATGTGAAAGAGGGTTTGCCACGATTAAGAGAAAAATGGATACGTGCCAGAGCTGATGTAGAAGAACTAGCTCAGATTTCATCGGATTATGGACAAGAGCGCCTTGCAGATTCTAAATTGGATATACTTAGATTTTCTCATCTCAACAAGCCGTATAAAGCTAAAAATGGCATGAATGTATCACAAATGCATTATGCTAAAAAGGGCATCATAACGGCCGAAATGGAATACATTGCTATAAGAGAAAATCAACGAATAGATCTACTACATGAGCAATTGGGTGATCAACATGAAGTGATGAACCACCAACACAAGGGGCATAGTTTTGGTGCCAATACCCCAAAAGGATACATTACACCAGAATTTGTGCGTGCGGAAGTTGCTGCCGGTCGTGCCGTTATACCTTGTAACATCAATCACCCGGAACTGGAACCAATGATTATTGGTCGTAACTTCCTGGTAAAGATCAATGCCAATATAGGCAACTCAGCTGTTACTTCATCTATTGAAGAAGAAGTAGAAAAGGCTGTATGGGCATGTAGATGGGGTGCTGACACGATTATGGATCTTTCTACAGGTAAAAATATACATGAAACCAGAGAATGGATCATTCGCAACTCCCCTGTTCCAATTGGGACAGTCCCTATTTATCAGGCACTCGAAAAAGTAAATGGTAAAGCAGAAGACCTGACCTGGGAATTGTTTAGAGATACGCTGATTGAACAGGCTGAGCAAGGCGTAGATTACTTTACTATTCATGCTGGCGTATTATTGCGCTATGTACCTTTAACAGCGAAAAGAATAACTGGAATTGTTTCTCGTGGTGGCTCTATCATGGCTAAATGGTGTTTGGCACATCATAAAGAGAATTTTATATACACACATTTCGAAGAGATCTGTGAGATTATGAAAACTTACGATGTAGCTTTCTCACTAGGTGATGGATTAAGGCCTGGTTGCATTGCTGATGCTAATGATGAAGCACAGTTTAGTGAGTTGGAAACCTTAGGTGAACTGACAAAAATTGCCTGGAAACATGATATACAGACGATTATTGAGGGACCCGGACACGTGCCAATGCATCTGATTAAGGAGAATATGGAGAAACAGCTTGAACATTGCTCGGAAGCTCCATTTTATACTTTGGGTCCATTAACTACTGATATCGCTCCTGGTTATGACCACATTACATCGGCTATTGGTGCTGCTATGATCGGTTGGTTTGGTACCGCAATGTTATGTTATGTAACTCCTAAAGAGCATTTAGGTTTACCAAATAAAAAAGATGTTAAAGATGGGGTGATCACTTATAAGATTGCTGCTCATGCTGCTGATCTGGCCAAAGGACATCCAGGTGCTCAATATAGAGATAATGCTTTAAGTAAAGCGAGATTCGAATTCAGATGGGAGGATCAGTTTAACCTTTCCCTTGACCCTGATACGGCAAAAGAGTTTCATGATGAGACACTACCAGCTGATGGAGCCAAAATTGCACACTTCTGTTCGATGTGCGGTCCTAACTTTTGCTCAATGAAAATCACCCAGGATGTAAGGGCTTATGCTGCAAATCAGGGGATTGACGAACAGGAAGCTATTAAAAAAGGAATGGCCGATAAATCTAAAGAGTTTACTGAGAAAGGAAGTGAGATCTATCTGTAATACATAATGTTATATAACTTAATCTTTGTATTTATATGCCTTTAATTGTAATATCTGACCCAGTTTATTTTGAAGGGGAAAGTAGTTTAATTAATCTCCTTTTTGATGCTGGCTTGCAAATTTTTCATTTGAGAAAACCAGGTAGTGGTATATTAAATTATAAAGAATTGATTGCAGGCATCGATACAAAGTATCATGATAGAATTGCTTTACATCAGTTTCATGAACTATGCACTGATTTCCCCTTAATCAAAAGAATACATTATCCTGAACAGCTTAGAAAATCAAGCTTTGAAGCCGATTCCTGTAATCTGGACCAATTGGTTTTAAGTACTTCTGTTCATCAATTAAGTGATCTAAAAGAATTGAAAGGCTTTGATTATACCTTTTACGGGCCAGTGTATAACAGCATATCCAAGTTGGGATATACTGGCCAGTCTAAAGCAGATCTGGTTCTTCCTGATCAAAATAAGAGTGTAAAAATTATCGGTTTGGGTGGTATAAATCACCAGAATCTAAAAGAAGCAAAGCAGATGGGATTTCATGGAATAGCTGTATTGGGCACAATATGGAACGATCCATCTGCTGCTTTAACAAATTATAAAACACTATTAATCAAATATAAAAACTACTTCAATTAAAGTTTTATAAGAATATAAATGGAAGTTAATAAACCATCAAGACCTTACGCCATGAGTATTGCAGGCTTCGATCCAAGTGCTGGAGCTGGGGTGTTGGCCGACATCAAGTGTTTTGAACAACAAGAAGTATATGGGTTTGGTGTTTGCACTTCATTAACGGTGCAAACGGATCTTGATTTTCTTAAAAATGATTGGCTGAGTGCTACACGAATTATAGAACAAATCGCACCACTGCTGTCGCGCTTTGATATTTCTGCTGTAAAAATCGGGCTGATTAAAGACATTCCTGCTTTATTGGAGGTAATTGAATTTTTAAAATTACATCAACCAGATATCAAAATAGTGATGGATCCGGTATTGAAAGCAAGTGCAGGTTATGCTTTCCATAACTGGGATGATGGTTTAAATCAACTGCTTCCTGTATTAAAACAAATTGATCTGATTACCCCTAATTATCCTGAAATGCTTTTTTTGGGCGGAAATAATGAGGTTTTTAAAGCAGCTAAAGCCTGGTCGGCCTTTTGTCCTGTTTTACTTAAAGGCGGACATCTCATTGAAAATCTGGGAACTGATTTTTTATATGTGGATGGACAGATTCATGAACTCAAACCAACTGTAACACAGATTTATCAAAAACACGGTTCAGGCTGCGTATTATCTGCCTCCATAACAGCAAATCTGACTAAGGGAAAAGGACTTTTATCTGCATGCCAGGCTGCCAAGCTCAGTACCGAACAGTTTTTAAACAGTAATGAAAGCCTTTTAGGTTATCATAAATAGAATATGAAACATAAATTATAGTATAAAATGATTGATAGACTACATTATATATCACCCTTAAGTGCTCATTTAGAAGCGATTGAAAAGGTGTTGTTAGCCGGTGGAAAATGGATTCAATTGAGGGTAAAAGATAAAACTGAAGAGGAGGTTTTACTTATAGCCATTGAGGCAGCAGAATTATGTAAAAAACATGGCGCTAAACTGATTGTAAACGACTACCCTCAGGTTGCCTTAAAAGCAGGTGCCCATGGTGTTCATTTAGGTTTAGACGATATGTCCATTGCCGAAGCAAGGGCTATTGTAGGACGTGAAATGATTATTGGTGGAACAGCCAACACGCTGGCTCATATAGAGCTTAGGGCAATTGAGGGTGTCGATTATATAGGTCTGGGGCCATACAGGTTCACCAGTACCAAAAGCAATTTAAGTCCTTTAATTGGTACTGATGGCTATGTTTCTTTAATGCAACAAGTTAAAAATGCTGGAATTACTATTCCTATAATTGCTATTGGAGGAATTCAGCCAGAAGATATTTCAGCATTAATGGTATCAGGGATACATGGGATAGCTGTTTCTGGAGCCTTAACCATTCATCCTGACCACACCCCTGTCATCCAAAATTTAGTTGATTTTATATTGAGAGATAGAAGTCTGAAAATTGCCTCAGACTAAGTTCAAACCCCTATTAATTTAAAAAGATGTTAAAAATAGCAGACAAAACATTTCATTCTCGCCTCTTTACAGGTACGGGTAAATTCAGCTCGCCTGTAGAAATGGAAGCAGCTTTAATTGCCTCAGCTTCTGAGCTGGTTACTGTAGCACTGAAAAGAGTTGATATACAAAGTAACGACGACGATATATTAAGGCATTTAAACCATCCTCATATCAACTTACTTCCTAATACTTCGGGGGTTAGAAATGCAAAGGAAGCCATTTTTGCCGCGCAGATGGCACGTGAAGCTTTGCAAACCAATTGGATAAAGCTTGAAATTCATCCTGATCCAAAATACTTGATGCCCGACCCTATAGAAACCTTAAAAGCCACTGAAGAACTCGCAAAGCTCGGTTTTGTTGTGTTGCCATACATCCATGCCGATCCGGTTTTATGTAAGCGTCTTGAAGATGCAGGCACAGCTGCAGTTATGCCATTGGGATCACCAATTGGCAGTAACAAAGGTTTAAGAACTATCGACTTCCTTGAAATCATTATCAGTCAGAGTAAGGTACCTGTAATTATAGATGCTGGAATTGGTGCCCCTTCTGATGCAGCTAAAGCAATGGAAATTGGTGCTGATGCTGTTTTGGTGAATACAGCTATCGCCGCTTCTGGTGATCCGGTAAAAATGGCTTTGGCCTTTAAACTGGCAGTTGAGGCTGGTAGAATGGCTTATAAAGCAAGATTAGGTAAAGTAGGCCTACAAGCTGTAGCAAGCAGTCCGCTCACCTCTTTTTTAGATTAACCAGCTCTAAATTACATCAAATTTTATATCATATCAAAGGTTATAGACTACAACAATGGGCACTTTTAACGATATTTTTGAAAAATGTGACTGGCAAGAAACCAGAAACAGCATCTATAGCAAAACGGCTTCGGATGTGGAACATGCTTTATCAACTAACAAAAGAACGCTGGAAGATTTCAAGGCCTTAATCTCCCCTGCTGCTGCTCCTTATCTGGAACAAATGGCTATGATTAGTCAACAGCTCACACTTAAACGTTTTGGCCGTGTCATTCAAATGTATGTCCCCCTCTACTTATCCAATGAATGCAATAACATTTGTACCTATTGCGGTTTTAGTTATGACAATAAGGTAAGGCGGAAAACTTTGTCGCCCATTGAAATCATGCAGGAAGTCGCCGCGATAAAAAATATGGGATTCGATCATGTATTGCTAGTTACCGGTGAAGCCAATCAGACTGTTCATACCGATTATTTTAAAAAAGTATTGGAATTGATCCGTCCTCATTTTGCACAAATATCTATGGAGGTACAACCTCTTGATTTGGAAGACTATGAGCAACTAAGACCTTATGGATTAAACACGGTATTGGTTTACCAGGAAACCTATCATGAAGAAGATTATAAGGAACATCATCCTAAAGGGAAGAAATCAAACTTTCAGTATCGGCTAGAAACACCTGATAGATTAGGTAAATCTGGCATCCATAAAATGGGTCTTGGGGTATTAATTGGTTTGGAAGATTGGCGTACTGACTCATTTTATACGGCCCTACATCTTAATTACCTTGAAAAAACATACTGGCAAAGCAAATACAGTATCTCTTTCCCTAGATTAAGACCCTTTAGCGGAGGGTTAGAGCCAAAGGTTGTAATTAGCGACCGTGAACTTGTTCAATTGATCTGTGCCTACCGATTGCTTAATGAAGAAGTGGAACTGTCCATCTCTACCCGTGAATCGGAAATATTTAGAGACAATATTGTCAAACTGGGTATCACTTCCATGAGCGCAGCCTCTAAAACTAACCCTGGTGGCTATGCTGTTGAACCACAATCCTTAGAACAATTCGAGATTTCTGATGAACGTAGTGCTGCTGAAATTGCTGATATGATTTCCAGACAAGGTTACGAAGCGATATGGAAAGATTGGGACAATATTCTTGTTTAAACTTTAAGCATAAAGGCTATGAATGCAACACAGAATTTAAAAAGATATAGCAGACAGATTATACTGGATGAAATAGGTTTCGCTGGACAACAGAAACTTCATAACGCGAATGTTTTGGTTATTGGAGCTGGTGGATTGGGGTGTCCCTTACTTCTATATCTTGCCGGAGCTGGTGTGGGTCGTATTGGTATTATAGATCATGACGTGGTAGATGAAAGTAATCTGCATCGTCAAATCTTATATCATATTGGGGATATTGGTAAGTCAAAAGCCAATATGGCTGCTGCTAAACTGAAATTATTTAATCCTGACCTACAAATTATCTCACACCCTTTTAAAGTCACAACAGAAAATGCTTGCTCTATAATCGGACAATACGATCTGGTGGTTGATGGTTCCGATAATTTCCAAACCCGGTATTTGGTCAGTGATACTTGTGTAGCTGTAAACAAGCCATTGGTTTTTGGCTCCATATTTCAGTTTGAAGGTCAGGTATCTGTGTTTAATTTTAACGGAGGGCCAAATTATCGGAATCTTTACCCTGAACCACCCATGCCCGAAGATACCGGGAATTGTGGTGAAAGTGGTGTTTTAGGGACTTTACCAGGTATTATAGGCTGTTTAATGGCTAATGAAACAATTAAAATAATCTGTGGATTTGGAGCGATATTATCTGGACAGCTTCTTTTATTTAATGCTTTGACCAATGAAATGCAATGTTTGAGATTAGCGACTTCAAGAAGTATAGCTTCTCCGGAACTTAAAAAATCCCTGACTCTAAAGAAATTATTATCAACTATGCCTGCAACAGAGATTAATATAGTAAAGCCTAATGTAGCAGAGATTAGTTTGTTGGAGTTGGAAGAATGGAAAACTAAGGGGAAAAAGTTTGTCCTGATAGATGTAAGGGAATCTTATGAATTTGAAGAAAAAAATGTTGGGGGAATCAATATACCTCTTTATGAATTAAATAATAGGCTTGATGAAGTTTCTGAACATAAAAGAATAGTTTTCTGTTGTTCTGTAGGCAAAAGAAGTAAAATCGCGATACAATTGTTAAAAAACAGAAAAAAAGCAGAACTCTACTCGTTAATATTAAAATAAGTAAAATATTTTACCAACATATATACGGTTCTGTATAGACTTGTGGTATTATGAAAACTACTATCCAAAACAAAGGTCTATTACCAAAGAAATACAGAATCGAAGAGTGTATTGATAATTTGAAGAAGCATGAATATAGTATTGTTATTAAGGCTATTCCGCGTATTATTGGCAAAGGGATGAGTACTTTTTACAATTACAGAGATATATTGATCGATGATAAGCTTGACATCCCTTATAAAATTGCCCGTAAGCTGGAAATTTTGTTTGGTTTAGAGTATGGAGGACTTGAAACTAAAAAAACTACGGGTAAACATTATACTCAAATTGTGGAAGCGCATAAAAAGCAACGGGAGAATACTACCTTTGTAAAATGATAGCAATAGGACAATACAATGACCTTAGAATTATAAAGAAAACTGAAGAGGGACTTATTTTAACCGAAGGTGAAAAAGAGGTACTATTACCTTACGTTGATGTTCCGCAAAACGCCGAAATTGGCGACAATCTGAATGTTTTTGTTTTTATGCAAAAAGACGGAAGGTTACAGGCTACTACAAAGAAGCCCTTTGCTTGTGTTGGCGACTTTGCTTACCTCACAGTAGTTGATGAGGCCGAGGATGGTAGTGCATTTATGGACATTGGCTTAGGTAAAGATATATATGTTCCTAAACGTGAACAAAAGCGCCCGATGTATAAAGGGGACAAACATGTAGTTTACGTTTTTCTGGATGAAACTAATGACCGCATGGTAGCTTCTTCTAAACTTGTAAATTATGTGGAAGAAGAAGATATTGATCTGGAAGAGGCTGATGAGGTGAGTTTACTGATTGTAGACAAGTCTGACTTAGGTTATAATGCGATTATCGACAATAAGTATATTGGTCTTTTATATACCAATGAGCTTTTTGATGAATTGAACCCTGGTGAAACACGTAAAGGATGGATTAAAAAGATCCGTGTTGAGGGTAAAATTGACTTGAGCTTACAACCGATGGGTTATGGTCATATTTTGGAAACAAAAGATGTGTTATTAGCTGATTTAAAAGAAAGTGGTGGCGTAATTTCATTAGGTGATAAAAGTACACCTGATGATATATATTACCGTTTTAAAATCAGTAAAAGTGCTTTTAAGAAAGCAATTGGTGGTTTGTATAAAGAACGACTGATTACAATTTCTGATCATGAGATCAAGCTTTTAATTGATGATGAAGCTGAATAAATAAATTAAGATCATCAGCATAACAAAGGGGGCTATTCATAATTTATGAGCAGCCCCCTTTGTTATATGTTCTGTTTAATCCAGATAGTATATCAGGTTATTTTTTTCCCGGCATACTATTCTCATTGGTAATCAGCGTCTTTAATTTAGCCGACTTACCTGGAGTTATTTTGTAAGTTGTATTACTACCAGTAAAATAAATGGTATGCTCTCCTTCTTTTACAGTGGTATTGAATTTCACTTTGCCATTGGCACTGGTTACGTTCCAATCACCTGCTTTCATTCCGGCAAGTACAATCTGGTAGCTTCCTTTAGCAGGAACCTTAAATGAAAATTGCTGATTTATGAATTCTAATCCTTTGTTTAAACTCAGCACTCTATCGGCCAAAACAATAATATCACTAACGGGTGTTACTAAATGTGTCACTGGCAGTGGCTTAATATCACCAGAAGTTAACTGAACCACGCTTAAAAAGTGATCTCTCCCATTTTCTTTATTTGGCGTAACCATAATGCGATGTCCATGAGCTTCAGGAAGAGTGGTTACAGGTGCATCATATTTGAAGTTGAATGAGCTTTTGGCATCAGCACCACTTAATACCTCTAGTTTTCTTGAATCAGGAGCAGGGACTAAAATATCTACATGTGCCTTACCAACAAGATCACCGAGCTTATTTTGCAGTACCACGCCATTTTCGGTAACTAAAGGTTTATTGTGTGCATTAATTTGCCAGTACTTCTTAAACTCAGGTTTAGCTGTAGACATGTCATCTGTTAAAATTATTGCAGCTGGAACATCTTCCCTATCCAGATTTAAAAACATCATGCTTCTATTGTATGCACTTATCTTTTCAGAATAAGCACCCCTTAGGTCTACTGAAAAATAACTGAAAAATGGTTTAAGCTTAGAGGGGCCAAAACTGGCTGACAATACCTTTCCATTGTTAAATACCGGCACCGTTTGAGCTTCTTCCGGGCTTATCGGATGCCGCTGAACAAAACGTGTACCACCATCGTTAGACTCTGTATTAAGAAACTTCTCATTAGGATCAACAGCCAGCATCATACTATGGGCAATAGATCTCTTATTGAAATTCATGTCATATGGTGTACCATAGAACTTATATAAACCAAGGTCACCAAATTGAAAACCGCGATAATATAGTTGAACAGAACCTGCATCACTTTGTTGGTGATTTCCAAATGTATAACCACCTCCTTTAATTTCCACGACCACATCACTACTGTTTGGACTAACATTCCAGCCTGTACGAGCTATCATTGAACCCAGTATTTTACCAAAGTCTTTTGTTAAAGGCAGTGATTCTCGACTTGGTTCAGCTTTCAAATTTGGGTCATTTAGTAAAAGAAACAATACGGGGTTATTTGGTAGTGCGCCCTGACGCTCGAATTCGGCTTTTAATACTGGATCAGCTGCATAGGCATAGCATAGTAACATAGTTTGTGGTACAGACCAATAGTACGGTTTACCTGGAGTGCCAGATCCGAAACCATCACCGTCACGAAGCATTTGTCCATCAGGTGTACGCATGTACTGCCAGTAATTACGGACATCTTTTATATTATCATCGAAAACCGGTTTACCAGTCATTCTATAAAATAACCATGCAGCATGCATATCCCAGGCAAAACGATAAGCACCATATCCTACTCCCTGATTGTGTCTTGGCGACTGATATTCAAATTTCCGCATTGGAACTAATTCTTCTAAAATAGCATAAGAAGTATAGCGGTATGGAAGTGGGTTTTCATCATAAATAGCTATACTCATCGATAATAAATCACGACAAACCTGAGCTTCATTACCATGACCATTTACTACTTTTTGTAAGAAAGGTGGCCAGCCTATTTCCATATCATCTGCCAACCTCATTAGGTTATTGCAATATATCTGTTTCTCCTCAGGAGTTAGTAAATCGTAACACCAATCATAAACCTCAGAAGCCGCAGTTATAGCACGACCTATTTCTCGAGTAATGTCCAGTAGATTGCCAAATTCTACACGGGACAGATAGTCTTTCATTAAGGTAATTGCTTCACGGCCAATTTTTTTATCACCAGTCATCAAGTAATAAAAAGCTTTAGTCTCCGCTGCAGTTTCAAGTCCGGCATTAAAACTCATTTCTGCATTTGGATCAAACTTGAATTCAAATGGTGTTAACGCAGCCTTTTGAACTTTTTCCCAAGCCGGAGTATTTTCTCCTTTTGTTAAACCGGCTTTTACAACCAATAAAGACTCCTGATTCACCCATAAACGTGGATGTCCCGATGGCGGTACAACTTTTGGCCGATATGTTTCTGCTTTTGCAGGAACTGCTGGTGGATTATAAGGAGTCAATTCTAAAAACTCGAATCGCACGCCTTTTGGTAGCCATATTTTAATTTGCTGCTCCTTACCATTAAATTCAAATTTACCTGAAGTTTGTGACGGCCTGTCCCAAGGTACATAAACTACTCTCTTTGTTGGACGAACATCGTCAATTTGAATTCTGATGAACATAGACTCAAATTTAGTCTTCGCCTCTTTCATCAATTTAGCACCTTCTTCATCAGTAACAGCGTAGGTGCGCATCTCATAGCGGCCTGCTCCAGGTAATTTTACGTTGAAAGTCAGATCAGCATCTGGACGTTCACCATCTATGGCTGCTTTAGATTCTGCTTTTAATGTTATTCCTTTTCCACTACTCAATCGTTTATCTGATATGATTTCGCTGGTTGTGGAGTTTATCTTTACTGTTTCTGAATTATACCTAAGCTTTATAGGCTTTCCCTTATCTGAAGATTGAGCCTGTGCTGCGGTCGTCCATGAAAATGGTAGGATTAAGAGTAAGCAGAGCCAGAGGGTTTTCTGCTTTAATACTAGTTCATCGGTTTTAAATAAGTTCATTTGTGTGTGTGAAATTTGGTCAGAATGTATGATTACTTACCATAAATAAATTAACTATATCATTACGGGTACGTCAACAACATATAAATAGACAAAAAAATATCTAATAAAACAAAATCTATCAGTACTGAGTATTTTTTAAAAAAAATGTATGGTGTAATTACATAGGCTCAATCTGACCCATGTGATTATAATGATGTTTTTTTCTAAAAAATTACTAACTTAAATATTATTTCAATAAATAAAATCGGAACTATGGAAAAGTATAAAATAGCTGTTATTGTAGGAAGTCTTCGTAAGGAATCATTTAACTTGAAAACAGCTAAAGCGTTAATTAAACTAGCGCCTGAATCTCTATCTCTTGAAATAATAAGTATAGCAGATCTTCCTATGTTTAATGAAGATCTGGAGTCGACACCCCCAAAAGAATGGGTAGAATTTCGCAAGCAAATTATTGCTACTGATGGAGTACTTTTTATTACCCCTGAATATAACCGTTCGGTACCAGCTGTTTTAAAAAATGCAATTGATGTAGGTTCTCGTCCATACGGACATAATTCTTGGAATGGGAAACCTGGTGCAATTGTAAGTGTCTCTATTGGAAATATATGTGGTTTTGGGGCGAATCATCATTTGCGTCAATCACTAGTTTTTGTTAATGTTCCTACTATGGCTCAGCCAGAAGCTTACATTGGAGGTGCAGCAGCCTTATTTGATGATAATGGAAACCTCATAAATGAATCCAGAAAAGATGCTTTGATAAAATTTATGTTGGCTTATGAAAAATGGCTTGAAGCTAATGTAGCAAAGTAACTATTCCTTTACCTGAATTTTAAATATCAAGTAACTTTGTTACCTGAATTGAAGCTTTACGCTGTAGCATTTCGATAAATTTTATATTTTCTTCCGTTTAATATAATAAATGACGTTATTGTATCTTACAGACATAACTAATCTATTACATAGTTTTTTCAAAATGAAACCTGCATAAGCTTATTGCTTAAAAAAACGGAATGAATAGCTTTACAAGCTTCATAACCGATAAAAATCAAATTATATACTAATGAAGAAAGCTCTCGTGTTTTTTTGGCTAATATTTTTGTTTTCTGCCATTGGATATTTGTTTTGGTATAATGATATCATCTACCAATTGCCAACTCCAATTCCTAAAGACCATAAATCAATTGAGACTGGAAGTTTGATTGTGTTTAATGATGCTTTTAAGAATAATCACAGTAAACCTGTTTTTCTCCATTTTTTTAATCCAGATTGCCCCTGTTCACGTTTTAATATGAAGCACTTCAAATCATTGGTTAAAGAATATGGCGATCGTATTGATTTTAGAGTAGTGGTATTAAGTGCAAAATCTTTTACTGCAGAAACCATCCAAGATAAGTTTGGTCTTCAAATTCCTATTCTATTTGATGAAAGCCTTGCCACAGCTTGTGGTGTATATTCTACCCCTCAGGCAGTTTTGCTAGATGAGGCTCAACATTTATATTATAGAGGGAATTATAACACTACACGTTATTGTACAGATGAAAAGACTAGTTTCGCTAAAATAGCATTGAATGGTTTGTTGGCAAAACAAACTAATCTGGTTTTCAGTGAGGCCGCACTAAAATCTTATGGTTGTACTTTGCCAGACTGTAAATAATAAATAATTTCTGAACTGATTTAAGTAATGACATCCAATAATCATATAACTACTTCTGATAAACAAAACCGCTTACTTTTCTTGGGAATAACGGAAAGAACGGATCGATTAATGAATTACTTTTTATGGGGATATTTCATATTGGGGCTAGTCTTTGCGCAATTTTATGATACCTGGCTAATCGCATTTGGAGTAGGTGGACTTTCTTTACTGGCTTATTATTCTGTAAAATATTTACTACCATCATCCGATCTTTATCAATATGTTTTAAGCGCTGTGCTGGGCATTTTTATGGCACAATTCATTTACCAAATGCATGGATTATTCGAAATGCATTTCTTTGCCTTTATTGGTAGCACCCTGCTCATTACCTACGAGAAATGGAAATTACAGTTACCGATGTTAATTGTGGTGATGGTTCATCATGCAGTATTTGGCTATTTGCAAAATAGTGGGGTAAATGAAATCTATTTTACGCGGTTAGATTATTTTAATTTACAGACTTTTATAATCCACATCTTGCTAGCCGACATGATCTTTTTCATCTGCGGATTATGGGCCTATTTATTAAGAAAATCTAATGAAAGGCAGGTTGTTCAGACTTTAGAAATGGCTGAACTACAAAAAGAAGCTCAGTTATCTTTAGTTCGAAAACAGAATGAGGAGGTGTTGGAAAAAGCCAATGAGAAGCTTAAGCTAACTAATTTAGAACTGGAAAAAGCTAGAGCTGAAGCAGATCGGGCCAATCAGGCGAAAAGCATTTTTCTGGCTACCATGAGTCATGAAATCCGCACCCCCATGAATGGGGTAATGGGGATGGCTACTCTTTTAAAAGAAACTGACCTGACTCAAGAGCAATATATGTTTGCTGATGTGATTGCGAATAGTGGCGAAACATTGATTAATGTTATCAACGATATACTGGACTTTTCTAAAATAGAATCTGGTTATATGGAATTGGAGTCTGAAGATTTTAATTTGCGTCAGTGCATTGAAGATGTCCTTGATATATTTGCAGTTAAAACTGCTGAGCTTCAGTTAGATTTAGTTTATTATATTGAAGAAAATGTTCCTTTACAAATTTTTGGTGATCAGTTACGGCTAAGACAGGTATTGTTAAATTTGGTTGGAAATTCAATGAAATTTACTGAACAAGGTGAAGTTTTTGTAGAAGTTTCAATGGGAAACATTTCACAAAACGGACAGTTCGAATTAAGGTTTACAGTACGAGATACGGGTATTGGAATCGCCGTAGAAAAATTGGATAATTTGTATAACGCTTTTTTACAGGTTGATTCTTCTACAACACGTAAGTATGGTGGCACTGGTTTGGGGCTCGCAATCTCAGAAAAGCTTGTCAAACTCATGGGTGGCGAGATTTATGTAGAAAGTGAATTAGATCATGGTTCAACTTTCTCTTTTACTATGCCTACACAAATTGGAACGAAGTTACTTTCACCATACTCCAATTATAGTATGGCAGAACATGCTGGTAAAAAGGTATTGGTTGTTGATGATAATGCAACGAGCCTAAACATTTTAAATAAGCAGTTTGGGTATTGGAACTTACAGCCTGTATTGGCCAGTTCAGCTAAACAAGCATTATTAATGCTTTCACTTGATCCGACAATTGACCTGGTAATTACAGATATGCAAATGCCTGGAATGGATGGAGTAATGCTGGCTAAACTAATTAAACAACGCTATCCATTGATTCCGACCCTTTTGTTAAGTTATATTGGTGAAGAATTTGAAGAGAATCAACGAGGTCTTTTTTATTCGGTGATGACAAAACCTCTCCGCCAACATGTCCTTAGTAAACAGATTTCAAATGCATTACAAACAAGAAAATATGCAGAAATAGAAGAACATATGTTTCGCAAAAAAATGTCTGCTGATTTTGCTGCAAATCACCCTTGCAAGTTGCTAGTTGCAGAGGATAAATTAACGAATCAATTGGTTATTGTTAACATTCTTGATCGATTGGGCTATAAACCTGACCTGGTTAGAAATGGAGAAGAGGCTATAGAGGCTGTTAATAAACAAGATTATGACATTGTCCTAATGGATATGAATATGCCTGTTATGGACGGCCTTGAGGCTGCCAGACTGATCAGAAAGATGGAATCAAAACAGCCGATTATTATTGCATTAACAGCTAATGCACTAAAAGGTGATGAACAAGATTGTTTAGATGCTGGAATGGACGATTATATTAGTAAACCTATACGTTTGGAAGATTTGATGGATAAACTTGAAAAATGGTATAGAAAGTATTAAATATACTAAGCATTGTCCTCTACTTGATTCATAAGTATGTCTCTTTAACTATTGCACTTACAATTTCAGGGAAATTATTATTGAAATGGTGATTCCCCGGAATGATTCGTACTTTGATTCCCGCTGTCCTGAACTGGTTTATTGTCTCCAGATCTTCAGCTGCTCCAAAAAAACAAATTGAAGGTGTTTTGCTGATCTTTTTATATTCGGCAACAACATTATAAGGATGGTTAACGCCGAGGTTAAGCATATCTGCAATATGAATCTCAAAATCTGCAGTAACAGCAGGAGATAAAGAGACCACTCCTTTCAATCTTGATTTCAATTGTGGAGATATCCTATTGGCCACGAAAGGAACAATTGAAGCTCCAAAGGAATAGCCTGCTAAAATAAAATCATCTCTACCTAGCTGAGCGCAGTGTTGCATAATTGCATTGGATATATCCATAGTGGTTTGTATTGGAGTTTTTTCTTTCCAGAAATACTTCTGAGCATCTAATCCTATCACAGATAAACCACGCTCAGCTAGAGCTTCGGCCAGTGACTGGTCAAAACTCGTCCACCCTCCATCTCCGGAAATCATAAAGACTAGCGGCAGATTGTTTTTTGTTGCGGATCTTACCACATTAAGTGGTAGGTTATCGAGTATTCTAATATTAGCAAAACCGGCAGACTTTTCAATTCTTTGATAAGCTTTTATTAATGCTGGTTGCCAATTAGCCGTAACAGAAAATCCATGCCCCACTTTTAAGGGAGTCAGTATTGCATTGGGCATACCTTTCATAAAATCTACAGTTGCCGAAAAGGGACAGGTCTGATCTTTCTCGCCATTAAGTACTATAAATAGAGCGGTTAGTTTATTGGTTTTTTCAAGGTAATAAGATACTCCAGGTTTCAATACATGTTGTGTTAATCCATTCCCCTTACATAGCGGTCGCTTAAGATTAATATCCGGACAAAATCCTAAAGCAATTGCTCCTTTAAAAGTATTTGCAGGCGCTTGCGCCAAAATTCCGTAGATCAGTACCGCACCATAAGAATAACCAGCCAGTATCGGTTTGTAATAATTAGCAAACTTATATTTTTTTTGCACGGATAAGCTTAATTCTTCAAAATCAGCAGCAGGATACAAGCATTCAGAAGTCTGCTTAGAAAGATAGTAACCATAATGCCGTGCATCGATTCCCAAAACCATTGAACCCTGAGCAACGAGACTTTTTGCCATATCAATTACCCCGGCTTTCCAGCCACCATCACCCGAAACAAATAACGTTACCGAAGTTGGAACTCCCTTTGGATGATAGACTAAAATTTTACCAAACTTACTGTAGGTAACAGAAGTAGTATCAACCTGAGCTGATACGTAATAATTAACGTTCAACAAAAGTAGAAGCAGGATCAACAATCGGATAAGTTTCATAACACAGTTATATTTAGGGTTTAATTACATGGTTCAATACAGCAGGTACCTGTAGCAAATCATAATCATGGTTATAAATCAAATATTTATTGTTCCATCTAGGCGAGAACTTATTTTTAGCATCTCTCAATCCCTTATATCTGGAAAATGACCGGATCTTTTCGTAAGCAAATTTCATTGAACGTTCGGGCATATTTTGAGCGTGATTGATGCCCGACATCGGAGCAAAACCTAGATTTACCGTTTTAAATCCCTGCTGCTTTAAATACTCAAACATGGCTACCATAATGAAATCTATAATACCATTTGGTGCATCTGCAGTTTTTCTGATCAGATCATAGGTTGATTCACCTTTTGCATAATCTGGTATGATATTTAAAAAAGCTACAATCTTCTCCTCTGCATTTTCTACAGTAATGATAGTTTGAGATTTAAGTTCATCCCAATCGAACATACCTTGTGAAAATACAATCTCTTCTCTTTCTGTATCTTTAAGCCATTCATCGGAAACCCCCTTTATTTTCTGGAGAATGCCTTCTTTTATAGGGGCGTTATAAACTTTACTAAAATAACCATTGTCTGATACTTTTTTAATTGCATTGCGGATTGACTTCATGTATCCCCCTGCCAAACTAAAAGTCTCCAGGTCAACAATCCCCTCCTGTCCGATCAAAAGTTTCTTTTTGTTTATCGATTCGAAATCTACCAAAGCATCTTCAGGAACCCGGTAATAGAGGTTTTTTAAACCCTTTTCTGAACAGTATTTATCAAAAGACAGGATCAAATCTTTTCTGTTTTCAATCGCACAAACCGGAGATTCCAGTACAACAGCAAAATTTCCAGAAAGACGGTAAGCTAAAAAACTATTCCCCTCCCGATAAATAAGCTTATCTCCGTAGGTCTTAAAATAGTCCAAGGAAGAGTTTCCATATTTATCCAACTGTAACTTTGCCCATTCCAGATCATTTTCTTCAGTCACAGCCATAGGAATATACGGACGGATTAGTGCGTAAATAAGGAAAGCTATAGATAAAACCCCACTTATATTAATGGATAATAAAAAGTTACGTGCAAACCGATCATTGGATATTAAGTCATTGCTTCCGACCAGAATAAAGTTTTGTAATGTGTACTTTACTGACTGCCCTAGATTAAAATCAATATTAAAGTGTTTTGTATCTAGAAAATAGAACCCTATGGTTCCATAAAGTATAACTCCCAATACACTCAACAAGGTAGTCTTAATACCTAAAGATCTCGTTTTTGGATTTGTTTTGATGTAATATTCTTTTCTTGAGACAAATAAAATGGTAATTACCAATATCGCAAAACTAGATTCTTCATAATCTATAGCCTTAGTCATATGGCCAACAAGAGAGATGAGACACAATCCTAATGCAAAGTGCCAGGCTATTCGTAGTCCTTTCAACATAAATGCGGCTGTTATCAATAGGAATAATCCTGCCACAAACACAAAATAGTTAGAGACTTTAATGGCTTCAAGAGGAAGAAAATCTTTCAAAAAATCTAAACGTGAATGTATAGCAGGTGTTAGTACCGAGATTAAGTTAACAATACCCATCATCAACAGTAAAAATGCGGGCAGTATACGCATCAAAAGTTTGTTTATTTTTAGTAGAAAACTAAATGCCCCCAGCAACATTGGAATCCAGAATTCCATAAACCGATACACAAGGGTAATTGATACCGCTTCAGCACTTGAGTATCCCAAACGTATCAACATAAAGGTCATTGAAGCTTCAACCGCACCTAAGCCCCTTAAGAATGGTGATATAATCAGGAAAATTACACCGATAATATATGCGACCATTGCCTGCATTAATGAAGGTTGTATGGATAGCGCCAACATGGCTATATAAATATGCACAACACCCACTACTTCTATTAAAATACTAAATGCTAAAGTTTTTAGAAAGCTGTTACGTTTTATGGTGTTATTACGAAAGTTGGCTGCATAAACTTCTATCACAGGCATATATTTGATGATCACCTGATAAGTTTTTCCATTGCTGACTATTGATTTATATAGTAAATATATTACTGCAATAAGTCCGAACACCGCAATTAGTCCAAACCATTCGCCATAGCCGATACTGCCTTCAAGAATAGCATAGATAAATACAGGTATGGCTACCACTACCACAGATAAGATTCCTACAAAACCATATATTGAGGAAGCGTAATTGATCTGGGATTGAGATATTCCTTTTTTTTCAATGTCACCACTAAAAAAAGCGAGTGAAGAAACGCCACCAGCTGGTAAAAAAACGCTAACGAAATTTCTCTTCAAGTACAGAAGTGTACCATTTCCAACAGAAATCTGTCTACCAATTGCTAAAAATGCCGATTTGTACATCATCCCATGTATAAATAGATACAGTACACTCAATGTGATACCTAGTGAAATCCAAATCCAATTGGCAGTGATTAACAACTGTTTTACCTGCCTAATTTCATGATGTTCATGCTTAATGAACCAGATGGAAAGTGCTAGAAAGAAAACTGTAAATATAAAACTAGCTATGATTTTTCCATTCTCAAAAACAAAAGGTGGAATGAATTTTAGAGATCTCATAGGCTCTATTTTTTAATACAATCTACATAAATATTTTGAGTGTCTAGAATCGTTTGTTAGTTCTAACCAGAGTTTTTCAGGTCGGTTATGATTGTATTCTCAAAAGGGATAGAATGGTGAATAGAAAACTAAGAGTAGCTGCCATGGTTCGAATTAAATTCCGTTTGTTCCAGGGAATCTCAAACTTTTGCCTCAGAGAAAACAGCTCTTGCGAGGATGTCGTACTCAAATCTAAATCTTTCAACATATTATTTAAGGGTACATTCCCTACCAAAGTTACGCCAAACACACCGGTAATATAAATAGTAGTAGCCAACAACAGCAACCAAAATGAAAAATTGTTAGCAGTGTTATAAGTCCCCCAGGTTGCCAATGGCAATACAACAATACAACCCATAAAACTTGTGAAAAACCAGGGATTCAGTATCACATTATTAATTGACTGAAAGGCCAATAAATATTCCTTGTCCGAAAGTTTGCTTAAGCCACCGGTAACAGAACAAGAATAACTATAAAACAGTCCTGCCACCAAACCAGTAAGTAGTACCGCTATTATTTGAACTAGTTGATAAAAAATCATCGTTATATATTTTAAATATCCCATACTCCAGTTTGAGTAGTTTTAACCAGGTATTCGCCAAAAGTAAATGGTTTTTATCCAATGCCCCCGGAGTTACAAAGTCGGGGTAATATGTGATGTAATTTTTTTAATACCATTTAAAACCTTTGCCCAATTCCCGGGCTTCTCCCAATCAAAAGATGGGTCTCCATTTCTAGAACCAGCCCTTACAGATATACCTTTTCTCTGAAGCCTTTCTACTACCCTTTTGCTTGTTTTCCCTGTAGCTCCCAATACCAAAATTTCGCTTATCATAATTTTGCTTTTTATTTATTTAAAATAACTATAGACAAAAATATAGAATAGGCAAAATCAGAAATTGAACAAATCGGACAAAGCGACTATTTTGTTTTTTTCAATTGTAAAGGTTTTTTTCCGGTGAATTTCTTGATGTTACGAATAAAATGCGATTGGTCGGCGTAGCCATTTTCGTAGACCACATCGGTCAGTTTCGAAAATCCACCCATAGAGATTTGCGTCAATGAAGTTTGAAACTGTATGATTTTAGCAAATTTTTTCGGGGATATCCCGATACACTCGTTAAACTTTCTTCTTAAAGTTCTTTCAGTGGTGTTTAAGTTTCTGGCGAGCTCGTTTACGATTACTTTGCCTTTATGGTCAAATATAATCTGAATGGCTT
This sequence comes from Pedobacter hiemivivus, assembly GCA_040393085.1. Lineage (GTDB taxonomy): Bacteria > Bacteroidota > Bacteroidia > Sphingobacteriales > Sphingobacteriaceae > Pedobacter > Pedobacter hiemivivus_A. Next base: position 13,811 of record JBEBUV010000001.1, on the reverse strand, counting down.
TCTGTATTTCCAGATACTCGTCCAAGCCTTTTTTCCTTGCAAGTTCCAATAGGAATCTGGCGATTACTTCTACTTTTGAGTTTATTGTTGAAAGAGCAGCCAATGTTTTCAAAGGGTTTTCGGTGGCTGTAGAATTGATCTTTGAAAGATCAACACAATCGTCATTAAGCTTTTTTGGGTTAACATCAAAAAACAATTTAGCAGCGAAAGGATATAGCTGAAAACCAATCATTAAATAGGGTGCTCTTATCGAAAGCTCATAAGGTGCTATCATTTGCCCATATAGGAAAAAACCACTCAACTCTTTCTCACGCGGAAGTAGAAGTGCCTTTTCCGATTGCAGGTATACGATTCCTGGATAACCATCTGCAAAAAAAGTAAGCTTTAAGTTTTGTGGGTCATCTTGATTTTCCCAAATAAAAATTTCCTTAACGAACAATTCCAATTCGTATTTGGCTATTATTTTATTAGCATCTATCAAATTCTAGCTATTAATTTCTTGCATATCCCTTCCCCTAAGTAAAACTTCAAATCATCCAGGGTAATCAACCCTGCAGACGTAGTAAGATACCTTTTCTCTTCACAATATTTTTATAGTCCCACTGAATTTTCTTCGATTTTTCAATCCAGCGAGCAACATCATCCATATTAACTTGTTCAACAGAGGTATAGGTAATAGATGCATCCTTAAATTTACCAGTATTTATCTTAAGGGCGAATTCATCAAAATCAGCACCACTCCAGAACATCAAACGAATACCAGCTTTTAGTTTACTATAGCCAACAATCGGATTTCCATCTATAAACCAAACAGGGTGTCCATGCCAGATTTTACTTTCTTCTTCAGATAAATTGCGATTGATTTCTGCTAATAATACCCTGCAGATTTCACGATCAGTATCTGACTGCGAATCATTATAAGCCTGTATGTCTTTGTTCATTACAATTTACTCTTTGATTATTACCATATACATTGAGAATATTCCTTTACCAACATTTGCCACTCTTCATCAAGTGAAACCTGTGGCCTGGATTTTCCTGCTCTTTTATACCAATAATCGGCGTTCCAAATGTCGCCCTCCTTATGATGCAGGTAGGCATGGATATGAGCCGACCGTTGATCTGTTAACTGATCAATCAAATCGTGCGCAGTTTTCCAATTACCGGTCCCATCATGCCATAATGCCTGCAAATACAGGGGTAATTCAGCGGGTAACCGACCATCAATTACTGACTGTTTAAAATCAATTACATCAATCATAATTCAAATATAACAACTACGGATTACATCAAAAAACAAGTGTAAAATTTTCTTTATTCATTTAGAGGTAATATTGTGCGGTCACCAAGTCCTGATAATTTACTATCTGGAACACCTTTTTGTTGGATCAGCACCTTATATTTACTTCCCATATCCATCAGTAAGATATGACTTAACCTAGTGGCCTTTTGTGCAGCTCGGATTACATCGGATTCATCCGAAAGTGATTTTAACAGCTGATCACGAAATCCTAGTGCAGTCAGAAATTCCCCCTGATCAGTAAAGCCCATGTCAATTAATCCGTTTTTTTCTCCCCAATGACTCAAGGCTGAAAAATTCACATGAGTGGTCATGTCCTGTTCTCCGATATGCGCATAAAAAGAATCATTGACCGAATGTTTATAATAACAAACCAGTGTCCCATCACTCCTGCTTGCTTTATACATATCAGGATTCCTGCAGCCATAGTCAATGGTCATCACATAACCCCTTTTTAAAACAGAAGCAACCTCTTCGATCCAATCCAAAGCCTCCAGATTGATCTCCGTAGCATATCCCTTGGCAAGGCAAATACCCATCTCAGCAAAATATTTCCTAAGTTCTGGCTTTGCCGGTTGTAAAAATTCAGCGAAACCGTCTTGATAATCTACATAAACCTCCATTAACTCTTTTTCCATCACCACCCGGTGCACCGAAAAATTATCTAACAGTTCATTTGACAGCACGCAGCCTGTGATCTCATCTATTTCAGAGATCGAATTAAACCACTCCACTTGATCAGGCACACATGTTCTTTCCATTTGTTGCATCAGCGGGCTTTTTTCAATAATACAGTATCGCATCTGCCTATACATCTTGGTATTGACTTTCAAATAATCCATAATACCCAGGCAAAGATGACCTGTACCCGCCCCGTATTCTACAATTGTAAACGCAGGACGATCCATCTGATTCCACATTTCTTCAATCTGCTTACCCAGCAGCGCCCCAAAAACCGGAGTCAGTGTCGGACTGGTATAAAAATCGCCTTGTGTCCCTATTGGATTACACTTTGAAGTATAATAGCCCAGATCAGGATCATATAAACACCATTCCATAAAGTCATGAAAGGTAACCGGCCCCTGCTGACCAATCCTTTGGGCAATAGATTCAGACAAGTCCATGGTCTTAGATTAGACTTTCCACTCGTTAATGCGTAACTAAGCCTGTGTTTTGACTTATTGAATCTTCACTGACCACAGTATCCGCAGGGGCAGCTTGGATATTAGTAGTGTCTATAATCGAAGTATCCGTCAGTAATGAATCTTTATCATTGGTATTGTTCCTATCGGAACCACATCCTCCAAATACCAATGTAATGGTCATAAGTAGGAATTGGATTTTTTGCTTCATGATTTTTTATTTAGGCATATACATTAATACATGATTTCTATTCATAATATCCCATAGTTTTATATCTAGTATTAAATGAACAAGCCTAATGCCGATTTGATTTGAATTTTTGATAAAATGACATATCGGATTTGGTCAAATAATTGAACCTTTTGAGTTTTCAATTGTTTTGATTTTAATTGATAGGATATCATGTTGAATAAGAATAAGCGAAAAATGGGAATATCACTCCTGTTATTAGCAGCTGCAACATTATACACTCAATCCATTATTATCTGAAGTCAATACTTCGCTCATATAATCCAGGAAAGGTCGCATATCTCTAAATGTTTGTCCTGCCAGATTTTGAAAATCAGCACTTAAAACTTCCTCATCCGAAAACCTTCTTAACAGTAAAAACTGCTTGTAGCGTAACAGATGGATGGCCTCGTCATTGGCATCAAAACCTTTAGGTGTGGTTTTTAATTGGGCTCCACGTAGTGAATTAAATGTTGAGAGAAATGATTCACTGTTTAAAATCTTTTTTAGTGGTGTCGAATCAAAAGAAATGTCTTCTCTGATCAATTTTAAGTCGGCAGTACTAGGTCCCCAAAAACCTCCCCCGATAAAACTATTACCTGGCTCAATATGAAAGTAATATCCTCCCCTGCGAAATTTTGTAGCTCGTTTAAAACTACCTCCCCAATATGTTTTATAAGGCGTTTTGTCTTTAGAGAAACGTGTATCTCTAAAAATGCGGTATACACTTTTAGCTCCCGAGGGAGTTTCAATCAAATCATGTGCACTTAGGTCTTTTAGCAGAGCTTCCGCAAAAGTTATAATCATAGCCTGTTCCTGTTGAAATTCCTCTTTATTTGCATTGAACCACTCTCTATTGTTATGATTAATTAGCTTACTCAAAAAAGTAAGGTTAGATGGGAATATTCTTGATAAGATCTGCATTTTGGCTTTTTCTAAAAATAGGGCTTGTTCTTTTCTATAATGGTGTTGAATAAAGGAGTAAATCTTCTGGATCATTTGGTAATCGAATAGTGCCACTTAGTTTCAAACCTAACTTTTCTAATAGCTTTCTTGATGATGTATTTTCAGGTAACGTTATACCATTAAGTCTTTCTAAGTGAAACTCAGTTTTAGCAAGTTGCTTCAATTTTATGGCGGCTTCACTTGAATAACCTTTACCCTCAAATTCAGGCAACATAGCAAAGCCGATATCAACTCCATCTAAGCCCTCTCTTTTGAAGAGTCCACAAGTCCCCATCTTTGCTCCATCCTCTTTTCTGACTAACACATAATTACCGAAGCCACATTCTTCCATTTGCGGCAACATTCTAGTCTCAATATATTCTGTTGAACCAACCAAATCTTTTACATTTCTATCTCCTATAAAACGAATCCACTTTGGTGTATTGAGCAACTCTAATATAAATGGGGCATCCTCAGTATCAACGGATTTTAAATATAATCTAACGGTTTCAATTTCTTTCATAATAATATGTTTCATGAATCTAGACAACAGTGACAACTTATGGATTGCCAGTAAGTATTATCCAATTCGGAATGGCAAAGGCAAATTTAGAAAAATTTGCTATACATATGAGTTTCGCCTTAAAGCTCCAGATTTTCGCTTTAACTCTACTACTGAAAGAAGCAGGAATGCAAGGTCTTATCGGTAGCCTTTTAATCTCTATGTGGACTTTTGGTTCATTTTCTTAGCACATGGGAACCTACAGAACTGTTTGTAATGGGATGTATCTAAAATTGTATTAAGCAAATACTGGCTTAAATACTTTTTATATGGCCCGTTAGAAGGGTTATGGCGTTCAGCAACATATTTGAAGCTACAGCCTTTCAGAAAAAACACTTAGCACGAAAAAAAGAAAACATAATCTTCTAATCATCCTGGTTATAAAGTCTAGATACATTACTATTTTTTTCTTAATTTTAGTAGTACTTTATTGTTCAATAAAACCTGTGCTGATTATGAAAAGTATTTCTATTCTCTTGGTTTTCATTCTTCTTTTGTCTTGCCATGGCAGGAATTCATCAAAACAAAAAACGATTCAGTCAAAGACAACACAGGTGAGTGTCTGCTACAGGCCAGCGACCAGTGACAAAGATTGGTATAATTCAGGTCGCAAGGCTCCTGTACTGAAAGGACTTAATGGAATTGATTTTAAGATTTCGACTACAATTAAGGAAGTACAACAATATTTTAATCAGGGAATGATGTTGGCATACGGATTTAATCATGCGGAAGCAGCAAGATCTTTTTTTGAAGCGATAAGATTGGATTCAACCTGTGCCATGGCTTACTGGGGATTTGCTTACGTGCTAGGCCCCAATTACAACGGTGGAATGGAAGAAGACAATTTTCAACGGGCATACGATGCTTCCCTTAAAGCACAGAGACTCTCTGATAATTGTACGCCTAAAGAAAAAGCATTGATAATCGCATTGGCTTCCCGTTATACTTTGCAGCCACCTGTCGATCGTATGCCGCTGGATATCGCCTATTCCAAGGCCATGAAAAAAGTATACAGCCGATATTCTTCCGACCCTGATATCGGGGCGCTCTATGCAGAATCATTAATGAATCTGCATCCCTGGGATTTGTATCAAAAGAAAACAAAAGCACCCCAACCCTGGACCGGGGAACTTATAGGTGTATTGGAACATCTTATGAAAATCAATCCTCGCCACCCAGGAGCACACCATTTCTATATTCATGGAATGGAGGCATCTGCAACTCCTGAAAAAGCATTGACAAGCGCCCAATTATTAAACACACTGGTACCTGGTTCTGGCCACCTTTTACATATGCCTTCTCATATTTATATTAATACTGGCGATTATCACCTGGGCTCTTTATCAAACCTCAATGCTGTAAAAGCAGATAATATTTATAGCACAAGCTGCCATGCTCAAGGTGCGTATCCGCTCGCTTATTATCCTCATAACTATCATTTTCTTGCTGCGACAGCCACGCTGGAAGGAAATTCTTCATTGGCATGGCAGGCTGCACTGCAAGTTCAAAAACATACAGCCAAAGAGATTATGCGACAGCCCGAATGGGGAACTCTACAACACTATTATACCATCCCTTATTATGTAGCTGTAAAACTAGCCATGTGGGACACAATATTCTCCCTGCCTCACCCGCCTAAAGATCTTGTGTATCCTCAGGCGATTTGGCACTATGCAAGAGGCATGGCTTATCTAGGTAAAAATGATATAACCAATGCAGAATTAGAAATGAGAGCCCTTTCCATCCTCAGTATCGACACTACATTGAAAGACTTAACTATATGGAACATTAATACATCGGCAGATCTGGTCAAGATTGCATTAAATGTATTGAATGCAGGTATTGCAGTAAAGCAGCACCAAACAGAGGAGGCGATCAACTATCTTAAAAGAGCAATCATTCTTGAAGACAATCTTAATTATAACGAGCCACCTGATTGGTTCTTCTCGGTCAGACACCATTTAGGTGCGGTATTGCTCAGTTTAGGTAAATACAGTGAAGCGGAGAGAATATATCTTCAGGATTTACAAACCTGGAAAAAGAACGGTTGGGCACTTACAGGATTATATCAATCGCTGTTAAAACAAAATAAAAGCAATGAAGCAGAAAAAATAAAGAAAGCTTTGAAAAGCGCATGGCAATATGCAGACTTCGCACTTACTTCTTCGTCTGAAATAATGAAGTAAACACAATAATCACTGACATTGATATTGGGCCTGGTTTAAATTTTTATATTGAATTTAGCTTCTACAAAGACAGGTCAAGAATGGTGTGAATTTTAAATGAAATACTAATATTTTTAGTTTTTTATTTCATTAACCAAATCATTTTTCTATTTTCGGCATATATTACTACATATGAAACCTACCTACATCTGTCTTTATTATCTGGAAAACCCTAATCATTGCATACTGGAGATCAAAAGAACTGATCTTGCTGAAAATGCTGATATTTCTGAAGTATTTAGATGGCTGCTCCTGGATAAAAAAACACAGGAAATTCAGTCTCTGACTTTCCGTTCTATGGATTCATCTGGAGAGGTGCAGGAACGATTCTTTGAACAAGGTTATCTGAAATTCAATGATCAAAGTGCTACTTACATTGAAAAATTCAATTCTGCGCAACATCAGCTGATTAATCATAATTCAAAGATACTGCCAACAGAGATACAAAATATCATAACAACCTATCTTCATGGTTAGAACTTGATGTATGCGTTTGCAACTGTATAATATCATCCCCAAGCTACAGCCTTATATAAAGCTCATATGTACTATGGATTCTGACCAAGGTAGTAGGGAGATCACTCCTATCCGTGTCTTACCTGATACTTGTGTTGAGCTGTTTATCAACTACACCAATACACCTGTAGCCATAATTGGCAATGAACTGCATGAACGAAGTATCATTACCGCTCGCATGAGCCGTCCTGTGGATGTTCAAATGCGAAAAGGTGCAGGTTGCCTTGCCATTTGTTTTCATACCGGCATGGCATACCAGTTCTTTCAAGTTCCAATGCATATGTTAAGCGATAAAACTATAGCATTGTCCGATTTATGGAAAGGCATGGCAACAGAGTTAGAAGATAAATTAGCTATTGCCTGCAATAATGAGATGCGTGTAACCCTAGTTCAAGACCATTTGTATCAACAACTGATCCTGAACAAACGAGATTTGCAGATGGCGTATTGCTTAAACCAAGCACAAGACACAGCTGGTTCAATGGCTGTAAGTAAACTTTGCAATGATATTGGTCTCAGCCAGCGCCATCTTTCGAGAAAGTTTCAACAGCAAATAGGTTTATCCCCAAAAGAATATCTGCGTGTCTGCCGATTCATACAATCACTGCAGCACCTTAAAAAATACCCCAATCGCACACTTACTGAAATTGCTTGCCAAAGCGGTTATTATGATCAGGCACATTTTAATCGTGATTATAAATTTTATACTGGCCATTCTCCCGGCGAGGTTATACGTGAGCAACACATTTTGTATTAATGTCTGTTTTGTACAATTAGGGATAATTAGAGTTAAGCAAATTTGTGGATATAAAACATTAACAATATGCGAAAACTAATATTAGGATTAGCCATTACATTGGATGGATACATTGAAGGACCTAACGGTGAATACGATTGGTGCTTTACAGATCAGGACTATGGTTTAAACGAATTCTTTACTCGTATTGATGCGATCTTTATCGGCCGTAAAAGCTACCAGGTGGCACAGCTCCATGCCGATAAGAATCATGGAGAAACAATACCTGGTATGCCTCTGTTGACAGAGTATGTATTCTCTAAAACACTGAAATCAGTAAAAGCTGGTGCGGTGCTTATATCAGAAAATAGCATAGCAGAAGCGCGAAAGATAAAAGAGCAGTCTGGAAAAGACATATGGTTATATGGAGGTGCTACACTCAGTGATGCTTTAATGAAAGCAGATCTGGTAGATGAATTATGGTTATCAGTACACCCAATTCTACTGGGCAATGGAAAGCGCCTATTCCATAATCAGAACAGCAGCAAGCTCCGACTACTGGAAAGCAAGACTTATGAAACAGGCTTGGTATCGCTACGATACCACATCGTACAAGCATAAAACTTAATTCTGATTATTGATCATTGCTTAGAGAGCCTCTGGTATTTGGTGCTTAGACTTGTCGCAACTCCCCCCTTTATTTGTCAAGATTTCCCTTTAAACAATAAAGTCGGTTATCGTAACTTGCAATAAGTAATTCATTAACCATGAATAATAATTAAAGATAGATATGAGAAAAGTAATCGCAGGAATCAATATGACACTTGATGGGTTTTGTGATCATACCGCAATCATTCCAGATGAAGAAATGCATAATCATTACGCCGAGTTGTTAAGTAATACAGGCACCATTCTATATGGCAGGATAACCTATCAACTCATGCAATATTGGCAAACGCTGGTAAAAAATCCATCAGGTGAAAAATCAATGGACGAATTTGCCCTCGTAATGGACAGCATACCAAAAATTGTTTTTTCTCATACACTTAAAAATCCGGAATGGGAAACAGCAAAATTGGCAAATCGACCAATTGAAGACGAAGTTTTAGCCTTGAGACGAGAGTCAGGAAAGGATATTTTAGTCGGTAGTCGAAGTTTAATTATACAGATGCTGAAACTTAACTTAATTGATGAATTTCAGCTATGTGTTCATCCGGTAATAGCAGGAACGGGCATGCTATTATTTGAAAAAATGCACGACAGGACAAATCTTAAACTTTTAAAAACAAAAATTTTAAGTTCTGGTGCAATAGTACTTTGCTATGAGCCGATAAAAAACAATAAGATCTAGATTCATTTTTACAAATCACAACAATACACAAATGTATAATTAATAATAGATAGCTGATAGTAAATGGATTATCTATTAATAATTATATATAGTAGGTGAATAACACAAGTTAAATGACCAGTTTATAAATAAATTCTTCTATCTCTTTTTGCCGTGCATTTGCAAAACCTTTGTCATTCCCAACTTTGATAAAACCACATTTTTCTAATACTTTTTGTGAGCCAAAATTATCATACGCAACTCTTCCAAAAACTGGTCTGGTAGTTTCAATTACAAGAAATTTCTTTAATACTTTTGTTGCGATACCTTGTCCCCAAAACTTTCTGTCAATCCAATAGGTGATTTCCGTGTCTCCATCCATAACAAATTTCGCAATGCTACCAACAATAATGTTGTCAATAGTTACTGTTTGGTTGTTAACTGTTGGGTCGCTCAATAATTTTGTATGTTTTGCGATGTACGCTGCTTTGTTTGTCGGGTCTTTTGGCATAAATGCAGCTAAGTATCCACCTTCTTTGTCCAGTTGAAATTGAAACAAAATGTCTAAGTCTGCAATTTTTGTTGGTCTAAGTTTTATGTCAAATTTCCTAGTCGTCATTTAGTCTTGTCTATTTTACGCGGATAATCTACCTATTCAGACTCCCACTGAATAAATAATTTAGCATGAAATATATTAGCATGAATAAGGAAACCGAGACAGAGAAGATCATCAAAGTCCATTAACTATTTCCTCATGTGATTCGAAACGGCCTGTTGCCTCTTGAATGTTGATTCGATAAACTATCAGACTATCTTGAAGTGCCGGACTTATACCATGAGAAGGGTCACGAGCAGGATTATCAGTTGTTGACATGATACGCTTGATTAAGCCTTGCATAACTTGCTGGCGTTCCTGACCTTTTAACTCTTCAAAGGTTCCCCATATAATGACGCTTTTCCATTTGAACATGTTATCAATTTCATCAACCTGAAAACATACACGTGGATTTGCTCGCAGCATCTCTACTTTTTTTCCTTCGCCTGAATGTGCGTATAGCGCATTGTCTTGGTATACATAGTTAATAGGTACAATGTAAGTTTCACCATCTAAATGACATCCTAAACGGCCTATAATTTTACTTTCTAAAAATTCTATAATTTCTCTTTTGTCTAGTTCTCCGAGCATGGGCATCAATCTTTATCTTAATTAAAAATACATAAACTCTTTGGCTTTCCAAAATAGCTCCATTTACTCAATACGCATGTAAGTAACACTAACTTTCATTATAGACGATACCGAAGTTTAATGTTTCGTCCTATTGCTTTAAGTAAGCCAGCATGATCGTTAACAGTTACATCAACAACTTCCCAGTCCCCCTTGGCATTGCAAGCCAATTGATAGTCCATATCATTCAGGTTAATCTGGATTACACTGGTTTCTCTTGTTATTCTCTTTGTTAAAATAAAATAGGTATAGTCTTTATCATCAAAAGTGATGCGCATTTGTAGATTCATATTGAAGATATAGCGTCTGAAATGCGCTTTTATTGTGTTCAGTCATATATAACTGATTTACTAACAAAACCTGCATTACTTATTACAAAGTATAATGCAAGATTTGCTAATAGCATTTATACATCTGGAAATTTCTTGAAAATTTAGTGAAGCGAATCCTAATCTAATATGATTCATATCTTCATTTTGTTTAAAAACAATATTTTGACTGAAAGAAATACCATAACTTTTTAGTAATAACAATACTTGATTAACATTGTATTCTTTAAAAAACTGTATCCATATCGCCAATCCTCCAGCAGGAGCTTGATAGGATACAAAATCTTTTAAATGCAAATCAATCTGTCCACACATATAATCTCTTCTTTCTTTATATAATTTATTCGATTTTCTCAGATGGCGTTCTATTTCCCCATTTTCAAATAAGGCAGCTGTCGCTTGCTCCATTAGTGTATCTCCTCGTATATCTATCATTTTTCTAAAGTGCTTAACGGCATCAATCAAGTCATTAGATCCAACAACAAAACCAAGTCTTAACGAAGGAGAAAAGCATTTAGAAATACTTCCAATATATATCACTCTTCCATTGTGGTTATAACTCGCCATCGGTAAATGCGGTGCAGAAGAATAATGAAAATCATAATCGTAATCATCTTCAATGATGACAAAGTTATATTCTTCTGCCAATGAAATTAATTTAATTCGTCTATCTGGAGAAAGCGTAACAGTAGAAGGATAATGGTGATGAGGAATCACATATACACCTTTCACATTTTCACGCTTACATATATTTGCTAAAGCATCTATATCGATACCATTTTTATCTACCTGTACGTGAATAATTCTCGCCCCATTTTCAATGAATGCTTGATCAGCGGTTCCATATCCAGGGCTACCTACAACGTAAACATCTCCTGGATTAATTAAGGCTTTACCCACTAAATAAATCCCCATTTGAGCACCATTAGTGATAAATACATTTGATATGGAAGGGCTAATTCCTCTTGAGTTTGCAAGATGTGAAATCAATGCTACAGCTAGCGATGACGACTTAATGCTTGTGCCGTAGTTGGCTTTTTTTAAATTATAGTCTCTGTCAGACAAGGTTCTAAATTCTCTCAATAAAGCTTTGTAGGGAGCTATTCTTGGATCAGGCAAACCATCATCTAAGAAAATATCATTTAATCTCTCCTTATGATCAACAATTTGAGGAACGTGGACTTTTACAGGAATTGGTAATTTCGTTGGAAAGCGTGATTCAGTCCCGTTTTCATTAGTAAATCTGGCTATTGAAATATCCGAATTCACATAATACCCGCTCTTATTTTTAGAGATAATCCATCCTTGATTAATCAATTCTTCGTATGCGCATACTATTGTTTTTCGATGAAATTTCAACATTTCAGCAAGTGTACGCGAGCTTGGCAACTTAGTACCAGGCTGAAGATTGCCATTATTGATAAGATTAAAAAATACAGTAGCAATCTGTTCATATACTGGCTTTTTATTATTAGGGTCAATTTTAATAAGCGTTTGATACGGTATCATCTGGACTAGTAATATTTTAAAAACTGGCACATAAATATAGTCCAATTTTTATTTTAATTTGTATAAAACATAAAAACATGTCATATAGAAAACTTTTAAAAGATGTAGATTCTTCAGCATTTGAGGTAATGTTAGGATTTGAAAAGTATTTGGCTAAGAGCTCATTAAGCTACACACATGCAGATTTAATCAAAATTCGTGTATCACAAATTAATGGTTGCACTTATTGTATCGATAAGCACATTCAGGACGCACTTAAAAATGGAGAAGATCCTCGTAGATTATTCTTATTATCTACATGGCAAGAAGTACCATTTTTTTCAAAGGAAGAAAGAGTAATATTAGCATTAGTTGAAGAAATGACATTAATCTCCCAACAGGGCGTATCTGACCTAGCTTATGATGCAGTAATAAATCTGTTAGGTCAACAATATACAACTGAGGTAATGATGGCTATAATTGCCATGAATGCTTGGAATCGAGTAGGTATAACCACTGGTCGCACACCTAAATAAGATTTCTATGGCAAAAGAAATTACATACAGAAAAGACATGGTACCCGATTCTGAACTTATAATAAATCTATATATAGATGCGGGTTTAAAAAGACCAGTTGAAGATAAAAATCGAATTGAAAGAATGTTCAATAGTTCCAACTTAATTATAACAGCATGGCATAACGAAATGCTAGTAGGTTTATCTAGAGCTATGACAGATTATGGATATTGGTGTTATTTAGGAGATTTAGCAGTTAGTTCAAATTATCAAAAGCAAGGAATTGGTCATCGCCTAATCCATGAAACGAAAATCACGGCTGGACAAGATTGTACACTTATATTATTATCTGCACCAACTGCACTTTCTTACTACAAAAAAGTTGGCTTACATAATGTAGACAATGCCTTTGTTTTAAACAGAGATCCACACAATACTTAAAAAGCTTCCTTAACTTTACCTTAGCTTCAGAGGTGGTGGAGTAAAGTATATAAAATGATCTATGATACCTGATAAAAATGTTTTTTATAAAGTAGATATTGTTGTGATTGGAGCAGGACAAGCCGGTTTATCAGCAGCCTACAATTTACTAAGAGAGGGAATAATACCTGGAAAAGGTTTTGTTGTTTTAGATGATGAGTTTAGTTCCGGTGGAGCCTGGCAACATCGTTGGGACTCTCTAACATTAAGCAATGTAAATGGTATCAATGACTTACCAGGAATGGCCTTTTCCGATGCTGTAAATACTAAGGAAACAGAATTACAAGCGAATATTGCAATTCCCAAATATTATGAACAATATGAGAAAGCCTTTGGACTTCCGATTATTCGTCCCATAAGAGTGACTATGGAAAATTAGCCACACAAGTTGCTAATGATCCGCGTATCCACTTAACAGGCTACGGTCCGTCAGCGTCTACAATTGGCGCCAATCGTGCCGGTCGGATTGCTGCAATAGAGCTGATCGAATTTCTTGAATTGTAAATCATGCTGCCATACCCTTTCCCGAATATACTTCCTTAAGGATATAACCGATCTCTAGTTTGGAGTTATCCACACTTGTTCATTCAAAGATAGAAAATTATATAAACCGTATAATTATTTCTTAATTTTAGGATTCAATCCAAAACATAGGGTGGAAAATAAAAAAAGGTGATCTTTTAAACTATTGAATATAAAAAAGCAGCAACATGAAAAAAGACAATTTTCCGATAGTAGAAACACAAATGCTCATCAGAAAACCTGTTTCAACAGTTTTTCAAGCTTTC